>JAJRTN010000024.1 GCA_024278275.1 Candidatus Hydrogenedentota bacterium
GCGGTATGGCCTGGCCCGTCGAGACGGACCGGGTCCGATACCTGGAACGTGACGCGGGAGGCGCGCGGCGGCCCTGGTTCGATCAATTCGGGGCGCGACGCCTCGCCCGTTCATTGGGCGCCGACGTAATTAACTATCCGGCCAGCGTGGGACCGTTGACGGGCCTGCCCGGGCTTGTCCTGACGGTTCACGACCTGGATTTCCTGCGGCATCCCGAGTGGTTCGCCGCCAACCGCGCCCGTTATTACCGTTTCGCCGTGGGACGCAGCGCACGCCGTGCCAAGCGAATCATCGCCGACTCGCGGGCCACGGCCAGGGACGTGACGGAACGACTGGGCATCCCGGAATCGCGGATCGACGTGGCCCACCTCGGGGTTGCTCCCGTGTTTCGGCCCCGGCCGGAACAGGTGGAGGCCGTCCGGGCCAGGTACCGACTGCCCGGGCGTTTTCTGCTTTTCATGGGCACCCTCGAACCGCGCAAAAACCTGGCACGCCTCGTGGAGGCGTACAGCCGCGTGGCGGAGGAAATCAAGCCGGACCTGGTGCTCGCGGGGCGCGCGGGCTGGCATGGCGAAGAACTTCGCGCCGCCCTCGATGTCTCGTCCTGCCGGGGGCGCATTCACCTCCCCGGATTCATCGCCGAGGAGGACCAGGCCGCCCTGCTCACGGCCGCCGACGCCTTCCTCTGGCCCAGCCTTTTCGAGGGATTCGGACTGCCGCCGCTCGAAGCCATGGCCTGCGGCACGCCCGTGCTGACCGCCAACACCTCCAGCCTCCCCGAGGTGGTGGGCGAAGCCGCCTTGACGGTGGCCCCGACCGACCTTGAAGCCATGGCCGACGGTATCTGCCGCCTCGCACGCGACGGCGCGTTGCGGGAGCGCCTCGCCAGGGCGGGCACTCTTCACGCGCAGCACTTCACCTGGAAGCGCTGCGCCGGGCATGTCTTGGTGGCATATCGTAAAGCCTGCGAATAACGCGGGCGGGAATGCCCGCACGACAATCCACGTGGGGTTTCTTTTGGCGCACCGGGAGTCTGCCGGTGATCGGATGCAACCCGGGAAATAATCTTGAACGTCCTTCCCGCCCGCTGATACCATTTGCCAGCTTCAGGCAGGAGAATGGACTTGCGCCGCCTGCACGGCGCGCATATTCCGCGGCCATCCAGGTGGCGCTACAGGAGATTTCGTCATGGCGTTTATTGTTTGTGAGCCTTGCATCAAGTGTAAGTACACCGATTGCGTGGATGTGTGCCCCGTGGCGTGCTTCCACGAGGGCGAGAACATGTTGGTCATCGACCCGGACGAATGCATTGATTGTGGCGTCTGCGTGGATGAGTGTCCGGTAACGGCCATTTTCTCGGAGGACGAGGTGCCGGAGAAGTGGGAGGAATACATCGACCTGAACGTGCAGTACGCCGCCGAGTGGCCCCTGATTGAGGAAGGACACGAGCCCTTGGATACGGCGGATGCGTTCAGGGAAGTGGAAGACAAGCGTGCGCTGCTGTCGCCCGAACCCGGCGAAGGCACCGAGTAACCCCCGTCCCCATGGAATTACAGAACGCGGGGGAGGCACGGCCTTGACCGTGCCTCCCCCGCGCTTCCTTGTCATCCCGAACGTTGGCGACGTGGGCTTCGGGCGGTATCGCGGGAGAGGAAAGGGCACGGACCGTCATGCTTCGATAGGGGTCCGTGAGGGATCTCCATCGAGATTTCTCATCAACGAACGGCCATGCCCAAGCTTTCCATCGTGCCGCCGACCGGCCCGGGTACGGGCACGCGTCCCGCCAACGTTCGAAATGACAGGGGGGACTGGGGTGATATGGCCAGATCATGCGAAGGTTCGACCGGGGACGGTCGGAACCAGGATCAAAGGCATTGCTCCCGTGTTCGCCTGCCGCACCCTGTCGTGGGCAACGCGCCACGGGATGATTCTCTTTCGTGTGGTTCGTGTATTTCGTGGTTGAAAAAATCGAGCCCCCCCCACGGTCTTACCAGAACCGTTATTGCGAGGACCGTCGGGGAAGCGTGCGGTATGCATTCCCATGGGGCACGCGGCCGATCCTAAAAAGCCTTCTCGATATACACGGCTTCCCCGTCCTTGAAGTGGCCACGGGCCATGGCGCCGGGACTGAGCCGCAGGGTGTCGTCCGCCGAGGGCGGCCCCACCTTGCCGTGTACGCTGCGCAGACCGCCGAACCACCACCGCCGGTCACACACGTAAACCAAATCCCCCGTTTCCGCAGCCATATCGGGCAGCCATGCCGCGGGGATGCCGATCAGGTCGTCGTTCTCGATGGCGGGGTCCGTCATCACATGGCCGTACATGATCCGCCCGGGGCGACGGTTCACCTCGCCGCCCTTGAACTTCCGCATGGCGTCGAGCTGGGTGCCGCTCACGAGGCCCGCGATGGCGGTCAGGGGGAGAGGCCGCGTGAAGAAGGTGACCACGACCCCCAGCACACCGCTTACCACGAGGCCGTAGAGGGCACGGGTGAATTTGTAGCTGTCGGGCCCCATGCCAAAGGAGAAGGGGGGCAGCAGCCAGGCGTCGAAGGGCGGAAAAAGGGAGACGGCAACGAGGATTCCGCCGCCCACGAGGGTGGCCATGGCGGCCGCCGGCGTGTAGCGGGGCCATAATACGCCGAGAAGAATCGCCATGACGATGGGCGGGGTCACGGCGGCGGTAAACATGCCGTGGGCGGAGTAAATGCTCTGGTTGCTGAAAAGCGGCACAAGGGCCAGCCCAAAGGCCGCGGTGGACAGGCTGGTGATGCGGGCCACGCGCAGGTAGTGGCGATCCGGGGCGTTTTCGCGGACGTAAGGCCGATAGATGTCGTTGACAAACACGGCGCTTACCGCGTTGATGAGGGTGTCGGCGGTGCTCATGAGGGCGGCCATGAGCGCGGCCAGGACGAAGCCGAATATGCCGGGACGACAAAGGAAGGCGGCGGCCTGCACGAAAGCGTGCTTGGCCTCCACGTCGAGCTCGCCGTTCTCCATGAGCGCCCGGGCAATCCACCCCCCACCGCTGACCGTGATCGCCGCGAGGGGAGCGAGCACGAGGAGCCACACCACGGACATACGGCGCGCGTCATGTACGCTGCGGAGGGCGAGAAAGCGCATCACCATGCCCTGGTTCATCAGCACGAAGGCCCCCGTGTTGGCCAGTCCGTCCTGCGCGTAGATGCCGATGAAACTGAACTTGTCGGGCGCGTTGAAGGCCGAGAAAAGGTAGCGGTGTCCCTCGGGGAGCAAGGCCCAGAAACGGGCAAATCCGCCAAGATGCGCCACGCCGATGAGGAACACGGCCAGTCCCACGATCAGCAGGGTAATACCCTGCACGAGGTCGGTCATGATGACCGAGGTCTGTCCGCCGGCGAAAACATAGAGGGTGACGGTGAGACACGCGACGGAAGCCCCGAAGAAGACGGGCCAACCGAGGATGCTCTGGAGGGCCGTGCCGAGGGTAAGCAAGTTGATGCCCACGTAGCCCACGAGGTAGAGCAGGATGAAGACCATGGCGGCCATGCGGGCGGGACGTCCAAAACGGCGTTCAAAGTACTCGGGGATGGACTTGATGCGCTGGTAATAGATGATGGGCAGCCAGACCAGGAGCAGGATGGGCACCCAGAACCAGTCGTTGAGGTAGGACTGGGTGCTGCTGATACCGTAACTGAAACCGGCGGCGCTGTATTTCACGAAGCTGTAGCTGCCGACCGTCGTGGCAATGGCCGAGAAAGCGATGACCCACCAGGCGAAGCGCTGCCCGCCAAAGAAAAAATCCTTGGTGGTGGAGGAATAGCGGCCGAAGTAAAGGCCAAAGCCCACCACAACCACGAAATAGGTGATCATCACCGCGATATCGAGGGGGGTGCTCAGATTTCCGACCGTCATGGCGTATTCCCCGCGGGCAGTTGAGGAAGCCAGAAAGTGAATAGGCACGAAAGAATCAACAGCCCGATGAAACCGACCGCCACGATACCGAGCAGACGGCGGTCGGCCTTAAGTTTCAGGTCAAAGTAACCGCCCCGCGCCCCCGCCGCCAAACCAATGGCACATAAGACGCTTCCAACGCCAAACTGACAAACTATCGGCCACGCACGCGCCCATTCCACGAGTCACATCCTCCCTTTTTCACCGTGTCGGCGCCTATCATACGGGCGGCGGACGGCAGGCGCAAACCGGCAGACCACCCAGTCTCGAAGAGCCCCGTGGGCCGTGACGGCGTCGCCTCGAATTGCCGCTGGCGGGTTGCCTGTGATAGGATCCGGCTTTACAGGAGCAAGGCTATATCCATGAGCAGTGAAAACCGCATTCTCGTCGTGGATGATGAGGTGGTAATCCGTGAACTCATGGTGGATATTCTTTCGGACGAGGGATATATCGTCGAATCGGCGGCCAATGGAAAGGCGGCGCTGGAGCGGCTTTCCTCCGGTGACGCCTTCGTGGTGCTTTTCACCGATATCATGATGCCCGAGATGGATGGCATCGAGCTCATCCATGAGGCCAGAAAAATCGCGCCATCCCTGGTGCCCATCGTGATGACCGGCTATGCCACCCTGGAGACCGCCCGCGCGGCGGTCAAGGAGGGCGCCTACGACTACGTGCTCAAGCCGTTTAATCTCAGCGAGATTAAGATGGCGGTGACCAACGCCCTAGAACGAAGCCGCCTGCAGAATGAGAATGCACGGCTCCTCGAAATCACGGATCTCTTTCACATCAGTGAAAGCATCGCGGCCATTCGTGACGAGCAGAAGCTGTTGCAATACGTACTTGGCGCCGCGCTGGACCGGGTGAACGCGGACCGCGGCTCGCTCATGCTGGTTTCGGAAAACGGCCGGCAACTTGAGGTGGCCCATAGCATCGGCCTGCCCGAGGGGATGGACAAGGCGGTGGTGGAGATGGGCGACAGTGTTTCCGGCTGGGTCGCCGAACAGGTGCAACCCCTGCTGGTGCCCGATATTCGGGATAACGACCAGGTACGCCGCTTCAGCCGGCAACTCCCGGGGCATTCCTTCATTTCCGTGCCCCTGGAACGGAAGGGGGCCAACGGCAACACCAAGCTGGGCACCGAGGCACAGCAACCCCACGTCCTGGCCGTGCTGAATGTTACGGGAAAACGTAATGGCGCGTCTTTCACGGAGGGCGACCTTAAAGCGCTGAGCATTCTCGCCAATCACGCGGCGGCCGCATTGGAAAACGTGCGCCTGGTGAAAGATCTTGAGGAAGCCCAGCGAGAGATCGTTTTTACCCTCGGCGCCATTGTCGAAACGCGCTCCATGGAGACGGGGCATCACGTGAAGCGCGTGGCGGAGTACTGCAAGTACCTGGCCCTTCAACACGGGTTGAGCGAGGCCGAAGGAGAAATCCTGCGGCTGGCCGCGCCACTGCACGACGTGGGCAAGGTGGGCGTTCCCGACGCCATCCTGAACAAACCGGGAAAGCTGACCCCGGAAGAGTATGACATCATCAAGACCCACGCCGAAGTGGGCTATGACATGCTGAAAGTCAGCCGGGGCCGCATTCTGCGCACGGCGGCCGTGGTCGCCCGGGAGCACCATGAAAAGTATAACGGCACGGGATACCCGAGGGGTCTCAAGGGAACGGACATCCACATCTACGGCCGCATCACCGGCATTGCGGATGTGTTCGACGCCCTGGGCGCGGAGCGCAGTTACAAGAAGGCCTGGGAATTGGACCGCATTGTTGATTTCTTTCGCGAACAGCGGGGAGAACACTTCGATCCCGAACTGGTGGACATCTTTCTCGCCGACGTGGAGGCCATAGTCGCCATTCGCGATGCCTTTCCCGAGAGCGGTTCTTCCGCCTGACACGGCGCGACGCGGTCCGCACGGGACAAGTCGCCCCGCAGGAATACGCCGCTATCGCCTGTCCGCCCTTCTTTACTTTGTCATCCCGAACACGCGCGCTGATCGCCCTGGTTCTCCCGGTCAACGGTGGCGTTGGCCGCGCAGCAGGGGCTCGTTTCGCCAGGCCGCCTCGGGGCCGAAACGCTTGATCACCGCCCCTTGCCCGGCGGGCCGTCCGCCGTAGAGACCGGCGACCAGCGAGGCAGAGCCAACACCGGCGAAGATAAGCATGATGACGGCCCAGCGCAGGGCGTGCATGATCGGACCCCGGTAATTGGCACGACCCATGACGGGCACCTCCCGTCCCTCATGGGGAAGGAGGAGCACCAGTACCGTTGCCAGAACCGCGTGCATGGCGATGACCCACTCCGTGATAAGCCGGTTTTCGGCGAAGTGAGGGAGCTGGCGTTCAAAGTTTCCCACCACCATCACCCAAAGCAGCACAAGGAACAGCATCTGCCCACGCCCAAGGGGCTTTTCCGGCACCAACGCCACGGGCCGGACGAGATGACGTCCCATCACCAGGAGGACGGCGATGGCCAGGGTGAAGAAGGCCAGGTTAAACCAGGTAAGCGTGCTGAAGGTGACGGACTTGAAGAGGGGCGCGCACAGGGATTCGGCCACCGCGCCTTCCTGGATCCACCGGGACACATTCTTGACCAGGTTCAGGTAGGGCACGGCAAGCAGGGTGAAAGCGGCGGCCAACGCCGTGAGGCCCCGTCCCCGCCGTGGATTATCCATGAGCCGTCCCTTGGAAGCGGCCAGAATACCCATGGTCACGGCCAGGCCGATGCCGTTGATGAAACCATAACTTTGCTCCATGACACTGTGCCAGTTCGCGCTCTGCCAATGGGCCCACGTGCCTGGGGCCACGCCGCGGGCGGGGTTCCCGGGCCAAATCATGATCAGCTTGAGCAGCACCGCGCCCGCGAAGCCCAGGCCGCCGAAGGTGCCGCACACCAGGGACGTCCAGATGACCGGGGCCAGTTGATTGCGATGCAACCACAGAAGGGCGCCTAGGAAGACGCCCAAAACACCCGCCCAGTTATCGCCGCGGGGCGGTGTCATGCGGAATCCCGCGCCCCCGAAACTAAGCAGCACGGGAAAAAGGAGAAAGCCCGCGAACCATCCCAAGGCCATGTGAAGAAACAGGGAAGCGCCATTGGCGAACCTGCCGTGGCGGTGGAAGTAGATGGCGATACCGACGGCCATGCCCAGTATCCAGCCCAGGTGCGTGGGGTATCGCAGAACGATATCGGGCCAGTTCGCCACAAGCAGATCTTCCACCGGAACGTGTTGGTCGGCGGCCATCCGGCGCGCCACTTCGCCGAGGCCCTGGTAGTGAACCAACCATCGGCGGAGGAAGGCCCCGCCCCCCAGGGCGATAAAGATACGCTGCAGGAAGTGACCGGCGTAGAAGCCCGCATAGGCATACAGCACCAGCGCCGGATGGGTGATAAACAATCCCACGAGCAGTCCGCAGAGCACCAGCACCGTAATGGCCAGCGAATAGGAGGTCAGGATCGCCAGGAGGTAGCAGCCCGCGGCAAGAATGGCCAGCATGGCGATGGCGAGGCTGAGGGGGATGCGGACACGCATGCGGTTTACCAGGTCGTAAACACAGATCGCGGCCAACGCCACGAGGGCCTGCAACCAATCGCTGTCAAACCAGTACAGGGGGTTCTCATGCCGTGACCAGGTTCCATCGCCCACCGCGGCCCAGGCGTCGAGCCGGGGTTCGATGAGCAGGGCGAAGCCGGCCCAGGCGATAAGAACGAAAAAGAGCGGGCCGAGGATACGCAGGAGCCGATCCTGGTCCAAGACGGCGGGCAGTGCGGTGCCCGCGCCCCCCATGCCCGCCCACAGGAAACCAATGACATAGAGACAGAAAAAACCGTAGACCTGGCTGGGGAAATGACCGGACTGGGTGTAGGCGATGACGTGGCCGTAGGACATGGACCCGCCGAATCCCCAGGCCAAGGCGCCGAACAGGGCGAAAAAGGCCACACGTCGCCGCCAGTCTTCGCGGCCCGCCATGAGCGCCACGGTGATGCCGGCCAGGGCTCCCGGCACCATGGCACCGTATTCATGGCCGAAGTTACCCCGGATCCCCCAGCCGATGGACAAAGCCAGCCCGGTCAGAAGAAGCGCCCCGGGACCCAGGCCGCGCAAACCGTGAAACGTGCCGTCTTCGGTGCTGGTCATGCTCTTTTCCCATCGCGTGGAACCATACCCGTGCCGCTTGCGCGGGCGGCGTATAGCCTACACGATGGCCCTCGGGGAGAAGCAAGCCGCAGCACCACGGGCGTACCATTTGCAAAAGGGTGGCTTTCAATAATACCGTTACATACCAGGTGCTGGGACCGAACGCGGTCCTGCGGATGGTTCGTAAACAAATCCTTCATTTCGCAAATGCCTTCACGGGGGTTGGTTGAAAAAATACTGATAGAGTACGGGGAGCTGGCGGGAACAGGGCTTATCTGCTATGATCCCGCGCAAGGATTTCCGACCTTCACGCCGCGCCGCCCCTCTCCATTTTTATTCGAAAAACACCGCGAAGATTCAGTTATTACAACCACGGAGAAAGTGACATGTCCCGCAACATTACCCGACGCGATTTTTTCAAAACGACCGCGTTCAGCATGGCCGCCATGAAAGCCTTCCCGGCTATCGCCAAGACCGTTTCCCCCAATGAAAAACTCGACATCGCCATTGTAGGCATCGGCGGCCAGGGCAAGTCGAATTACAACGGGGTGCGCGGAGAAAACATTGTCGCGGTATGCGACGTGGATCTTGAACGCGCGGGTTCCGCATACCAGCAATTTGAGAAGTCGAAGCAATTCACGGATTTCCGCCGGATGCTGGACAAAGTACACAAGCACATCGACGCGGTCGTTATCAGCACGCCCGACCACACCCACTTCCATCCGGCCTACATGGCCATGGAATTGGGCAAACACGTTTATCTCGAAAAGCCCCTTGCCCACTCGGTGTGGGAAGTGCGCGCCCTTACCAACCTGGCCAAACGAAAAAAACTCACCACCCAGCTTGGTGTCCAACGCCACGTCAAGACAAACATGCATCGCGTGGTTGAGCTTATTCGGAGTGGCGCCATTGGCGAGGTCTCCGAAGTTTACAGTTGGGTAAGCAGCAACCGGGGCATGTACCCCTCCAAGGGCGCGGGCACGCCCGTCCCCGCTCATCTCGACTACGACCTCTGGCTTGGCCCCGTGGAATACATGCCCTATGACCCGAAGATCACGCCTTACGGCTGGCGCTTCTGGTGGGACTTCGGTACCGGCGAAGCGGGCAATTGGGGTTGCCACATCCTCGACATCCCCTACTGGGCCCTCGACCTGGATCACGCGACCCATGTCAGCGCCACCGGCCCGGAACCCGACCCCAAAATGACCATGCAGCAATTCTCCTCCACCCTGGATTTTCCCGCAAAGGGCAATCGGCCCGCGGTTAAACTTCACTGGGGACAACACAAGGACGGTCCCGAAATCCTCAAGGAACTCAACCTGCCTTCGAGGGGCTACAATAACCTCTTCATCGGCAGCAAAGGTATGCTGCTCTGCGGCTTTGATCAACGGACCTTACTCCCCAAAGAGCAGTTCGCCGACTTCGAAGCGCCCAAGCCCTTCATCCCCGACTCGCCGGGCTTCCACAAGGAGTTCATTGACGCCTGTAAAGGTAACATGACCCCGCCCACCTGCAACTTCGCCTATTCCGGCCCCATGACCGAGTCCATGCTGCTGGCCAATGTGGCCTACCGCAGCAAGTCCGGGTTCGATTGGGATTACAAGACCATGACCTGCAAAGCCACGCCCGAAGCGCAGGCGTTCATCAAGCCCACCTTCAAGAAGGGCTGGGAGATGAACATTTGATGCCTGGTTCCGGCTACGCCGGGTTAGGGGAAGGCGCATGTCCCTGGCGCCGCGGAGGGATTATTCAAATATCCTCTTCCCGCGGGCAAAAGAAAGGCCGGTGCGAACGGTACCACCACCGCATCAGCCATCATCGCCGCCAAAAGGAGCCGCTCGCACCGGCGCTTGTGTGAAGAACATTCCGGCGGGCCGTCTCATTCCCCGGTCTTCCAGCTTGATCCAGGGTATTTGCCCGGCATTGGGCGCAGGGGCTAGGATATCCCCATGGTCGAGGATCTCTTCGAGAATGCGGCGGCGGCACGTCTCCGCAGGGAAGCACCCCTCGCACGGCGGGTGGCGCCGCGGACGCTGGACGAGCTGTTGGGGCAGGATCACATCCTGGGACGTGGCAAGATCCTGCGTCGTGCCATCGAGGCGGACCGGGTTACATCGCTCATTCTTTACGGCCCCCCCGGATGCGGCAAGACCGCCTTGGCCCGGATTATCGCCATGCAGACGAAATCCGCCTTCGAGCCATTGAACGCCGTGACTTCGGGGGTGCGCGAACTCCGTGAACTCATCGCTATCGCGAAGCAACGCCGGATCCATGAACAGCGGCGGACCATCGTGTTCGTGGACGAAATACACCGCTTCAACCGGGCACAGCAGGACGCGCTCTTGCCGGACGTGGAAAACGGCGGCATTACCCTCATCGGGGCGACCACGGAAAACCCCTTCTTTTCGGTGGTGGCGCCTTTGCTGTCCCGTTCGCAGATCTTCGAGTTCAAGCGGCTGGAGGAAGCGGCACTGATCCAACTCATGCGCCGCGCGTTGAAACACGAAGCACTGGGGCTGGACGACTTCAAGATCGTGGTGGATGATGACGCTTTGGCCCATATCGCCACCTACGCCGAGGGCGACGTGCGGCGCTGCCTGAACGCGCTGGAGGTGGCCCTGCTTACCACGCCGCCCGAGGAAAAGGTCATCCATGTCACCATCGAGGTGGCGCAGGAGTCCATTCAGAAAAAGCTGCTCCACTATGACGGCACGGGCGACGGGCACTACGACGCGGCCTCGGCCTTCATCAAGAGCATGCGCGGGAGCAATCCCGATGCGGCGCTCTACTGGATGGCCCGCATGTTGGAAGCGGGGGAGACGCCTCGCTTCGTGGCCCGGCGCATCTGTATCGCGGCTTCCGAGGAGGTGGGCAACGCCGACCCCATGGCGCTGGTGGTGGCCACATCGGCCTGGCAGGCCTGCGAGTTCATCGGCATGCCCGAGGCGCGCATCATCCTGGCACAGGCGGCCACCCACGTGGCCTGCGCGCCCAAGAGCAACGCCGCCTATCGCGGTATCGACGCGGCCCTGGCGGACGTTCGCGAAGGCAAGACCATCGAGGTGCCCACGCACCTGCAAGACACGAGCTACCGCGGCGCGAAACGGTTGGGCCGGGGCGAAGGCTACCAGTATGCCCACGGCTTCGAGGAAGGCTACGTTCCCCAGGACTACGGCGTGATCCGGGGAACCTACTACCAGCCATCGGAGCGCGGGCATGAAGCATCGTTCAAGGAACGGATGGCGCGTTTTGATGAACGGGACAGGGAAGCGCGGGACCGGAAATAACGGGAGGGAATCGACATGAGCGTTCCAGTGGCCCTATTCTTTCTATGCTTCATCTTGGTGTTGCTGGCCAATACGGCCTGGCTGGGCATGGCCCTGCTGAATCTCGTGCTGGACACGACACGTGAAACGGCCCGCGAGAGTACGCGCAATACAAAGACGAAAATCGTTGCCAGCGCGGTTGTCGAGTTCCTCATGCTGCTGGTTATAGGGATGGTTGCACGCATCATGGGGAGTACCTGACGTGTCCGAGAGCAAGAAACGGCCTTTCCTGCGTGGATGCCTGGTGGGGCTGGTGCTGGGCGTACTGGGTGGCCCGGTATTGTTCGTCGCGGCCCTTCTTGCCGCGTACCAACTTTTTCCGGAGCCCTTCACCCGGCTCATGGGGGGACAACTCCGGCCGCCCGCCATCACTCGGGACCTACGGGCCGCCTATGATTGGTCCGTGAAAACCCTCGACGGCGAAACCTTCGACCTGGCGGAAACGCGGGGGAAGGCCGTGTTCCTGCACTTCTGGAGTCCCGATTGCCCCCAATGCCGGGCGGAACTGGATTCACTCAACGGCCTCCATGACGCGGTGAAAGACGACGAGCGGATTGCCTTTGTGGCCGTGGCCCGGAGTGATTTCGACAAGCTGCCCGACTACGTGGCGCGGGGCGTGACGAGGTTCCCCGTCTACACTTTCGAAGGCGCCTTGCCCGAGCCCTACGCCCAAAAAGGGGTCCCCGTGAGTTTCCTCATCAGCCCGGAAGGCGAGGTGGTCTTCAAGCAAGAAGGCGGCGCCAAGTGGGACGACGAGGGACCGGTGAATTACCTGAAATCACTGGCGGCCCAGGTGGGGGAATAAAGGCACGGACGAACACGGACACACACGAACCCGCCGGGAAACATGAAGTTGTCCGTGTTCGTTCTCGCCCCTCTTACGTCGCCGTCCGACCGATGTTTTCCCCGATGAAGACGTCTATTAACTCGGGATCGAAATGTTTGCCCCGCTCGCTCAGGAGATACTCGACGGCGCTCTCGTGGGTATTGTGTGTTTTCCGGTAATGACGGGGGCTGGTCATGGCGCAGTAAACATCCAGGATCTTCATGATGCGGGCAAAACGGGGAATCTCGTCACGCTCGATGCCGTCGGGGTATCCCGTGCCGTCGTAGCATTCATGATGGCGATGAACAATGTCGGCCACGCCCGTGCAGAAGGAGCGCTCCTCGAGCAGTTTCACACCAAGGCAGGTGTGTTGCTGGAGCAGGATCCACTCGTCATAGGTCAGGACCTTGTTTTTTAGGAGTACTTCATTCGAGATGGACAGCTTCCCAATGTCACGCAGAAGCGCGCCCCGCTCCAGAAGTATCTGCTCCTCGCTGTTCAGACCGAGGGCCCTGGCGAAGCGCGTGGCATGGTCGCACACGCGACGCGATCCCCCCAAGGCGATTCCCTCGCGGCAATCGATGGCATCGGCGAGGAGGCCCAAGAGCGCTTCATGGGTGGCGGCGGCACGGAGAATGGCCTGCGGGGCATCCTCCGACACGCCATCGACGACCAGCGCGGATACCAGGCCCGAATCGATCTGGCCGGACTCGATCCGCGAAACCACGACCTCGTCGGGCGCGGCCGACCGTAATTGCGCCTCGATTTGCGCGCTTTCTCCCACGATGCCAATCTGTTTCAGCATAATCCGTCACTCCTCTGAATCGGTGGCAAGGTCTTTACCACCAAATAGTAACAGGACGGATGGGCCGGGACAAGGGGGATGTCAACGATCTCCGTCCGTGCCCGTCCGTGTTTGTCCGTGGGGTCGAATCAATCGCGACAAGCCCCTATAATGCCCCGGCGCGAACAGGAAGGAAGGCCCTTTTGCCCACGCTAAGCCTGATCATGATCGTCAAGAACGAGGCCCGCTGCCTCGCGGACTGCCTCGCCAGCGTGCGCGCGGTGGTGGACGAAATGGTCGTCGCCGACACGGGGTCCACCGACAACACCGTGGCCGTTGCCGAGCGCTTTGGGGCGCGGGTGTTCCGGGTGCCCTGGAACGATGACTTCGCCGCGGCACGAAATGCGGGTATGGCCCACGCCGCCGGGGACTGGCTACTCCACCTCGACGCGGATGAGACGCTCGACCCGGACGGCGCGCGGCGCATACGCGCCTGGGTCGATGGGGACGGCCGGGGCGCGGACGCCATTGAATTGACCCTCGCGAATTATTGCGACGATCCCCGCGCCTGGCGTTGGCGGCCGGTGGCACCGGGCGACCCCAACGCCCGCGGACGCGCGGGGTATATCGAAACAAGGTTGCTCCGGCTCTTCCGAAACGGGCGCGGTTTCGCTTACCGCGAGGCGGTTCACGAAAACATCACGCCCAGCGTGGTGGAACGGGGCGGCGTGATCCTGGCCGCGCCGGACATCATCATTCACCACCATGGCTACGGTACCGCAAGCCAGGACGGACTGGCGAAGGTGAAGCGATATCTCGCCATCGCCCGCCGCAAGCGGTCCGAGAATCCGGACGATGTAAAAGCACTCCATGATCTGGCGGAGCAGGCCCTGGCGTGCGGTCTGGTCGAAGAGGGCGAGGAAGCCTGCCGTGCCGCTGTCGCCATCGACCCCGCCCATTTGGGCGCGGCCACCACGCTGGCCAATATCCTGCTCAATCGCGGTGCTCTCGATGAGGCGAAGGAAATCCTCCTGTGTCTGCAAAGGGCGGGAAAGAACGCCGCCCATGTGGAGATGGCCCTCGGGGCCATATCGTACCACCAGGGCGCCTTGGAGGAAGCGCGGCGGCAACTGGGCCGGGCCATCGCGCTGGAGCCGGGCAACCTTATGGCAAGGTTGTATGAGGCCCGCGTGCTGGACGGGCTTGGCGATGTCGAAGGCGCCCGCGCGGCGTTGCGATATGCGCGAAACGCGGCGCCCGGCATTGATGAGTTCCAGCAACGGATGGATGCCCACGAGATGCGCCAGACCGGGGAGGAGCAGGTGCTTGCCGGGAAAGCCGAGGTGGCGTTGGCCACCTTCGTCGAAGCACTGCGCCTCGATCCCGAAGATCCCGTGCTGCACAACGATATCGCGGTGGTGCTCAGTGGTCTGGAACGGCCAACGGAAGCACGGGAGAGCCTGGCGCGGGCGCTGAAGCTCTGTCCCGGCTTTGCGCCGGCACGGGAAAACCTGGCGGCGCTGGATCCGGGGAATGGAATGGACCCAGTGGACCAGGCAGACCAGGTGGACGGCGGATAGGGAGCCACTTTGTTCACTAAGTCCACTGGGTCCACGCCCCGCTCTTGCCTTTGCCCCTCTCGACACGCCATGATCCCCGCTCCCTGTAGCCTGTCGCGTAACCGCTCACGGCCTGAGACGCCAATAAAGCCCGCAAACAAAGGGACAGACACGTCTACGCTTTCGCAAAAGAGTACTTTCGCTATCGCGCAACGGCTCGTTCCTCGCTACGCTTGCGTCAGTCCCTTTGTTTGCTAAAGGAGAATCCCTTGCTTTCCATGGACTGGATCATTCTGCTCGTCGGATCGGCCATCGCTTTTCTGGCGGGTTTCGTGCAGGGCTACACGGGTTTCGGCATGGCCCTTATCGCCGCGCCCGCCCTGCTCTTCCTCTATCCGCCCGAATTCGTCACCCCCACGGTGATTCTTTTGAGCACGGTGAACACGGCCTACGTGGCGTACAACGCCCGCCGTCATGTACGCCTGCGCATCGTGGGACCCCTGGTAGTGGGGGCATTCTTCGGGATTCCCGCGGGGGTCTGGGCACTTCACCACACCAACGAGGTGTGGCTGAAAATCGCCCTGGGCGCCTTCGTGCTGGCTTTCGCCCTGACCCTGCTGTCGGGCTGGCGCAAGCCCGTCGCCCGCGCCGTCCCGGCCATGATCCCCGTGGGCATGCTCAGCGGTTTTTCCGGTGGAGCGTCCAGCATGGGCGGACCGCCGGTAATCCTTTTCCTCGCCAACCAGGACACGGACCGGGACGCCTTCCGGGGCAACATCGTCTGCTATTTTCTGATTATCAACCTGTGGGCCATCGCCAATTTCCTGTGGCGCGACGACATCTCCACGGACATTGTGCGGCAGGTGGTCATCTTCGTCCCCGCCGTACTATTGGGATCTTTCACCGGCGTCCGCACCGCGCCCCACGTGCCCAATGAACTGTTCAAGAAGATCGCCATGGGCGCGGCGGCCATCATGGGATTCGTGCTGCTGGCGACCAATCTCTACCGGCTGTTCCACGGGGCGTAACCGTTCACATCCATCCGACCGTACCCGGTTTGCGGCGGAACGCCGCCGTGGGCTAGAGTCGGCGGTACGGAGGATTCACCATGGACCGGCGAAGCTTTCTGAAAACAACGGGCGCGGCGGCCCTGCTGGCAGGGGGACGTCCCGCGGCCGCCGTTCCCGGGGAGAAAACCATGTTGCCTTTCCCCATCATTGACACGCACGTCCATTTCTGGGACCCGGACCACCTCACCTATACCTGGATCAAGAGTTCGCCCGTGTTGAACCGGGCCTGTCTGCCCAGGGACCACGCGGCCGAGGCCAAGCCCTATACCATCGACAAACTGGTCTTCGTACAGGCCGAATGCGCGCGGGACCAGTGGAACGACGAGGCGGCGTGGGTGAGCGGCCTCGCGAAAGAAGATCCGCGTATCCGGGCCATCGTGGCCGCCGCGCCGTTGGAAGAGGGGGAGGCCATTTTTCCCACGCTGGAGAAGCTGGCGGAGGCTCCCCTGTTGCGTGGTATTCGCCGCCTGATCCAGACGGAACGTGAACCGGGCTGGTGCCTGCGGCCGGACTTCGTGAAGGGCGTGCAACGGTTGGAGAAAGTGGGCTTCACCTTCGATCTCGGTGTGACGCGCCACCAGTTGGAGGACGTGACGGAACTGGCGCGGCGGTGTCCGAACATCCGTTTCATGCTCGACCACATCGGCGGCCCCGACATCGCGGGCGGAAACCTCGACCCGTGGCGGGACCACCTGCGCAAGCTGTCGGAACTGCCCAACGTCTACTGCAAGATGTCCGGCGTGGCCACGGTGGCCAAACGCCACGCATGGACCCCGGAGGACCTGAAGCCCGCCATCGACCATGTGCTGGACTGCTTCGGCTTCGAACGCACGGCCTTCGGCAGCGACTGGCCGGTCATGTTGCTCGGGACGAAGTACGCCCAGTGGGTGGACGGCCTATGCACGGTTATTCAGGGCTGCTCGAAGGATGAATTGCGTCGGCTCTTCCGCGGCACGGCGGAGGATTTCTACCGGGTGTAGTTCGGACTTGGTGGGCCAAGGCCCACCCAAACCGGTACCGCGCCCTTCGTGCCGTGGATGTGGGAATCGACATGATTTACAGGATGAACAAGATTGCTTTGCCTTTTCTTCTCTTCCATCTTGTCCATCTTGTTAATCCTGTCGAGTTCCACGGGTCTTGCAACAAACGGTCCTTCACCCTAACCCGGCTTGGCCGGAACCAAAAAGTGTAGCCGTTCACGGCTCATTTATGAACTTCAATCACCTTGCCTTCAAGGTACTTATTTTTACCACGGAACACACGGAATACTCGGACATTAATACTCCTTTGGTCCGTGTTTTCTGTGTTTTCCGTGGTTCTATTCTTCATCTGATTATGCTCTCGATAATCGCTTTGGGATAATGCCCAAAGTTCACCAGCAATCCAAGTTTCAACAGCGTTTCGCCGTCAAGGTTTCCGTCTTGGTGGGCCAAGGCTCACCCTATCGCATGGTGACCTCCAGGGCATCGAGGGGTATCCGGCCTTCCACGGCCCGCAGCTTCAGGGCGTGGTAGTTCCCCTGGAGATCGCTCCACGTGAGCCGGGGCGCGCTGGCTTGCGGGGCGGGCGCGTTGAAATCCACCACGCCGAGGGAGACGCCGTCGATCCATACCTCGGCCTTGCCGTAGTCCGGTCCCTTGGGGGCGTACAGCACGAACGCCTCTCCCTCGAAGTTCCATTTGGCTTCAACGCCCGCCGACTTCGACACCGCCCCCTCGCCATACAAGAAAGCGTCGTCCTTCACAACCTCCCAGTCCGCCATGTTCTGGGCCGCGCCCAACAGGGCTTCCACATACAGGTACCGCGCCTTGGCGGGCTGGAAGTCCCCCGTAACCCGCAACGTCTCGACCTTGGCATGACTGGACGGTCCCAGGAGAAGCGCGCACACGCCGGGTCCCGTGGGCAGGGCGCCTTCGTACACGCTTTCTCCACCGAGCGTCACCCGCGCGGTGTCTCCGGTCCACTGAATGTCGAGCTCGGTGCGCGGGGTGGATTTCGCCTTGCCCGAGGCAATCTTACTTCGTCCCCCCGCCGCGTCCACCCGCACGAGGGACCATTTTTTCCCCGCCCATTCAAGCCCCACGTAGTCGGTGGACATGAGTGCGTTGGGTTGGGCGTCGGAGCGCGCCGCGTTCGGTCCCAGGGGCGCGCCCATTTGCCACGCCAGAGTTACCGTGCCCCGGAGGTCCCCGGCAAATTGAACGCGTGACGGGACCACGCCCGTCTTGGTGCGTACCACCGTGGGACCGGCGTTGCCGCTCACGGTGAAGCCCCGCTCCCGGTAGGGCCGGTCCCAGGGCCGTCGCGCCAGGTTCAGCGTTCCCCAGCCCTTCTCGTTCCGGCTCGGGAACATGACGTTGAAAACGCCGTCGTCGATGAATCCCGAGAAGGTTTGGCCCCAGATGCCGAAGTGCTCGTTCGGCACGGGTTCGGCGTGCCAGACGGAACCGTACTGGTAGATTTCCCAGGCCTCGGGATTCATGGCTTCCTCCATGGGCGCGCGGAAGACCACCTGGAAATTACGGTTGGCGGCCACGCTGGTGCTGGGCGCGTAAATATAGCCCTCGTGGGCGAAGGCTGGAAAGAACTCCATGAGCGGCGGATGGAAGCGGCCCTGCTCACAGTTGAGCAGGAGCTTCGCCCCGCTGTACGGCCCTTCCGGGGTCGGGGCCGTGCTGCCCACCAGCGCCCAGCCGAAGTACGGGCCGGAATCGGTGAGGGTCAGGCACAGCCAGTCATTCTCCCGGGGAATGAGCGACGAGGCATACATGCGCCGGTACTTGCTGAGAAAGGGCTTCATCTCCCGCGTGGTGATGATGGGCCGTTTCGTGATGTGGAAGGGCCCCTCCGGCCGTTCGGCCCAGGCATGGGCCGCGCCACTGTTGGTGTCGGGCGACGGGTCATGGGCGTGTTGCCACGTGAAGTTCTTCGTGGAGAAGTCGAAGCACATGTGGTACTTGCCATCCACGTAGGTAACCTGCGTATCGGGATAGCTGCGAAGGCCGTTCACCTCGCCTTCGAAATGGAAGTCCGTGTCCTCGAAGATACCGCCCAGCCTTTCCCACGTTTGGCCCGCGTCGGTGGAGCGGTAGACGCGGCACATGCTGGGCGCCTCCTCCTTGACCGCGTAACCGTAGGCATACAGGCCCGCGTAGAGATACCAGTTTCCGCTCACGGGGTCCTTGAAGAGGGAGCCGTTCACGGGCCATTCATAGGGTTCCTCACCCGCCACCACGGGATTGCCCGGCAGCCGCTCGAAGGTGTCGAAGGACGGGTCGCCATAGACCGGATGCCGGAGCCAGGCATCGCGGTTCGCGCCGAGGGCGAAATCCATGGTTTTCATCGCATCGTCTCCTTCCGCCACGGCCGCGTCAAGCGGTCGGACCATGGCCACGGTCAGCCAAGACAGCAGAACCATTGTACGTATCATGTCAACCTCCCGGCAGCCACGGCGGGCCGCGCTTTGATGCACCATTTCTTATGTGGCACAGCCGCCCCCGGCTGTGGGCCGTACTCGGCCCGAACCGGGGGCTGTGGAACCCGCAGGGTTTTATCTCCGTTCCTACGGATTCTTGACCTCCGCGAGCAACCGCCTTGAATTGGAACGAAAGTTCAACTTGAATTAGGGCCTATCGGCCCCACAGCCGAGGGCGGCTGTGCCACATAAGGCCCCGTATTCGTTGTCTTGTGGTAACGACGCGACATCCTTGAAATACAAGCCCCGTCGTCCCACTACGCGGATTGATTACAACACATCAAAGGTCACGCCGCCACGGTGGCGGCGTCCGGTAAGGATACCCTTGGGCAGTTTCGTGGACTGTTCCGCGTGACGGACCATTTGGACGTCCCCCAGAGTCACGCCGTCAACACGGACCCGAAGCTCGATATCTTCGACCGGCAGTTGCGCCCGCAGAATGTAGCGGCAGAACGGGTTCTTCCTGCCGGGGGTGAAGACCGCGTCCAGGCCCGGCAGGGCAACGCCGTCGCGAAGGACGCTGATGGTTACCGCGCCGGCCGGCGCATCGGCGGTGGCCCGGAAGGTCAGCTCCAGTTGGCTCCCCGAGTCGAGGCCCGCTATCGGCCCGAAGGCGATGCCTTCTCCCGGCGTCCGCGGCACGCGCTGAATGGCCACGTGGGCGTGGAAAGGCTGCACGTAGACCGATCCCTCCCAGGAACCGTCGGCGTTGACGCTCTTGAGCAGTCCCGTCCGCTCCGGTCCCGCGCCAATCTGCACGATGTTGTAGCGCCGGGCGTCCTGGACCACGGGCACGATTTGCCCCACGCCGCCCACGATGCCGGGCCGGGGCGGGTCCTCCGCGATAAGCCGCCGCAGGGCCGCGTCCATGCTGTCGTTGAAGCCCTTGTCGAAGTCCTTGGGCCACAACATGCAGTGAACGCTGCTGCCGCCGTGGTCGAAGATGTAGCGAAGCTGGCCGTAAGCGTCCTCGACGCTCGAGGTGAGCGCCTGGTACTCGCCGAGGGTCACGTGGTTGAAGCCGGAAGACCAGGCGCCCTGCATGCAGTTGAACTCGTTTTTGTACCACACCGAATAGCGGGTGAAGCCGTAGCCCACGCCCGCGTTTATGGCGTAATCGATAGGCGTGTAGCGCGAGGTGATGTCGCTGAAGGCGTCAAGATTCCCGATGGCGTAGGTGTCGGGAATCTGGTGCGACCGGATGATCTCCGGCGGGAACCCGGCCAACAGGGCCTCGCGGAAGGTCTGGGCGAGGCGGCGGTTCACGATGTAGCGCTGGTAGGCGATCCACTCCCGGAAGTAGGGATTGGTGTCCTCGTAAGTGTCCCACGGGCCCCGTTCCCAGTTGCGGGGCGCGTCGAAGTACTTGCCCCGCAACGGCACTTTCAGGGCTTGGCCAATGGCCCGGTTGTCGTCGCCGAAGAAAGTACGAAGGTACTGGTAGTATCCCGCGATGTTCCACAGATTATAGTCGCCCCGCGTGCTTTCCTGGCCCACGGCGATCTCGTGTTCGTGGTTCGGCTCCAGGCACACGAAATGTTCCGGGTTGTTGCGGAAGGGCCGCACCAGTTCCCGCAGATAGGCCCGCAGGGGGAGAATGTAGAGCTTCTCCAAGGCAGGTAATCCGTAAGCATAAGTACTGGCGAAAAAGGTGATTCTTCCAAACTCGCCGTACTTGGCCATGTGGTTGTTGCGCGTGAGCATGGTGTACTTGGGGAAGCCCGACTCTTTCTCCGTCTGCTCCGCCCACGCATCGAAACCGCCAATACCCATGCGGTGCGTGAAGCACGGCTCCCACGCCTTCGGTGGGTCCGTGTCGTAGTTGGCAATTTCCCGGCGCGCGTTTTCCCTGAAGTATTCGCCCGCCCAGATCTCCGGGTCGTCGCTCTTGAAGCCCGCCTGGCCCCACGCGCGCGACCGGTTGTCCGTTCGCAGATGCGCGTAGACCGAACGCTTGATGTGCTCGCCGTCCGCCGGGAAATCCGCCACATCCGTGCGGTACCACTGGTACCAGAGCTTCTTCTCGCGGGTACCGAGGTCGATGGGAGAACGGTTTGCATCGGCCTTTGTGGCGACCACCATCGATTCCGACTTCGAAGGCTGTGCCGTCCAGATCGGGTCTTCCGGGAAAGCCGAAGGATAGAGGTCGCCGCCTTCGACCTTTCGTGACCGCAGTTCGGCAATGAGACCGCCCCGCGCCTCGTTCCCGGCATTCCGGTCCAACTGGTCCACGGTCAGGTACAGCGTCTCCCCTCCGCTGGATTCCGCGGGGCCGCGGGCCATGGCAAGGCGACCATGAAGATCCCGCAAACTCTTTCGTGTTACTTCGTTACCGTGACCATCGAGGATCAGCAGCACGCGATCCCGGGCTTTATCACGAACGGAGGCCACGGCGATCTCGTCACCGCCTTGACCGGGCACCAGGTCGCCCACCGCCACGGCATAGGGTGGCTGCACATCCTTGCCCGGATCAAACTCGCGCACCAATCCACCCTTCGTATCGAAGAGGCGAATCTTCCGCACCGTGTCATCCACCAGCGGACAGGCCACGATGCCCACCTCGCCATCAAGAATCCGACCTGCCTGGACGCGCACGCCGCCCCTCACTTCGGGCGGGTAGGCGAGGAACTGGTACTCGGCGATGTGGTAGCGGTTGAGGATACGAACAACGGTGTGGTTGTCCGGATCAGCCCCTTCGCCCACGACCAGCGCGGGGGGTTGTGGCACCGGGGGCGGGCCCGTCCTGGCTTCCGTGTCGCGCAGCATGGCGGGCAGGTCCAACTGCGGGTCAAATACGGCGACGATGGTCGCGGCCGCGTCTTTCGCCGAGACCTCGACCACGCGCCTGGGCAGGGGCTGCGCCTTCAAGGTGTCGTAAGCGAGCAAGGAAACCTTCGGCCCTTCTTTCATCTTCGCTTTCCTCCCCTCGATGAGGATACGCGGACTGCCCCAGAAGGCCCAGTCTCCCGCCGTGTTGCTCCGGGGTTCCATGACGAAGTCCACGGAAATCGTTTCCCCCGCGCGGTCGGTCAGGTCGAGGATCCACTCGCTTCCCACCTGGTCCCGCATGGCCAGGCCGAAAACCTGGTTGCCGTCGATGCGCAGGATGAAAGCGCACCCGTCCGCCCCGGGGCTCTTCGACAGGTCGATACGCTCGGAAATGACCACGTAGAAGTGGAAGATCAGCTTCTCGTTGGCCTGAATGGCAGGGAGCTTCACGTTTTTGAAGTGGAGTTCCGCGATACGGTTCTTGTCGAGGTTCGGGTGCTGAAAGATACCGTTCCGCATGACGCCCTGTATCTTTTCGGTTTGCGCCGTTGCCCCTTGATCGTTGATTCGTTCCGCGTCGTCCAGGCGTTCGGCGAAGTCATAGACCACCGCCCAGTGCGCCTTCTCGACCTTGCCCCGCCGTTCCGACGTGAACGGCGATACCAACTCACACCAGGCACCGGCACAGAAAAGCATCATTGTCATGGCTGCCACGTATCGCATTCCATGGTCTCCTGTGGGCTGAGCCCGGCCCGCCCCGCATTGCAATTGCATGCTCACCCCAGCTTTGCGAAGTTCCCCTCCAGCAGATCCATCTTCGCGTCCATGTAATACCGCCAGTTGTCGAAGGAAATGTCCGGCGGCGCGGCATGGTCCAGGTGGGGGATGAAACCGCCTTCTTCAATAAGCGGCGCCAGCTCCAGCAGGTGCGGGCGGATCGCGTCGGGACCCTTGGCCACTTCCCGCTTATCGATGCCCCCCATGAGCAGCAGGTCGCGCCCGAACTCCTTGCGCCAGTCCAACGGGCTGACCTCGGAAGCCCGCTCAATGGGCCACAGGATGTCCACCCCGGCCTCCATGAACAGGGGAATAAGCACCGTGGGGTCGCCATCCGTGTCGAGACCGAAGTAGCGTGTGCCGTGGCTTTTGAAAAACTCGACCATCCGCTTGAGGTGGGGGAAGATGAACTCCCGGTAGAGATCCGGCCCCAGGAGCGGTCCCGTCTTCATGGACAGATCCTCGTTCAGCGTGAAGTACTCGACGCCCCCCACCTTCTCCAGCACGGGGCGGCTGGTTTCGATGATGAAGTCGGCGAAGTACTCCATGATCTCGTGCATCATGTCGGGATACATATAGAAGGCCAGCGACAGGTTCTCCGTGCCCATGAACTCCCGGGCGCGCCAGTAGAAACCGTTGGCCGCGCAATTCTCACCGAGGATAAGGGGGAAGTCCCGCTCCTTCCACGCCGCCAGGCGCGCATCCAGGTCGGCCGGGTAGCGCTCCGGCGCGGCCGCCACCAGCCGTCGCTTCAGGTCGGGCCAGTCCTCCGGCGTCTTCAGGGGGTGTTCCAGGTGCTGATCCATGGACATGCGGCCGCCGCCCACCGTGCCGCGGGTGAGCGCCTTCGTGATGGAGCCGTCGGGATGGCGAAGGATCTCGTAATCCTCCGTGCGCTCGAAAACTTCCACCTCGAAAGGCGGTATGAAGAAGAAGTTGACCGGGATATAGTCACGCCGGTCCAGCTTCATCAGGGGCTCCCGGTGAAACCAGTTCCAGGTGTAGTCCTTGATAATATGGGGTGCCTCCCGCATCCAGCGTTCCTTCGTCTGGGGCCACGCACACAACTCGTGGTTGGGCCGCCGGTCGCTGGTCCGGTACTCCATGCAGGCCAGGAAACGTTCCAGATCGGTTGTCATGTTTCGAGTCTCCCGCGGGTTTTCCATGGGCACCGCGCGTCTTCCCGCGCATGGTCCGCCGATACTGACCCTTATGGGATGCCCATTTCAAGCGTTTGTGCAAGTCCGTGTTGGTCCATGTCCCTCCATCACCGTCCTGCCGGTTCTTGGTTTTACGGCTATGCGGTTTCTGGGACTTTCTTTCCATCACGAAAGGGCATAAAACGTTGATTGTTGACGTGGTTGCTGGTATATTTAGATTGTGTTAGCAAATAGTCGCGGGGGTGTGGCGTTCGGGGATCCCTGTGCTCCGCGAAGGCCCGCCCGGAAAGGGACGGATGTACGCGGGTGCGGATAACCTCAAGCAGGGCGCGGTGTTCCAGCGTTTCGAGGCCAAGTACTTCCTGGGCGAGATGGAAGCGCAGGCCGCGCTGGATTTCATTCGTCCTTACGTTGCGCCTGATCCGCATGCGCCGGCGGGCGGCCATTATCCCATCAACAGCCTGTACCTGGACAGTCCGGACCTGGTTCTTTTCACCAGTTCTCTTTTTGGCGAGAAAAACCGTTTCAAGCTTCGCATACGCAGCTACAGCGATGATCCGGACACACCGGTATTCTTCGAGATCAAGCGGCGCATGGACCAGATCATCCTCAAGCAGCGGGTGGCGGTGAAACGCGCGTCCCTCTCAGCCCTGCTGTCCGGGCGCGACTGTTCCCCGGATTGCCTGGTCCGTCCCGGCGAGAAGAACCTCGTAAAGCTCTATCATTTCCGTGACCTCATGGAGCGCATCTGCGCCATGCCCAAGTGCATGGTACGCTACCTGCGCGAAGCCTACATGAGCGCCCTGGAAGAGCCTGTGCGTATTTCCTTCGACCGCCGTCTGTCGGCCTTTCCCGCACTGGATTACGACCCTTCCGTATGGACCCATGGCCCCCACTGGTACGCCGTGGATTTCCCGGAAGTGGTGATGGAGATCAAGTTCACCGACGCCTTTCCCCTTTGGGTAAAACGGCTGATTCAGCATCTTGAATTACGCCGTGTTTCCGCGGCCAAGTACGTGGAATGCGTCAAGTGTCTCGATGGCGTGGGCCTGCCCCTCCATGGCACGCCGATGGGGGTGATGGTTTGAGCAGCCTCATGGAGATGTTTCGGGGGGGAGCGGCGTTCGCGCCGGGTGTCACGGTGGAAGAAGCCGTCATGGTGCTGCTGTTGGCCTTCGTGTTGAGCCAGCTCACCGCGTGGGTCTACATCTACACGCACCACGGCCTCTCCTACTCCCGGGCCTATGTGCAGTCCATCGTGCTGCTCACCATCATCCTGGCCCTGGGCATGATGGTCATCAACAACAACGTGGCCATCGCCTTCGGTCTTGTGGGGGCGCTTAGTGTCATCCGTTTCCGCAACATTCTCAAGGATACCCGGGACACGGCCTTTATCTTCTTTGCCCTGATCAACAGCATGGCCTGCGGCACGCGGAACTTCGGCCTGGCCGTTTTGGGTACCGTGGTTTTCTGCCTCTTGGCCCTGTACCTGCATTGGTCCCAGTTTGGCAGCCGCCATACGGGAGACGGCTTCGTGCGATTCCACTGGGACATGCAGCGAACCGGTCGGCCCGAGTGGCAGACCGCCTTGCGGCATCACTGCCGAAGCATGCAGCTTGTTTCCCAACGCTTCGCCGAAAGCGGCCACGGCGAGGTAGCCTACCGGCTGACCATGCGCGACCCATCGCGGGCGGAACTGCTGGTTGATGAACTGCGCGGCACCCCGGGTATTTCAAACGTGACCTTTGTTCTCCAAGAGGAGGAAGCGGAAGTCTGATGGCGAGTACCGTTGCACGCACGCCTGTTCGCACCCCCCTTCGACGGCGGTTCCGGATCTGGCGTCAACGCTTTTTGCCCGTGACCGTGTGGCTGGGCGCCATCGCCCTGTTGCTGGTGTTGTCGCAGCGTCAGCAATCCGGCATGGCCGTTCTGCCCGGCGTGGTTGAGGTGAACGAGGTTACCGTGGCCCCCTTGGCCGACGGCATGGTGGGCGGGATTACGGTGGATGTACTGGACGTGGTGGCCGGCGACCAGGTCGTGGCCCTCATGGACGACACCCTCATTCGCGGAGAATTGATCACCGCGCAGGCGGAGTTGGGACGGTTGCGGGCCACGCTGCGTGATGAAAAGCGCCGCATCGCCCAACGCAAGGGCGATCAGGATACCAACATGCGCCGCTTCGCCCTGGACCTGGAAGAGGCCCGCCTCGAACACCTGGAGCGTTGGGCGCGGCAGGAAAGCGACAAGGTGACCCTGCGGCGGCTTGAAATCCTGGCCGAGCGCCAGCGGGCCCTGGTGGATGATGGCGTCTTTGACGAACTGACCTGCGAGCAAACCGAGTTGGAATGCGAGGCGTTGCGGCGGCGCGTCGAGGAAAGCGAGGCCGTACTGCAGGAAGCCGCCACCCAGATTACCTTGGCCGAGGCGCGCCTGGCCGAATACCATGAGACCGCGGAGGGAATCCAGAACGATGCCGCCATGGCTCCCGTAGTGGAGGCTATCGCCGTGCAGCAGGCCCGTATCCAGGGCATCACCGAACGAATGGCCAGGCTGGTGTTGCGCGCCCCCATCGGCGGCAGGGTCGCCCGCATTCTTCACCGTCCCGGCGAGACCGTGGCCATGGGCGCGCCCCTCATGACCATCACCGATCCCCATGCGCGCCGCATCATAGCCTACGTGGATGAAAACACCGCCGTCGATATCAAGGTTGGCGACGAGGTGGAAGTTTTCACCCGGACCCGGCCCGACCATGCGGTTATCGCCAAAGTGCTCAAGGTGGGTCCGCGCGTGGAGCCTTTCCCGGAGCACTTGCAGCGCAACGCCATGGTAACACAGTGGGGGCACCCGGTCCTTCTCGGCGAACTTCCCGAGGGTGCTTTCCTGCCGGGGCAGTCCGTCATGATCCGCTACACCCCGAATCGGCCCTTCCCCTTTCTGAACAGCCTGCTGTAGAGGTCACCTTTATAGGACCCATAGGACCCATAGGACATAGGTCCCATGGGTCCCATAAGTCCCATGCTACCGCTCCAGCATGTCCGTTTCGCGGACCGATCCACCCGTGTCGACCACAAGGGTTTTCACCTCGAAGCCGCCCAGGCGCACCTTCTCCGTCACCCCCAGCGCGGGGATGGATAGGGTCGTCGTTCGTGCCGTTCCCGTAGGCTCGAAAAGGCGCACCACGTAGCCCGCGCCGGATTCGCATTGTTTGAGCGCCGCCATCTGCACGACATCGTCGTCGAGCATGATCGCGGGTTTCGGCAGTTCGCCCTCCCCGCACGGGAAGAAAGACAAGGCGTAGGGCTTTTCATTGTGGGCCGCCGCCTCGCGGTCCACGAGAGCGAGGCGTGTTTCCCGCTTGCCGCCATTGAGCCAGAAATGAAAGAGCCGCTCGCCCTGGTCGATGCGCGGCGTGTAACGATCCTGCAGCACCACCGGGCGCTCCAGGAAGGGGTGGGCGCAGTAGGCGGGAGACCGCAGGAGGGTCATGCGAAAGACGCCCTCCGTGAAGTCCGATCCGTAGGTTCCGTCGTTGGCGCAGGTGAGGGCCAGGTCGTCTTCCGCCGATACCACCGCCACCCACCGTTGTGCCACCGCCTCATCACCGTTGTCCGGCAGTTTCTGCACGCCAAAGGCATGCTGCCCCACGTATTCCATGGCCGCCAGGTTCACGGGAACGGCCCACTTGAGCATGCGGTCCTTTTCATTCCAGTGAACGCGGATCTCCACCTCCATCTCCGTGCCCCGCTTGGGAATCCGGTAGGTCTGGAGAAGGCAGGAATCACCATACTTAAAGGAAGTTTCAACGACCCACCGTACCGCCCCGTCTTCGATGACCCGCACGGGCTCGAGGGTGCCGGCATCCACGGCCGCGAAGCGGGCGCTTTCTTCCGGGGACATGAGCGTGAATTCGCCCGCCTGCTCCGGGAAACCACGCACTTCCATGCCCCAGGGGTCCTGGTTGTCCTTCATTACCACGGGCAGACAGGCCGAGGCCTTCAGCATGTCCCGCCCGCCCACGGCATACCGGTCGATCAGGCCCGTGGCGCAGTTGATCACCACCTCGATCTCGTCCGTTTTCAGGGTGATCACGCCGTTCTCCGGCTTGACATCGGAAACGGGCCGTGCCTTATGGACCTCGAAGGTACTGTCGAAGCGCGTTACCTGGCCGGGCGCCAACTCGGCGTGGAAGACCGCCCGCTTACGCCAGTCGAGACTGACGTTGCCGTGCTCCTTCTCCACCTGGCAGGGGATGGGTTGGCCGTCCTGCAGGATCACGGGAACGGTGAACTGGTCCTCGAAGAGGACGTCCGCCAATTGGAACTCACATTCAAAAGTGCCGGTCACCGGGTAGGGGTGGGGGTTGTAGACCATGACGGGGGTCTGCCCTTCGATGGCCCTGGGCTGGCCCGAACAAAGCGCGAAGAGCGCCCGCGTCTTGACACGCGATACCAGTTCGAGACCGTGGTAGAGCAGACGCAGGGCCGACTCCTCCACCGGCTGAATGGAGGAACCGGGGAGAATGTCATGGAACTGGGCGGTGGCCAGGTCACGCTGGGCCTCCTTCAATTCCTCCGCCGGGTAGGCCATAAGTCCCTGCATGGCGGCGGCCGCGGCCATTTTCTCGGTCATGTAAAGTTCATTTTCGAGTTGGCGGTGCTTTTGCTTCACCCGCACCATGGAGGTATAGCAACCCACGCCCCAGGGGTTGATGTCGTTGGCGTGTTTCGGGCGTTCCGAGGCTTCCGCGCGTTCGCGGAAAAACCGTTCCGGCGTGGAGTGGAAAATCTCGCGATCCCCGGTTTCCTCGGCCAAGGCATCCAGCGCTTCGATATCCTGACGTGACGGCCCCCCGCCGTGGTTGCCCACGCCCCACAGCACCACGCCGATCTCCCGGTCCCCCGAGGATTCGATCCAGCTTTCCACCTTGGCGCGGGCCTTACCGAGTTGGGCGTTATAGAAGCTCGACACTCGATGCCCGGCCACCTCGGACCCGTCGAAACCGACCCAGATAAAATCGTCGTCTTCCAGTTGCGTCCACGTCTGATCGGGACGGCAGAAGAGGTAGGAATCGTAGCCCGTCTTCTTGAGAATCTGGGCCAGCCCCCGCGTGTGGCCGAAGGGATCGAAATTGATGGCCGTCGTCGGTTCCACGCCAAACTTTTCCATGAAGTAGGATTTGCCCAGAAGAATCTGGCGCACGAAGGACTCGCCGCTGGGCATGTTGCAATCGGGCTGGAGATACCAGCCGCCCATGATGTGCCATTTGCCGGCTTTCACCAGCCCCTGGATCCGCTTAAAAAGGCTCGGCTCATACTCCTCGATCCAACGGTAGAGAATCACTTCGTTGTGGTTGAACACGAAGCTGCCGTATTCCTCGCACAAGTCCGCCGCCGTGCGGAAAGTGGAGATGGCCGCTGCCGCTCCTTCGTCCCAGTCCCATTGCCAGTAAGGGTCAAGATGCGCGTTACAGATGAGATGGAGGCGTTTCATGGACAATCCTTTTTGACGTCGTCAGTGGGTGTTTGAGGGAAATGAGGATTTGGGGGGCAATTTTGCCCGAGACGGGGGATTCAGTGCAACAAGAGACGAAAAAAACGCCCCGGCGGGTTACGCCGGGGCGCGCCTAAACCGGCTCCGCCGGAACCAGGCATCGTTGCCGCCGTCCGTGCCACGACCCGCCGTCATCCCCGCGGAAGGGAGCGGCAACGATGTTTTCGTGGCCATTCGTGCGGAACTTCACGGGCAAGGGACGCATCATGTTCGTAAATGGGCGACCCTGGATCAGCCGTAACCCCCGAAGAGATACATCCACAAACCCACCTGGGTCTTGAGCTCCATGCCTGTGCCCTTGTTCAACATGGGCATCTTGGTGTTGTACTTGAGAAACTCCACGTGACCATCCATGTAGAGCACGTTGGAGCCTCCGGGAATGTGATTGTAGAAGGTAACGGGGTTTTGCGCCGCGGGGAAACCAACCCATCCGGCGGCGGCCTGGCCCAAATCCGAGTTCGACCAGGCATCATACATGACGACCAGGTTGCTTTGGGCCTGTGCGCCGGCGGCGGGGTTGTTGATATCGGTGATCATGAAGCGTTCGATGCCGTCCCGCATGCGGTTGTACGTGGTGGGCAAAGGCACCAGTCCATCATCCAGCCAGCCCACCGTGCTTGGACTGGTGCCGGCGGAGAGGGTGCTGGAGATGTCAATCTGGTTCACGTCGTTCGTTTGCCAGATACCGAAAGCGCAGCCCACGTTGTCAAGGTCACCGATGTTGGCGGCAACCCACGATGCGGAGGGCCACCAGAGCGATTGAATGAACTGAATATCCAGCAACTGGCTGGCGGTTCGAACGGCATAAGGCACGTAAATGTAGGACAGGGGTACGGAAAGCATGGCGTTCAGGCACAGCTTGTTGCCCGTGGAGGCCGCCAGCGTACCCAGGCGGGAAATCTGCGCGGCGTAGTCATCCTCCACCCCATAGTCCACGCCCCCCGCGTTTGGACTGTAGTCCGTGCGCGAATCGGAGGGACACACCGAAATGTTGGGATCGGTCCAGTAATCCGGATACAACGACTCGCCGTTGAATCCACACATCCACCCCCGATGCTGGCCGGCGGTGAGCACGGGCAGGTAGCGCGGTCCGGGAGGATAAAGTCCGTTCTTGGATTCGTTGGCATACATCTTGAAGATGACCCCCCATTGCTTGAGGTTGTTGGCGCACGACGCCCTCCGGGCGGCCTCCCGCGCGCGTGCCAGCGCCGGCAGCAGGATGGCCGCCAGGATCCCGATGATCGCGATGACCACCAACAGTTCGATGAGCGTGAACCCGATACGTTTCCCTGTTCTCATGTGATTACTCCCTGGTTATGTTGATGCACACCCGGGCCATCGGCCTCGCCCGTGGCGGCTGACTCTTATGGGACGACTTCCAAGCGTTCCCTTTCGGCTATCCTGAACCAACGGGTGGCGCGGGTTCAAGGCGGCGAAGCGCATTTGCCACGCGCTCGGGAATGGCGGACGGCGCGACGCTGTTCCGAAATTGCCGGTAAACGGCAATAGCAATGCTTCGCCGTGGGTTGTCCGGTGATGCGATGGTCTTGGTGGAGGAAGCGCCGCCGCTTTGCGGATTGGCGTGGTGGAGGTGTCCCCATGTTCTGCCGGTTTCGATGCGGTGTCCTGTTTACCTGCGTTTTCCTGATGAGCCCGGGTGATGGCTGGTCCAACAATCATCCCCTCTCCCGTTCGGAATATGACGAAGCCGCGGACACGACCTATTTCGATCTTGTGGTGACGCTGGACTGGACACCTGGTGCGCAGGATTTGAACCAGTACCTTCCCGATATCTTTCACGAGGCATCGCGCCGCATCCACAATGCCACGGAAGGCAGGCACCAACTCCGCACCATCTACGTCTATCCCGACGACATAGGGAAGGAAATGTGTGATCTCTATTTCCAGGACGAGGCGGGTCGTGCCAACGCCGCCGCGAGTGCCTTCGGGACCCCGGGGGGCAGGATCAGGCTCTTTACCACAAACCCATCCGGCCAACTGCAGAACGCGAGTACCCTGGGGCGCACCGTGGGGCACGAATTCGGTCACTACGTCTATGGCTTACGGGACGAGTACCAGGAGCCCACCGATCAATTCGATGAATTCACGGGGATGCCCCATTCCACGGACATCGCCTGTGATTGCTTCATGGGCAATTACGTGCTCAACGGGCAGGGGGAGTTTTGCATTTTCACGAACCATTCCACGGAGACGGCCCAGGAGCGGATTTTTGGCAGATCCTGTTGGGCCACGCTCGTGACCGACCCGCAGGACGATCCACCCTTGGCCTCGGAAACGGCGGGGCGTGTCCGCGTGCGCTACCTGGACCTCATGTTTCCCTCCGCCGAACCGATCACCCAGCCCGGAGGCGACGATTCCGTGTTCATTCAGTTTCAGGAAAAGCCCGGCGTGCAGATGATCACGCTGGTGGACCTGTCGGGCAGCATGAACCAGGACAGCAAACTAACCTTCGCGAAGTCCGGGGCCAACGTGCTGAGCAGCTTGACCCACTTGGGTGATGCCGTCGGGATAATCGGCTTTAACGACGAAACCACCGACGTGGCCATGCCGCCCGTGGGCATCTTCGAGGATCCGCCCCACCCGGCCGTGGAAAGCCCCCTTCTGACGCTGACGGCGGAGGGACTTACGGCCATCGGCGAAGCGCTCAAACGGGCGTACCTCTTTCACGTGAACTCGATTATTCTCAGCGCCGAGGGCATTGTGCCCAACGCCGACCCCAATCGGCCGCGCGCGGTCATACTCCTCAGCGACGGCCTCAACACGGCGGGAGAGGATCCCAGGGAGTGGATTACGCCCTATGCGCAGGCCGGGATCAATGTGTACAGTGTCGCCATCGGAAACGACGCGGACACCGACCTGCTTTTTGACCTTGCTTCCCAGACCGGTGGCGCCGTGTTTTTCGCCACGGAAGCCACCTATATCCCGACGCTTTACGGCATGCTCGAGGAGGAGGTGAGCGCGAACGACACCCTCGTGGACAATGCCGACGATACGGCGGACGGGAAAGCAGCGGAACCCGTGGTGGTGCGCGCCTGGCCCGTGGACGACACGGTAAAGGAGATTACCTTTCTCGTCTCCTGGGCGGTGGAGGATAACTTTGATGTAGTGCTTATCGACCCCGACGGGAACGCCATCAGGCCGGGCGATCTTACGGAGGAAAAAGGCTTTTTCGTCGGCATGGACCTGACGGCCATCTACCGTATCCGTAATCCCAGGCCCGGGAAATGGGCGCTTCGCTCGGAATGGATAAAGCAGGGCGGCCCCGGCCTGTTGCGCTACCATGTGCAGGCTCGCGCCGATATCCACCTTCGCGCGGAGTCCCCGAACCCGCGAATTCTCTATCCCCAGCCCATCCACATCATGGCCACCCTGACCAAGGATTTGCCCATAGCCGCGGCCACGGTGGTGGCCACCGTCACCATGCCGGGGGGGGCACGGGCAGACATTCCCCTGAACGACGAAGGCAAACTGGTGGACGCACTCCCTTTTGACGGTATCTACAGCGGGGCGTTTGACGGCTACGACCTGGGGAAGGACGGTTTCTACGAAGTGACGGTGCGTGCCACGAATCCCACGGGCCGTGCATTCGAGACCGACGGGGGGGGAACCCATGTCTCGGCGAAAGCCTCGGCCATTGATCGTGACCGGGCGGCTCGCCGGCTCGAAGGGGATTTTCAACGGGCCAGGACCTTTTATGTTCGTGTATCCGGCATAAGGAGCGACGATCATTCCAGTGACCGCCTCCGGGCCGCCGTTTACCCCAGCGACAACACGCCTGTTTGGGGCCGCATCGAGGTGCCCGGCGATGTGGACTATTTCAAAGTGGACTTGCCCTCCAAAGCCATTTGCAATATACGCACTTCCCAACTCAATGCGGTTATGGACACCCTCATTCAGCTATACGATCCAAAAGGACGGGTGGTACGCAGGGACGACAACCGTGGAGGCGGGAAATCTTCCTGGATTCGCTGGAAGACACGCCGGGGTGGCGCGTATTACGTGAAGGTGGCTCACACCGACGCCCGTAGAGGCGTGGGGTCCTATGTGCTCCAGGTAAAAGGCGATCCCGACCCCGATCCCCTGCCCGAAGTGCCCACGGTGGAAGAACTCAATACCGCGGCCCGGGCGTTGCTGGCGGATTTCGCGGGCTTTGATGTGGATCAGGATGGCGGGCTTTCTTTCGGGGAAGCCATTGACGCCTACCTGAACCTGGATTCCGACCTTTTCGATCTCATGGACGCCGATGCCAACGACAGCCTTAGCGGCGCTGAATTGGAAGCCTATCAAGCCGGTGGAGAAGGAGAAGGAGAAGGAGAAGGAGAAGGAGAGGGAGAGGGAGAGGGAGAGGGAGAGGGAGAGGGAGAGGTTCCCATAGCATGCCATGTTGGCAGTGCATCAAATGCCGGCGGGAGTATGGGAGACGCGGTATTGTTCGTTTCTTTCCTCCTGTTGGCGGTGTTTTCCCATGGCTCCCGGAGGACCGCCTGAACCGTGTGATCACCTTGCGACGCCTCCCCAAGGGCGAAATGGATCCCATGGGAGCCGGGCTGACGCCGGCTCATGGGCCGCCGCTCCATACGTGCCCCTCTGCGATTTGCCGGGTTGACCCACGGCCCCGGGCATGGGAAAATGGGCGTGCCCTGCGAGGAGGTCCCCGTGAAGATCCACATGCCCTATGGCGACGAGACCCTTGAAGCTTCCCTGGAAGGCGTTTGCCCTCTGGACACCCTCGATATAGCCGACACGCCGGCGCTTCCCGACGTGACCGCCGCGGCCCGGGCGGGCTTCCTCGACCCTACCGGTCCCGTGAAGCCTTTGCCCGAGATCGTTCGACCCGGCGAACAGGTGGCCATCGTGGTTTCGGATTCCTTTCGGACCACCCGCGTCGAACGGATACTGCCCCTGTTACTCGACACCCTGCGGCACGCCGGCATCCGTGAAGAAGACACCTGTTTCGTGTTCGCCACCGGTTCGCACCGGGGCCCCACGGAAGACGAAAAGGCCGTCATTCTCGGGGAGGCGGTGTACCGGCGCTTCAAAGACCGCGCCTTCTCCCACGACCCCGACGACCCGGCGAATCTTGTCTGCCTGGGGGAGACCTCACGGGGCACGCCCGTCGAGATTAACCGCCGTGTCCACGAGGCGGACCGGGTGATCGCCACGGGCGCCGTGGTGCTCCACTACTTCGGCGGATTCGGCGGGGGGCGCAAATCCATCGTGCCCGGCCTGGCCTCCAAGCGGACCATTGCCCACAACCACGCACGAAACCTGCACGCCACGGAAGACCGGCTCGACCCGGCGGTACGCATCGGCGCACTCGATGGAAACCCCGTGGCCGAAGACATGCTGGAAGCGGCTTCGCTGGTACACGTCGATTTCATGATCAACACCGTGCTCAACCGTGACGGCGAGATTGCCGGGATCTTCTGCGGTCACCTGGACCAGGCCCACCGCGCGGCCTGTGCCTTTGCCCGAACCCTTTTCACGGTCGAGATCCCCGAACAGGCCGACCTCGTGATCGCGTCGGCGGGCGAGGCCAAGAACTTCATCCAAAGTCACAAGGCCCTGTTCAACGCCTTCCAGGCCATGAAACCCGGGGGGAGAATCGTCTTTCTCACCCGCTCCCCCGAGGGCTTCGGAGGCAACAAGTTCGCCCAATGGCTGGCCCTGCGCACCCCCGGGGCCATCATCCGCGCACTGCGGGAGGATGCCGAGATTAACGGCCAAACCGCCCTCTCCACCGTCGAGAAAGCCCCCTCCACGCTCTTTGTCACGGAGCTTTCCAACGAAGCCGTGACCCTCCTCGGCGGTCGGAAGGCCCCGGGTTTCCAGGCGGCCCTGGACCTGGCGAAAACGGAGCTTGCCGCGGCGGGTATTACCCGGCCCACCGCCTATCTCATGCCCTCCGCCAGCTACAGCGTACCCTTCCATCCCGCGTAAACCGTTTGACTTGCTTGCTGCGCTCGGGTCTTGATACGCGCCATCCCGTATGTTCGGATATACCGAAAAGTGTCTTCCTGTAAATGACCCCGTATTATTGATCTGTTCGGCCTGCCCGGGTAAACTGATGATGGTTTTTTTGGTCGAATCGTGGATGAAAAAGCTCCGGGAAAGGGGGATGGATGAAAAAGGTTGGCAGGCTCTCGGCGAAACAACCTTGCGCTAATTATTCAATATGGTCTTCTCGGAGTTTTTCCCATTATGAATGATTTGCAGAACAAGGGGCACAACGAAAAAGCGGTTCGTTTGGTTGAATACCTTCTTCGCTTGGCATCTCTGCGCACCAAGACAATTCGCGATATTCAGGAGTACAAGGACGAAAAAGGGCAAGTCCTCTGGATTTCTTCCATCCCCCGGGAAAAAGGCTGCTTCACGCAGGCGTGGGGGCGTGACGCGGCATTTGATCCAGATGTTTGGGTAGAAATTCAGAATGAAAATGAACCCGACTTACCCAGTGTGCCTGACACGTGTGAAGACTGGGTTGAAAGAAGCTCGCTACGCAACAAGGCTGATCTGCCTGAACTCCGGCCTACAATCACGATAGAGGTTGAGAATCCACATTGGGGGGAAGGGAACAACGTTTCTCCCGCCAAACAGATCGGCCAATCGCTGGAGGTTACAAGTACAGATTGGAAGGAAGGGAGCGAGGAATCAAGATACCTCTCGCAGACCAAGAGCCTTGAAGATCATCCGGAAGTCCAACAGGCTTGGAACCGTTACGTTGAAGACCAATGGCTTCCCTGGATGGAGGAACACAATCGATGGGAAAGCGTTCATAAGCTTTACTCTGAATTGTTCGCTATCCACCAGGAGCAGATTCGACTTGGCGAGGAATATGAACTTGTTCTTGGCCTTGGTCTATTGACCTGGAAGACGCCCACGGGCCAGCACGTATGTCGCCACCTGATTGTTGCCAACGCCCTTCTTGAATTTGAGGCGCGTTTGAAAAAGTTCACGGTCCGACCAATGCCGGATGGCGCAATCCTTCGCCCCGAACTCGACATGCTGGACATTGAGGAATGTCCGGCACGATCCGAGGAAACAGCAAAGTCTGCACTGCGCAACGCTAATGACGATCCGTGGGAAAAGGTTTGTATTGAAGGTGTATTGCAAGCCTTGGTGCATTCAATCAGTTCACAGGGCGAATATGACGACACTTTGGAAAAGAAAGGGGTTCGGGCATCCGACAAACCCGTTGTTGAATACGCGCCGGCCCTTATACTCCGCAAACGTTCCGGCAAGGGTCTCACCGAGACCCTGAAGAGAATCAAGATTAGCGTCGAACAGGGTGGAGAGATACACCCGGAATTCGCAGATCTTGCGGAGATTCGTCCGAAACAGGATGCCGACCCGGGTAACGAGTACCACGATCCCGGAGATACGAGCGGGGGGTTCGACGGCGAGATTTTCTTTCCCAAGCCATCGAATAAAGAACAGCGGCGCATCGTAGACAAGCTTCGGGTGGCCAGCGGTGTTCTTGTGCAGGGCCCACCCGGAACAGGAAAATCTCACACCATTGCGAATCTGATCTGTCACCTGTTGGCAACTGGCCAGCGAACACTTATCACGGCCAAGACACCGCGCGCGCTTCGGGTACTTGAAAAACTCATTCCCGAAGAATTGCGGCCCCTTTGTATCAACCTTCTTGGCAATGGTCCGAATGAAAGACAGTCCCTTGAGTCCAGCGTCGACGGTATTCTCCGGAAGAATAATGCATGGAATGAAGACAAAGCCAAAGAAGAGTGCGAGGACCTTAAGGCGCGACTCCGAAAACTTCGTGAAGAAAAGACCGAGTTGGATCGAAGACTTCGCGCCATCCGGGAATCGGAAACTCATTCTCAATCCGTGGCGGAGGGAACCTATAAAGGCACGGCCGCCCGAATCGCGGAAGCCGTCAATCGTGACAGAAGCGCCTATGAATGGTTCACGGATATTGCGGCACTGGATCAGCCCTGCCCTGTTTCCGAAACCAATCTAAGACGCGTTCTTGAGGAACTCCGCCATTTCACGCCCGAGAAGCGAGAAGAACTGAACCTTCTTTGGCCCGGAGCATTGCCGTCGGCGATCAAGGTAAACAGCCTTTTTGAACAACAAGAAAAAGCCGGACAGAATGAAAAGCTGTGTTTGGAAAAGGGTGCGGAAGAGCAGATCGCCAAGGCTTTGATACCCGAGTCTCCTGTTTGTGGTTCATGTCGTGCATTATTAGTATTACAAGATGATAGCAATTCTTCAACCGATTCGGAGCAGTTTTGTTCCAAGTGCGGAACGCAAAACCGAGTTCGAGCCTATGTCAGTCGTGAAAGCGTTCGTGCCGCGTATGATGCGCTTCGCGCCGTTCAATTGAAGCTCCGGCAAATATCGTCGAAAAGTGCTCCCTGGATGATTAATGCACTTCGCGATGTTCTTGTTGGCAGTCCTGCTTCATGGCGCAAGATCCTTCATTCTACCAGAGCTATAATCGCCCCGATTGAAAAACGGGTGGCGCTTACGGACAATGCTAATCTACACTTCCCGGATGATATGGATATACAGACGTTGTTCGCAGATGCCTGCAAGCTGAAAGAGCACCTGCAAAATGATGGAAAATTGGGCTGGGGTCCATTTCGTCCAAGAGTGGTCAAGGACTGCATACGGATAATAAAATCAGTCCGAGTTGATGGCCGGCCCTGTTCTACTCTTGACGCGGTTTCCACCCTGGCGGACGTGCTACATGTCCGCATCGAGTTTAAGAAAGCATGGAGCTTTTGGATGGGGGTGCGTGCCCAAAGGACCCAAGGTCCTTACACGTTGCAGCTTCATGCACTTAAAGCGCTGTACGATAGCCTTGAAAGCGTCTTGTCGATCAAGGGACTCATCGAGAAGTGCCGGGAGACGATGCGGCGGTGTCTTGTGGCTGACGAGCCCGTGTGGTCCGATGAATCTCAGGTTGAGAAAACAGTCGCGTCCTTTCGTCTTGCACTTGTCTTTTATGAAAAACGCCGTGCTTACAAGAAAATAAAAGATATTGAAGCCCTCGTATCCAGTATCGCCGATGGGAGTGATGCGCACCCAATAGCGAGCGAACTGCTTGAGGCAATCCGTCAACGCGATAAGGATGGCTATGCCCAAGCTATGGATAAAGTTCAAACTCTTCGCTTAGAGCGCGAGCGTGTTCAAAAGCTGGATGAATACCTCTTGGAATTGGCCGCTGATCTTCCATCATTGGTGGAGGATTTGAAGCGAAATCCGGAGAGTGCCTGTTGGGATGAGCGCCTGTCTATGATTAACGATGCCTGGCACTGGGCACAGGCACGACATTGGATCGAAGAATACATTCGAAAAGAGGATCTTCCCGCACTCGCCCAGCGGGCGAAGCAGATTGAGGACGAGATCAACGCCACCATTGCGAAGCTTGCATCACTCCGTGCCTGGTCTTACTGCTTTTCGCGTCTTGAAGAAGGTCACCGCCGAAACATGAAGGCTTGGCAAAAAAATGTCAGCAAGATAACCAAGTCTGGTACAGGGAAACAGGATTATTTTCACCGAAAAGAGGCCCAGAAGAATCTGAACAATTGTCGTTCGGCGATCCCAGCGTGGGTAATGCCGCTACACCGCATCTGGGACACGGTGCCGCCAGAGCCTGGCATGTTTGATTTGATCATCATTGACGAGGCCTCACAGTGCGGATTCGAAGCACTTCCGCTGTTCTTTATGGCCAAGAGGATTTTGATTGTTGGGGATGACAAGCAAATCAGCCCAGATGCGGAAGGCGTCAAGTTAAACACGGTAACTCAACTGATTAACCAATTTCTAAACGACTTCGAGCAAAAGTCATCGTTTAACATCACTCGAAGCCTTTTTGACCAAGGGGAACTCAGGTATAGCGCTAGCCAAATTGTCTTGCGTGAGCATTTCCGCTGTATGCCTGAGATCATACGTTTCAGTAGTGATCATTGGTATACACCGCCAGGTTTGACCCCATTGCGACAGTACGGGCCAAACCGCTTGCCGCCGATTGAACATGTTTTTGTCAAAGGCGGCTATCGAGAAGGACAAAATAACCATGTGGTCAACCGACCGGAGGCCGATGCCGTCGTCGAAAAGATCATCGAATTATGTAAAGATAAACGTTACTCGGAAAAGACAATGGGGGTCATCATTCTGCAGGGCAATGCACAGGCGGGCTTGATTGAAGGCCAATTGCTTGAGCGACTCGGTGCGGAGGAAATGGAGAAGCGGCGTCTTATCTGCGGAAACCCCTACAGTTTTCAGGGAGACGAGCGCGACATTATATTCTTGTCGATGGTGGCCGCCAGTAATGAGCGGATCGGCCCGCTCACCAAAGCCGCAGACGAGAGACGGTTCAATGTAGCGGCCAGCCGTGCCCGAGACCAGATGATTCTGTTCCATTCCGTAACAAGTGATGACCTGAGCGCGGCATGCCTCCGACGGAAATTACTTGAGTTTTTTGAGAATTTGAAACCGCAAGAAATCGCCGGGATTGGCCGAGATGTGCTTGAACGACACGCATCCCAAGATAATCGGAGTATTCTGAGTCCCCCCTCGCCTTTTGATAGTTGGTTCGAGGTTGATGTCGCTCTGGCATTGCTACGCAAGCATTTCGTTGTTCTCCCTCAGTATGAAGTGGCGGGCAAACGAATTGACCTCGTGGTGGAGGGCGGGCAAGCACGATTGGCGGTCGAGTGTGATGGGGATCACTGGCATGGTGCCGACCGATACGAAGAGGACATGGAGCGGCAACGGCAGTTGGAACGTTGCGGCTGGGAGTTCTTTCGGGTCAGCGAAGCCGCCTTCTATTCGAATCAAGAGGAAGCATTGGCCCCTCTTTGGCGAATGTTGGAAGATCGGGGTATTCTGCCTGATAATGCAACAGTTTATGAGAACGCAATATCCGGCGAGCAAAATGGCAACGGCCATGAATCCGACGAAAATTCCGATGATGAAGTGGAGGAAGATGATAATGAGGAAGATGTCCTCGAATCGTCTTCCGACAGTGGCACCCCCAATACCCAGTCCCGGCGTCACCCGGAAGAAGTCTCGTCTCAAGAGATTTCGGAGGCAATTATCCGCGCCTTGCGAAAACGCCCGAATAATTCATGCACATTACATTCCTTGACAGGACGCGTCCTCAAAGAAGTGGGCGTACTCACACGTGGCAACCCGCGCGCGAAGTTTGAGAAGCGCGTACGACGCATGGTTAGATCGCTGTGCGAAAAGGATCAAATTGAGGAGTACAAGGCCAAGAATAAGCGCGTTCGGCTGTTGGAATCGTCTTATCAGGAGTCCCTTTTTCCCCATTGATCAGACGAATGGGGGGTAGTTCTCTCCCGAGTCCATTGGGGAACTCCAGGGGATGCTCCCCGGGAAACTTCCAAGCAGACCTCGGTCTCCATCCCGCGTAAACCGTTTGACTTGCAGGGGATGCCTTTGTTAGACTCGCCCGGATGTTTTCCCATGCAGGGCTTCCACACGCAAGGTCCGGTCGCCGTGAACAGCCTCCGCATTCCCATAGTTTCAATCGGCGCGGATGGTCTGTGGATTGAAGAGACGGTGGATCTCGCGTGTTTTCGCCCCGTGGACGGGCAATCGCTGCCCCTGGAGCGTCTGGGTCTGTCCGGTGATCTTTCGATCCTGGGTGAAGATGAGCTGCTTTTCCGGGGTTCGGTGAAGGGTGTTTTTTCCCGGCCCTGCGACCGCTGCCTCGCGGCGGCGGTATTTCCCTTCGAGGTGGATGTCATCTGGCGCTTCATTGCCGCGGCGCCGGGTGTGGCGCCGGAGGAAGGGGAGGACGTGGTGCTGGCCGCCGAGGAACTTAACGACCCGGCCATGGATTACAGTTTTCACGGGACCGAGGTTGATTTGACCCCGGCCCTTTGGGAGGAGGCGGAGACGGCCCTTCCCGCGAAGTTTGTATGCCGTGCGGATTGCCGGGGCCTGTGCCCGGTGTGTGGTGGCAACCTTAACGAGACGCAGTGCGCCTGCGACACGGCGCCCGAAGCGGAAATCAACCCGGGCTTGGCGGGACTGAAGGACTTGTTCCCCGATTTGCCCGAACAGCGTGCAGAGGAGTGACGAAACGTGCCGGTACCAAAAAGAAAAACGGGCAAGGCGAAGAAGAACATGCGCCGTTCGCACCATGCCCTCAGCGTTCCCAATTTCACGGAATGCCCGAGCTGTGGCGAGCGCATCATGCCGCATCGGGTCTGTCCCAAGTGTGGACACTACAAGGATCGCCTCTCGGTCACTGTCAGGGGCGATTAATCGGGGGCCATTCGCGACAGGGCGGTTTCAACGGGACCGCTGCATGGCCATATAATCCTGTACGTTGCGCTTTTCTGCACGGCAAGGTACGAAATACCAGGACCGAAGGCGGTCCCACGGATGGCACGGGATGACAAGCCCGATTTCGCAAAAGCCTCATCGAATACCTTTCGGAGAAGCCCCCTCATGCTGATCGCTGTTGATGCCATGGGCTCGGACGGCGCGCCTGACGTGGAGGTGGAAGGCGCGGTGGCCGCCAGCCTGGACAGCGACGTGGAGGTTGTCCTGGTCGGGGACGAGGCGGTACTGAAAGAGAAGCTGGCCGCCTTTCCCAAGACGGACGCCATTCGCGTGGTGCATGCCTCCCAGGCCATTGGCATGGACGAGTCGCCGGGTATTGCCGTCCGAAAAAAGAAGGACTCCTCCATGCTGGTCGCCATGCGGCTGGTCAAGCGGGGGGAGGCCCAGGCCTTCGTCAGCGCGGGCAACACGGGCGCCCTCATGTTCGGCGCGCGCGCCATCATTGGTCCCATTCGCGGGGTGGCCCGCTCCGCCCTGTGCCAGACCCTGCCCAATCGCAAGGGCCGGGTGGCTTTGCTCGACCTGGGGGCTACCGTGGATTGTACGGCGCGCCATCTTTGCGAGTTCGCTGAAATGGGCATCGCCTATTCCCAGTACGCCCTTGGGGTGGAAAATCCCCGGGTCGGCCTGTTGAATATCGGCGAAGAGGATTTCAAGGGTGACAATGTGTCGAAAGAGGTCCACGCCAAGCTCCGCGCCTCTTCCCATGTGAACTTCATCGGCAACATCGAGCCCAAGGCCATGTACGACGGGCAATCCGACGTGGTGGTCTGCGACGGGTTCATGGGCAACATCATCCTCAAGACCAGCGAATCGGTGGCGGGATTCATGGCCCAACTGGTGCGGGACAAGTTCGAGCAATCCTCCATGAGCAAACTGGGGGCCGTGCTGGCCCGGCGGTCGCTGCAGGATCTGAAGGCCACCATCGATCCCAATGAATATGGCGGCGCACCGCTCCTCGGCGTGAAGGGCATTGTCATCAAGGTCCACGGTTCCTGTACGTCGCAGGGGGTCGCCAACGGTATCCGGGGGGCCGCGGTGGCTTGTCAGAACCGCCTCATCGAGCACATCAAGGAAAACATCGAGGAACTCCGCAAGGTGGAACGGTCGATGCAACCCGATGCGCCCGATGAGAAAAATGCCGTGGACGCGGCGGAGACCGCTTCATGAGTTTCTTCCTCTTTCCCGGCCAGGGCAGCCAGAAGCCCGGCATGGGACAATCGCTGTATGAGCAGGCGCCGGCGGCACGGGCGCTCATGGATGAGGCGGCGGCGCTGCTGCCCGACGGTTTTTTCCCGTTGCTGTTCGACGGACCGGCCGAAACGCTTGCCGACACCCGCCATGCCCAGCCCGCCCTGGTCACCGTGGGCGTGGCGGCGGCGGCCCATCTTCAGACCCTTGGCATCGCGCCGTCCGGGTGTGCCGGGCATAGCGTCGGCGAAATCCCCGCGTTGGTGGTTTCGGGCGTACTTTCCTTTGCCGACGCCATCCGGATTACCGTTGAGCGCGCCCGGCTCATGAGCGAGGACGTGCCGCCCGGCGGCATGGCCGCGGTCATTGGGCTTCCCGCCGGGGACATCGCCCCCCTGCTGCCCGAGGAGGTGGGGATCGCCAATTTCAACGGACCCGGCCAAACCATTATCAGCGGGACGAAAGCCGGACTGGAGCTGGCGGCCCTTGCCCTCAAGAAAGGCGGTGCCAAACGGGTGTTGCCCCTCAAGGTTTCCGGGCCTTTTCACTCGCAATTCATGATTCCCGCGGCCAAGATCTTTGCCGAATTCCTGACGAAGTTTGACTTTGCCGCGCCCGCCGTCCCCTTTGTTTCCTCCGTGAGCGGAGGAGGCGAGACGGATCCCGAAAGGATCCGCGAACTGCTGGCACAACAGCTCTATTCACCCGTCCGGTGGACGGAGGTCATGGAATACATCGGCACCGGGGCGGCCCTTGAGGTGGGGCCCGGCAGCGTGCTCAAAGGCCTGGCCAAGCGGATGAAGGGCGGCCCCCTCGTCCGTCTCGCCGGGACCGTGGAAGATATTAACCAACTGGAGATGCAGGGATGAGTGAGTTCGACGGAAAAGTGGCCTTGGTAACGGGTGGCGCGCGGGGCATCGGCTATGCCATCGCCGAGCGTTTCGTGCGGGGCGGCGCCAGGGTGGCTATCTGCGACCTGGTGGAAGACGACGTAACGGCCGCGGCGGAGAAGCTGGGCGGGGGTACTCGTGGTTACCAGGCTAACATCACCGAACCCGACACGATCAAGGCCATGATCAAGGCCATCGGCGCCGATTTGGGGCCCGTCGCCATCCTCGTGAACAACGCCGGCATCACCCGCGACACCCTCTCCATGCGCATGAAGGACGACCAGTGGCGCGCGGTCATCGAGACCAACCTGACGGGCACCTTCTTCTGTTGTCGTGCCGTTGAGCGTGACATGATCAAGCAGCGCTACGGCCGAATCGTCAACATTTCCTCCATCGTCGGCCGCCGCGGCCAGGCGGGCCAAGCCAACTATGCCGCCGCCAAGGCGGGGGTCATCGGCATGACCAAGGCCCTCGCCCACGAGCTGGCCTCCCGCAACATCACGGTGAACGCCGTGTGTCCCGGCTACATCGAGACCGCCATGACCGACGCCCTCCCGGAAGAGGTGCGCAACGCCATCGTCGAGCGCATTCCCATGGCCCGCCGCGGCACGAGCGAGGAAGTGGCCAACGCGGTCGCCTTCCTCGCCAGCGACGCCGCCTCCTATACCACGGGTTCCATTCTCGCCGTGGATGGTGGCATGGCCATGTAACGCGGTCCCAGCCAATTGGTTCCGAATAGCGCCACGTGAAAAAAGCGTTTTTCCGCCGGGCCTGCGTCAATTTTGGGGGTTTTCATGCGGCGCGCTGCTCCCAGTATTCCTCGAACCGTCCTGATTGAATGACGCAACGCAGTGCGGTGATTGCGTTTGCACCGCGTACGGTCCACTCCATGCCGGATTGTTTGAGC
>JAJRTN010000025.1 GCA_024278275.1 Candidatus Hydrogenedentota bacterium
GCTCGGAAGATACCGAAGGCTCTCAAAGGACTATGAGCAATTGACCGAGAACAGCGAAGCCATGGTGCTCATCGCCATGATAAACCTCATGAGCAAAAGGTTGCCCCACCCAAAGGCATAGGGCCTTTGCAAACACCCTCTTAGATATTTCTGAATGACCGACTTGTCCCGTTCCCCCGCGATGAGCCAATCCCGCAGGAACGTATCGCTCGCCATGATCGAGGAGATGAGCACGGGGCGCAACAGGTCCCGGCGAATTCCCGAATAGATGTTCTCCCGCGTCAACGGAAGCGTTTCCGAGCGAATTTGCCGGCGCACCGCCTCCACCGACACGCCATGGCTCACCAAAGTCATCACGAGATATCCCCCGGTGAGAACCAGGCTGAGAAGAACTATCAAGCGGCCCTTGGCTGTTTTCAAGGAAACCCTCCCATACGCCCATTGGCGGGTAAGATGTTGTCGTGGTGTTTTCCGGTGCCACCTGGCACGCCCGACAGGGGCGCAGTTCCAGCGTATGAACTTCTTGAGGGGGCCATTCGCGGGGTGATTTGTGGACAGCCCGCCCCGGTCACCCCTGCTTCCCTATCGGCCCATTGGCGCCGAGCCGACCGCAGAACCGCGTCGCTCCGATTTTCATGATACAGGAAAACAGCGAAGATCATCTATCCTGCGAAGTCTCCAGCCATGGGGAGTGGACTCCCTGGGAGCCCCGTGCGTATCATGGGGCTCATGCGGGTAATACGACACAATTTGGCGAAGTGGGCCCCGGCGCGCATGGGGTGGGAAGGCAGGGCCATCCTGGTCATGGTCTTCCTCCTGGCCGGCTGCGCGACCACGGGCCAGCGGGAAGAACCGCCTCCACCTCTGGCCAACGCCCATGTTGATGCCGTGTGGTTGACACCCGATACGGTCCATGTGGTTCTCAAAGAGGGGGAGCGGCTTATCCATGCCGAGGCGGGCCGTCGGCTTCCCCCCCCGAGGAAACGGGAAGAGGAGGATCGCGCGGTGGGCGGGGGTTTTGGCCGCACCCTGACGCTTCGGCCCGTCAAATCACCCGAGGCCGCTTCCCATGCGCCCCCTTTCGTGACCGCCCGGCTGGCCGGCCCGGAGGCCTTGAAGGATTACCTGCGTGTTGCCCTGGAGCCTTTCGCGCCTTCCGGTCCCGGGGAGGCCGTTCGGTTGACCTTGGGTGACTACACGGTCCATATGGTGCGCCGGGGCGGCCCGGAGAGCGAGGTGCTCTTTCTCGATTCCCTGCCGGTGGGCTACCGCGTGGTCTCCCATTACGCGGGGCCGGAATTGCGTGACGATTTACTGAGCGCCTACGATGCGTGGAGCGCATCCGAGGAGCGGGCCGGCGTTCCCACTGCCTTCCAGTTGGGTTCCTTGACCGCCACGAACGTACCCTTTCTCGTTCTGGATCCCCTGGAGCGCGACGGGCTCACGCTGCGCTTCACCCGTCGAAGTCCGTGGAACCTGGAGCGCGATGCCATGTCCCAACTGGGGCTCGGGTGGGTGTTGGTCAAGAGCCACACCATCTCCGTGATCAGCCGTCCCGTGTCCTCCACGCGCCGCCTGGCCGCGCTGGTTCGGGATTCCGTCTCGGGCTTGCTCAGCCGTTCCTATTTGAGCTTGGGTAAATTTCCCGCCCTGGACAAGAAGCCCATTCCCGAAATCGACCCCGCACGGGGAAATATGGATCTTGCCGCCTTCGAGGCCTTCCTGGACGGCTATGCCGCGGAACCCGCCACCACGGCGCGGCTTCGCTTTCTTATTGGGGGGGAGGCGTATTTTACTGCATTGAACGCCGCCATCGATGCCGCCCGGGAGCGGGTTGATCTTCAGACCTATATCTTCGACAATGACGACATCGCCCTGGAAATGGCGAATCGGCTCCGTGATCACCCCGGGCAAGTGCGTGTTCGCATTCTATGCGATGGCCTGGGCACAACTCTGGCCGCGCGGGTGGATCCCGAAGTCGTGCTCACCGAAGCTTCCGCACGGCCCACTTCCATTACGGGCTACCTTCGCCAGGCACCCAATATCCGCCTCCGGGTTCGGCCCAATACCTGGGGTGCCGGCGATCACACGAAGGTAACCATCATCGACGGAAAAACGGCTTTTCTGGGCGGGATGAACATCGGCCAGGAGTACCGCTACCAATGGCATGATCTCATGGTCGAGATCGAGGGACCGTTGGTCAACGTCCTGCAGACCTACTTCGATCGCGCCTGGACTGATTCCGGGTTGCTGGGAGATTTGGGCGTGCTCTTGGGAGGTGCGGCTTCGGAAAACCCGGCACACTCCCCCGCCGAAGCGGAAGTCCGCGTACTGCGCACCACGCCGTGGCGTCAGGAGATCTACCGTACGCAGGTGGAAGCGGCACGCCGCAGCAAAAACCGCATTTACGTGGAGAACGCCTATCTCGCCGACGATCTCATTGTCTATGAGTTGTGCAGCGCCAGGAAACGCGGGGTGGATGTGCGGGTCATCATGCCCGCCGCGGGAAACCACGAGATCATGAACCGCAACAACGTGCTGGTGGCCAACGCCCTGTTGAAGCATGGTGTGCGGGTTTTCCTCTATCCCAAAATGAGTCACGTCAAGGCCGCCCTTTTCGACGGATGGGCCTGTTTCGGATCGGCCAACCTGGACCGGCTCAGTCTTCAGACCAATCTTGAAATGAACCTGGCAACCGCCCATCCGGAGACGGTGGCGCGGCTGGCCCGTGACCTTTTCGAGAAGGACATGGCGGCGTCCATCGAGTTGCAGAAGCCTCTCAAGGCCGACAGCTTCGACTGGGTCTTCGAAACCCTGGGGGATTCCCTGTAGCGGCATTTGCGGAATGGAAGATCCTTTCATGTGCCATCCGTGGGAACGCGGTTGGTCCCGGTCTGTACCGTAGGTGGCACAGCCGAGGGCGGCTGTGCCACATTAATACCAAGATATGCTAGGGGGCATTGAGTCAATCAGCCACCCCGTTTCGCAAATGGCACATCCGGACTTGACTCCGAAACCTGTCTCGTCGATACTTCCCGTCTGTCAAATAACGGATTCGAACCCTTGAGGAGACCCTCCCATGCCATCATCCCCCACATCGATTGCCCTGCCCAAAGACATGGCGGCCGTGGTCTGCCATGGCGTCGAAGACTACCGCATGGAGTCCGCCCCCGTTCCGGGGGCCGACCCGGGCGAGGTCGTGATCAAGGTCCATGACTGCGGGATCTGTGCCAGCGACTGCAAGTGCTACACGGGCGCGCCCCTTTTCTGGGGCGACAAGGACCGCGAAGCCTACGTCGAACCGCCGGTAATCCCGGGCCATGAGTTCACGGGCGAGGTGGTGGCCCTGGGCGCGGGCGCGGCCGAACGCCATGGCGTGGCGCTGGGCGACAAAGTGGTGGCGGAGCAGGTGGTGCCCTGCGGGGAATGCCGCTATTGTCGCACCGGCCTGTACTGGCTCTGCACGAAGGCCCACATCTTCGGTTTCAAGCAATACGTGCCGGGGGGAATGGCCGATTACATGAAGTTCCCGGATAAGGCTCGTGTCTACAAGATACCCGAATCCATGAAGCCCGCCACGGCCGCCCTCATCGAGCCGCTGGCCTGTGCCCTCCACGCCGTGGAACGCGGTGGCATACGCTTGGGCGACGTCGTCGTGCAGGTGGGCTGCGGCACCTTGGGACTCTGCATGATTGCCGCAGAGCGGCTCAAGAATCCCGGCCTTCTCATCGCCCTGGATTTGCTCGACTCCCGGTTGACCCTGGCGAAAAAATTCGGCGCGGATTTGTGCATCAACGCCGACAGGGAAGATGTGGTTCAACGGGTGCGCGACCTGACGGAAGGCTATGGATGCGACGTGGTTATCGAAGCCACGGGCAACGCCGAGGCCATCCGGCCTTCCCTCCACATGCTGCGAAAGAACGGTACCCTGGTGGAGTTCAGCGTGATGCGCGAACTCTCCACCGTGGACTGGACCATTATCGGCGACGGAAAAGAATTGAACATTCATGGCGCCCATCTCGCACCCTACACCTTCCCCACGGCCATTGATTACCTGGATCGGGGACTCATCCAAATTGATGACATCGTGACCCACCGTCTGCCCCTGGACCACTACCAGGAAGGTTTCGACGCGGTGCAGCATCCAGCCGACTCCATCAAGGTGTTGCTGGAACCCAACACCGGCTCCTGACCCGAGGGAAACAAGGGTGCCCATGCATCACTCCATGGTCCCGTACCCGTGAAGTCCTGTCCCCACCGCCTTTTCGCAATTGGCATTTGATTGACGTACTTTCCGTTGCTTTGGTAGGATGCTTTGTCCGACGGGAGTGCTCTCATGCGATCCAGCCGCATCACGATTGCGTTGCTATTGGGGGCCTTGGTGGGCCTCGCTTTGGGTGTTATCGTAAAGGGTTGGATCGAAGAGGATAAGGCGCCATCCTTTCAGAATCTCCGGGAACCTGTGCCCGAAGTGACGGCCGGCCCGCTTGATGGTCCCATAGCCCGGGCGGCGCTGGACTATGCCCATGCGTTGCAGGAAAACGACTGGGAGGGGGCGATCCGTCGAACGTGGTGGATGCGGGCCCGCCTCGAACGGGCCGAGGCCGCCGGCGAAGGGCGCGAAAAGGCCCGCCGTGGGCTGGTGCGGGACCTGAGCGACCGAAACCCCGCGGGAAACCGTCTGCGCGCGGGGGAAATCGCGGATCAGTATCTTTTTCCGCCCGGTTCCCGGGTCGAGGTGTTGGTGGTGGATGAAGGCGAAGAGGGGCTTGAACCCGCGGCGGCAGGACGGGCCTGGCTTCGCGTCACCTATGCGCGGAAAGACCAAGCGCCGTTGAATGCGGCGGGCCTTCCCATTCGGAGTCTCGTGGTCGGCGTGAATGTGGATTCCCAGGGGCACGTACTCAAGGCGGGCCTTTCTGGTAATCTAAGCGTGGATGAGGGATCGATTTCCCTGGATTGGGAATAGATACTGGAGGAGATAGAGAAATGCCACTGTCCAGTTGCGCCCGTTGTGGCCGTATGTTTAACAAGGCCACCGTGTCGGTGTGTCCCGCCTGTCTGCCCGCGGAAAACGCGGATACGGAGAAGGTACGCGAAGTATTGGCGGAACACGACAACCTCAACGCGGAGCAAGTTGCCGAGATGGCCGACGTGGATCTGGAAGTCGTGCAGCGCATGATGAAAGACGGCATTGTTTCCGTGGTGTCGTTGGACGCGAGTGAAATCAAGTGCGGCCGGTGTGGCGCACCGGCCATCAGCGCCGCGAAGAAGCTCTGCCAATCTTGCCTTGAGAAGCTCAACACCGAGATGGTCAAGGCGCAAACGAGCATTCGTCTGGGAGATAAGAAGGACGTTGCCATAGGTTCGGCTTATGGTGGGGTGCATCAGTATCTGAAAGATAAACGCCGTTCCTAGCGTATCCGTCCAGCGCCCTCATGGTGGAATGGCGAACCGGGAGGTGGTGTGGTGATGAGCAAAAGTGAGAAAATCGGGGTCGGTGTGTTGCTGTGCCTCTTCGCTCTGCTTGGCTTGGCGCTCTACGCGACTTTCAAGCCCGCGGGACCGGCGTCGCATTCGTATGAGGACAATGTAATCGTGCGGCAGCGCACCATCAACCTGAACAAGTAACGGCGGGACCGATCTGAACAACACGCTATCAAAGGCAATTATCCTCTTCTGCCTCCTCGGTGCTTTTTCCGCCGCGGCCGCGATACTCAATGTCGATATCGAGGCCGGGGGGCGTGTTTTCAGTGTGCGTCTGCGCGCTGTGGACGTGCAGGGCGTTCCCCATGTCTCCCTGCCGGAGTTCATTGACCAGTGTGGCGGCTATTGCCGCGTCGATCCGGCCCGCGTGAGCGCCGATCTTTTCGGACGTTCCGTCGTGGTGGGCGTCAACGACACCAAGGTTTACAGCAGCCGTGAATCATTTGCCCTGGCGCATCCCGTGATTCGACACCGTGGCGAAGTGCTCATCGCGGTGGACGACCTGGATGTCCTGTTGGCCCAGGGTTTCGCGGCGAGGATAAAGCGGCCCGGCGTGGTGCCGGAAGGCCGGGAAACCGGGCAAGAGCCACTGCCCGATATTCCGGATGAAGCCCTGTCCCCGGGAAGACGGCTTACCGTGTCCACCGAGAGCACCGACATTCCCGCGCCGGAGCCACTCAACACGCGGCGCGTGGGAACCGGGGCCGCCGCCATCCAGACGGTTATCATCGATCCCGGCCACGGGGGGAGCGACCCGGGATACGTGAGCGCCGCGGGTTTGTCCGAGAAGGATTTGTCATTGGCCGTGGCGTTGGCGTTGCGAAGAATTTTGAAGGAAACCACGGTGCTGAAAAGCTATCTTACCCGGTCTGATGATTCCACCGTTTCCCCTCGAGACCGTTCCAACCTGGCCCGCCGGGTGCGGGGCGATCTTTTCGTCAGTATTCACGCGGCGGTTTCCATGTCTGAAACGGCGGAAGGTTTCGGCATTTACTACGCGCCGTCCACCGCGCGGGCCGAGGTCATGTCCCGTATACGCCGCCGTCGGCCCGGGCTGTTTTTTACCAATACAGACAGGGACAACCATGCCAGAAGCATGCGCGCCGCCCGCGCCCTGGAAACGTCCATCGCCGCCGCAAGTGGTGTAAGCGAACACTGGGTGCGCGGGGTTCCCGTCGCCATTCTCCGCGACGCGGGAATGCCCGGTGTGCTGGTGGAGGTGGGGCATCTCACAAATCCCGCGGAGACCGCCTTGCTGGAATCGCGCAGTCAACAGGAAAAAATCGCCCGTGGCATTGCGGAGGGTATCGCCGCCATGGTGGGCGATGTCGCCATGCCGGGGGTGCAACCATGAACCGCGCCGACCGCCGCGGCATCTTGAAGACCTTCCTCCTCTCCCTGTGGGGCATGGCCACCATGGTACTCCTTTTCGTGGTGATTCTCCTGGTCATGGAGATGATGCGGCAGGGACAGGACCCCCTCCGCACCTTGCGTCCCGCCAGCGCGCAACCCGCGACACCCCCCCCCGCGCCGCCCCTGCCGGCCTTGGGCACGCGTGATGTGTTGCTTTACTTCGCCGCGAAAAACGGGCACGCCCTGCGGCCCGAGCGGCGTGAGATGGAGGTCAGCGATTCTTCCCACGAAAACTGTCTCCGTGCCCTGGAAGCCCTTGCCCAGGGCCCCGGTGAAGAGGGCGTTCCCGTGATGCCCGGGGAACTCAAAGTGCGCGCCCTGTACCTCCTGGAGGACGGTGAGATGGTGATCGACTTCTCACGCCGGGCGGGTACCGTGCAACGTCGCATGCGCAGCGTCGGCATTGAGGCGCTGTTCGTTTACGGGGTCGTCAATACACTGACCCAAAGCGCCCTGCAAGGCAGCAAGGATCCCACGGTACGCCGAGTCCGTTTTCTCATTGACGGCCTGCCGCCACAAGACAGTCTGCCCTGGCACATCGACCTGCGGGAGCCCATTGCCCCGGATCAGAGCTGGGCCGAGCAGACACCGGATTCCGGCGCCCATGGCTGATCACAACGACGCCATCGGCATTTTAGATTCCGGGGTGGGTGGGCTGACGGTTTTCCGCCGGATCGCCGCGCGGCTTCCCCGTGAATCCGTGGTCTACCTGGGCGACACCGCCCGCGTGCCCTACGGCACCAAATCACCGGAAACCGTGTTGCGTTACGCCCGGAACTGTACGCGGGTCTTGTTGGATCGGGGCGTGAAACTGCTCGTGGTGGCCTGTAACACGGCATCCGCCCACGCCCTGGAGGCCTTGCGGGACGAACTGGACGTGCCCGTGTTGGGCGTGGTGGAACCCGGCGCGCGGGCCGCCGTGGCGAAAAGCACGTCGGGACGCATCGGGGTGATCGGGACGCCCTCGACCGTGGGGAGCCGCGTTTACGAAGACACCATCGCCGGCTTGAACCCGGACGCCCGGGTCTTCAGCGTACCGTGCCCTTTGTTTGTGCCCCTGGCGGAAGAAGGGTGGGTGCGCGGCGAGGTGCCGCTCAAAGTGGCCCATGCCTATTTGGACGGGCTGATCGAACACGAGATTGACGCGCTGGTGCTGGGTTGCACACACTATCCCCTGCTGGCGCCCGTGATTGGCGAGGCCATGGGACCGGCCGTGGCCCTGGTGGACAGTGCCGGCGAAACCGCCGCCGTGGTGGAGCAAACCCTTGCCGCCCTGGACTTGGCGTGCTCGGTGCCCATGGAACCGCGCCACCGCTTTCTCGTAAGTGACGCGCCCGACGGGTTTGCGCGGGTGGGCAGGCGTTTCCTGGGCGCCCCGCTGACCACGGTGGAATGGTTGGATTTCTGAAGCGGAGCGAAACATGTCCGAGGCTCAGGAGAACCAGGCGATGGAAACGCCCTTGGGGAACGTCCCGCGGGGTCCGTCGTGGCTTCGCATTCTGGTGGGTTACTGGATCGCGGCCGTGGTGTTGACCATGGCCGGCGTGCTGCTGGTTCAATTTCTTCAGCACAGGCCCGACGACCTGGTGGCCTATACCGCCTACCTGGTGGACGATGTACTGGGACAGACCCTCAGCGCCAACCATGTCCCCGCCGACCGCATCTTTCATTCTTCGTCCCGCATGCGGCGGGACGAAGGGGCCCGCTGGATGGATTTCACCCTGGATGTTTACCTGCCCAAACGTATCAGCGCTGATGGGCTTCAGGAACTCGCCCGGCAGGCCCTGCTCGACCATGGTGTGAAGCTTGAGGTGTTGTCGGATGCTCCCGAAGGGCAGAGTTGGCAGTTGAAACTGGGCCGGCTGGCGTTTGCCACCGTGCGCCTTCGGAACCGCGACCGCGCCGCGCAGGTGATCACGGATCTCAGCGCCGCCTGTAACCGTATCACGAATGACGTGGAAGATATCCTCTTTGAGGCGGGCGTGGCCGAGGAAACCTTTACACGGGAAACGCCCGTCGTGCGGACCGACGAGGAAACACGATGGACGTTTACGCAATTGGGGGCCATCCTGCCCGAGGGGATTTCGCCGGGGGAACTCCGGGGCCGTATCGAAACATCCATGTCCCAGCGTGATATACGGGTCCTGACCGAGGACATGGGCATGGGCGCCGTTTCGCTTCGCGTGATCTACGCCGGCAAGCATTGCACCGACATCCTTTGCCGCCCGGGGCTCGCTTCCACGGTGGAGCCCCCGGTTCCCGAGGCGGTCCCGGCTCCGGAAGTCACCACGGAACCGCCCGAAGCGGCGTCCCCGGGAGAGCCCATGCTTCTCCACGTCGTCGAGGCCCAGGGCACGGCTTCGACGGCGTCCCGCGCTCCTGGAACCCAGGCGCCCGCGCCGCCGGGACCGCGGGAAAAGCGGGGCCGTATCGCCATCATCCTGGACGACGGCGGCAATGACTGGGCCGTGACGGAGAAGGTGCTGGCATTGGATAACCATCTGACCTTGTCCCTCCTGCCGAACACGCCGTTCCTTGCGCGGATTGCCGAAGCCGCCACGGCCCGGGACTTTGAACTCATGCTGCACATGCCCATGGAAACGGACAGCAAGACGGTGGATCCCGGTCCGGGAAAGATCACCACCGCCATGACAAAGGAGGAAATCCAGCGGCGTACGCGGGAGGCGCTCGCCCAAATCCCGGAAGTGAAAGGGGTCAATAATCATACCGGTTCCGCATTCACTTCCAACCGGACAAAAACGGGGTATTTCATGGAAGTGCTGCGGGAGAAGGGGCTTTTCTTCATCGACAGCCGGACGGCCAACGCGACCGTGGCCTATGACGTGGCGCGCGTCATGGGCGTGCCCGCCAACCAGCGTGATATCTTCATCGACGATACCCATGACACCGAATCGGCCAAGACCCGGCTGGGGGAGCTGGCCGACCTGGCGCTGGCTCGGGGCTCCGCCATTGGTATCGGTCATTTTCGTGAAGAAACGGCCGCCCTGCTGGCGCGGGAGCTTCCCCGGCTGGCGGCGAAAGGCGTCGCCCTGGTCCATGTTTCGGAGTTGGTTCAATGAGTGTAATCCTGGGTATCGAGACTTCCTGTGACGAGACGGGCGTCGCCGTCGTGGCGGACGGTTCGGTGGTGCTCGCCAACGAGGTGGCCTCGCAGATCGATATTCACCGCGCCTTTGGCGGTGTGGTTCCCGAGATCGCCTCGCGCGAGCACACGCGGATCATTTCGCAACTTGTCGAAAAGGCCCTGGACGACGCGGGCCTGGGCGACACGCCCGCGGCCCGGCTCGACGCCGTCGCCGCGACCCGTGGACCGGGCCTCATGGGCTCGCTGCTGGTGGGCGTGAGTTTCGCCAAGGCCCTGGCCTACAGTTGGAATCGGCCCTTTGTCCCCGTGCATCACATCGAGGGCCATCTCTTCAGCGCCTTTTTGGGCGAGCCCCGCCCCGACTTTCCCTTTCTCGCCCTGGTGGTGAGCGGCGGTCACACGCAAATCATTCAGTGCCCCCGCCCCCATGAATACGAAATCCTCGGCACCACCCGCGACGATGCCGTGGGGGAATCCTTTGACAAGGTGGCCCGTCTTCTCGGCCTTTCCTATCCCGGCGGGCCGTCCATTCAGCAGGCCGCCGAAGAGGGCAATCCCGAGGCTTTCCAGCTTCCCCGCGCCATGACCACGGTCAAGGGCGGACTCGATTTCAGCTACAGCGGCCTGAAAACCGCCGTGCTTTACGCCATGCAGGAGGGAGATGTTTCCGTGGCCGACATGGCCGCCAGCTTTCAGGCCGCCGCCGTGGATGTGCTCCTCATCAAGACCAAGAAGGCCATTAAACAGACTGGCGCGGAACGGCTCGTACTGGCCGGGGGCGTGGCCGCCAACCAACAGCTCCGCGAACGGTTGACCGGCGAGCTGGACATCGAGGTTTTCCTGCCCCCCTTCGCGTACTGTATCGACAACGGCGCCATGATCGCCGCCGCCGCCCACTCCCGTCTTCACCATGGCCTGACCGGCAACCTGCGCACCACCGCGAAGCCGGGGCTGTCCCTGTAAAATAGAATCTACAGGATACGGGTGCGTTTCAGCGCACCCTCATGCCTGACACTGTTGAAGGAGACCGAGCATGTCCGCTGTCGAGCGTGCCTTGGCCCATGTGCGAACCGCGCGTGGTACGTACCTGGATGAGTTGATCGAGTTCCTGGCCATTCCGAGCATATCCACCCTGCCGGAAAACCGGGGAGACATGACACGAACGGCCCAATGGCTGGCGGACCGGCTCCGGGGCATTGGACTGGAAACCGTGGAACTCATGTCCACGGGCGGTCATCCAGTGGTCTATGGCGAATGGCTGGGCGCGCCGGGCCGGCCCACGGTGCTGGTCTACGGGCATTATGACGTGCAGCCGGTGGATCCCATCGACGAGTGGACGTCCGATCCTTTCGTCCCCACGGTGCGCGGCGACTACCTTTATGCGCGGGGAGCGTCGGACATGAAGACCCAGATCTTCGCCCAGGTCAAGGCGATGGAAGCCTTCGCCCCAGGCGGGGGCTTCCCGGTGAACATAAAATACCTCATCGAAGGGGAGGAGGAGATCGGCTCCCCCAACCTGCCGCGATTCATCGAAACCCACCGGGACCAGCTCGCCTGCGACGTGGTGCTCAATTGCGACGGGGGCATCCTGGGCAAGGACCAGCCGTCCATCACCTATGCCCTGCGCGGATTGGCCTACTTCGAGTTGGAAATCGCCACCCACGAGAAGGATCTGCACAGCGGCGTCTTCGGCGGCTCCATTCGCAACCCCATCCATGTGCTGGCGGAACTTATCGCGAGCCTGCACGACGCCGATGGGCGCGTCGCCTTGCCGGGCTTTTACGACAAGGTGCGGGAGCTGGACGAGGAAGAGCGCCGGGCACTGGCGCGCCTCCCCCACGACGATGAGGCATGGCGGGCCATGGCCGGGGCGAAGGCGTTGTATGGCGAGACCGGTTACACCACGGTGGAGCGGGTGGGGGCGCGGCCCACGCTGGATATCAACGGCATCTGGGGAGGCTTTACCGGGGAAGGGGCGAAAACGGTCTTGCCCGCGCGGGCCTTCGCCAAGTTCTCGACGCGCCTCGTGGCGGACCAGGATCCGGCGGAAATCCAGGGTCAGTTGGAGGCCCACATCAAGGCCCATGTACCGGAGGGGGTGTCGTGGAAACTCCACGGCCACTCCTGGGGACCCGGGGCCATCATGGACCGGGAATCGCCCTGCATGCGGGCCGCCATGACGGCCCTCGGGGAGGTCTTCGGCGTGGCGCCCCTGTTCAAGCGGGAGGGCGGCAGCGTCCCCGTGGTGGGAATCATGCAGGAGCTCCTCGGTGTTGACTCTATTATGCTGGGTTTTGGCCTGTCCGATGACGGCATCCACGGCCCGGACGAACGTTTCTACCTGCCCAACCTGTACCGTGGCGTGGAAACCTATGTGCGGTTCCTCGGCGGGCTGTAGGTGGTCAAAGCCCGGCTTGGGTTCCAGCGCCCCCCGGGCCAGCAACAGGACTTGCGGATAAGGCCAATTGGAAGATTGGCGGCTCCGGGAATTCCTGCCGGAGAAAAAACTCATGCCCCAATCATCAACCCATCCAACCCTGCTTCGTATTACCGGCATGACCTGCGCGGGCTGCGCGGGACGTGTCGAGAAGGCCCTCCAACAGGTTCCCGGCGTCACCGGGGCCGCGGTGAACCTCATGACCGAGGAAGCCTCCGTGGTTTTTGACGGGGCGCCCGCCGATACGGCGGCCCTGGTTGCCGCCGTGGAGGCCATCGGCTTCGGTGCCGCGGTCCAGGAGGAAGCCCCTTCGGCCACGGAGGAAGACGACCGCGTGGACGCGGCGGTACGTCAGGCGCGGTGGCGTTTTCTGCTGGCGTGGCTGCTCACCGCCCCGGTCTCCGTGCTCATGCTGGTGCATATGACGGGCCGCGTGTCCATTCCCGGCTACGTCTGGATGGAAGTGCTCCTCGCCCTACCGGTGCTGGTGATTTCCGGCGCGGCGACCTACCACAAGGCGTGGAAAACCGCCCTCGCCGGCAGCCCCAACATGGACGCCCTCATCGCCCTTGGCACGGGCGCCGCTTTCCTCAGCGGCCCCCTCCATCTCGCGGGCGCCAACATCAGCAGTTTCGCTGCCATCTCGGCCATGATCATGGCCTTCCACCTCACGGGCCGCTACATCGAGGCCCGCGCGAAGGGCCGGGCTTCGGACGCCATACGCCGTCTCATCGAGTTGGGCGCCAAGACGGCCCGGGTCGAGAAGGACGGCGAAACGGTGGACGTGCCCATCGGCGAGGTCCGCACCGGCGACATCATGGTGGTGCGTCCCGGCGAGAAGATCCCCACCGATGGCGTCGTCGTCTCGGGGGAGAGCGCCGTGGACGAGTCCATGGCCACGGGTGAACCCATGCCCGTGGACAAGGGCGAAGGCGACGAGGTGCTGGGCGCCACGGTAAACACCACGGGCGCGCTTCGCGTACGGGCCACGCGGGTCGGGCAGGACACCTTTCTCGCCCAGGTGGCCCGCATGGTCCAGGACGCCCAGTCCTCGAAGGTGCCCATCCAGGAGTTTGCCGACCGCGTGACCGGTGTTTTCGTGCCCATCGTGTTGCTCCTGGCGGCGGGTACCTTCGCGCTTTGGATGTTCGCGCCCGGCCTCATGGAGGCGCTCGGCGGGTGGGGCGATTTCCTGCCCTGGGTACACCCCACGGACCGCAGTCCCCTGGAGATGGCGGCCTTCGCGGCCATTGCCGTGCTGGTCATTTCCTGTCCCTGCGCCATGGGCCTCGCCACGCCCACGGCCATCATGGTGGGGAGCGGGCTGGCGGCCACGCGGGGTATCCTCTTCCGCCAGGGCGCGGCCATACAGGCCCTCCACGAGGTGCGCGTCGTGTGCATCGACAAAACGGGCACCCTCACCCACGGCACGCCGGCCGTTACCGACGTGGTCCCCGGGGAAGGCGTGACCGAGGAGGCGCTGCTCGCCGCCGCCGCCGCGGTGGAACAGGATTCGGAGCATCCCTTGGGCCGCGCCATCGTCGAGAAGGCCCGGGAACGGGGCATCGAGATTGGCACGGGCGAGGGCTTTGCCGCCACCCCCGGCCAGGGGGCTTCCATCCGCCTGGACGGCGCCCTGCTGCGCGTGGGCAAGGCGGACTACCTGCGCGATTCGGGCATCGCCCTGGAGGCCGTGGAAGGAAAGTGCGACGAACTCCAGGCCGCGGGACGCACCGTCGTCCTGGTCGCGCGCGACGACCGGGTCCTGGGCGCCCTCGGTCTGGCCGACACGATCAAGCCCGACGCCGCGGAGGCGATTGGCGCGCTCCGGGCCATGGATATCCGCCCCGTGATGATTACGGGCGATCACCACGCAACGGCGGCCGTGGTGGCGAAGGCCGTGGGGATCGAGGAGGTTATCGCGGACGTACTGCCCGGCGGCAAGGCGGAAGCGGTGGCCCAATTGCGCAAGGAGACCAGCGCCCGCATGGCCATGGTGGGCGACGGCATCAACGACGCCGCCGCCCTCGCCGAGGCCGACGTGGGTGTCGCCCTGGGCACGGGCAGCGACATCGCCATCGAGACCGCCGACGTGGCGCTGGTGCGCGGCGGCCTGATGACGCTCATCGACGCCATCGGCCTGTCCCGGGCCACCTACCGCAAGATCCTGGAGAATCTCTTCTGGGCCTTCGGATACAATGTGATCTTCATTCCCCTGGCGATCCTGGGCCTGTTGCATCCCGTCATCGCGGAAATCTGCATGGCCCTCAGTTCGGTCAACGTGGTGTGGAACTCCTTGCGCCTGCGTCGCTACAATCCACCGCGGATGTAGTTCAGTCATCCTGAAGACCAGGTTGCCGCGGTCGCCGGGGTTCCCTCGCAATGACGGTTGGGGGGGCAAGGCCCACCCGGCCATTTCGCTTTTTGCGAAGGCGATGCCGCGCGGAACGTTCGGGGAGAGGAATCATTCATGAGTAATGCGCCACTGAAGATCACCATCAGCGGAACGGGTTTCGCGGGGGATTTCACCGCCCGGGTCTTCGGCATGATTCCCCATCGCAACGGCGTTGATATCACGTTGGCGGGGGTATGCTCCGGCCAACTGGGGAACGCGCAACGCTTCGCGGCGCGGCACAACGTGGCCACGGCCTACGCCACCCACGGCGAAATGCTGGAGGCGGTCCAACCTGACATCGACTGCATCGCCAGCGCCAATTACACCCACGGTCAATACGTCATCGAGGCGGCCGAGGCGGGCGTGGGCGTCATTGTTTTGGAGAAGCCACCCCTCATCTGGCCCGGCTATTCGGAGGGCCGCGAGGCCGATGCCGAAACACGGAAACACGAATCCATGGCGGCCCTTGCCGGGGTGCTGGACGCCGTGGAGGGATGCGGCGCAAAGCTGCTCTACGGGGAAAACTTCACCTACGTGGACGGCGTGAAGGCGCTGGTGGAATTGATGACCGAAGCCCAACGCACGGGCAAGGGGAAGGTGCTCCTGCAACGGGGCGTGTGCGCCCACCAGGGATCCCACGCCCCCGCCTACGACACGCCTTCCAAGTCCGGCGGCGGTTCCCTCTTCAACAAGGCCTGCCACCCCCTCGGCCCCGCTTTGTACCTGAAGGAGGTGGAGGGTATCCTCCGCGACGGCGTGCCCATCCGTCCGGCCCGGGTCTCGGCGGTGGCGCTCCAGGTGCTGAAACACCAGCCGGCCGCCGTGGGCGAGCACTTTCGCGTGATGCAGCATGTGGACGACTTCGGGCGCATTACGGTGATCTTCGACGATGACACGGTGGCGGAGTTGTCCGGCTACGACCTCAGTATTTCAGGCATTCGCAACGCCTTTTCCGCCATTTGTGATTTCGGGCAATACGACATGCGTATCAATCCGAACAACGAAAACGAGCTGTTTCTGCCCAGGGCCGACGCCGCGGGCGATCTCCTCCTGCGGGAAAAACTCCCCACGCCGATGGGTTCCTCCTTTCCCGCGCCGAACCAGTTTCACACCCACGGCTACGTGAACGAGATGACGGACGCCGTGGATTCCGCCCTGGACCCCACCCGCCATCCCCAGTCCGGCCCCATGCTGGCGTGGGATACGATGGCCGTGCTCATGGCGGGCTACGAATCGAACGAAAAGAATGCCGCCTTCGTGGACCTGTCGGAACTCACGGGTGCACGCGACTTCCCGGTGGAGACGCTGCCCGCTCCCGCCCGTTTCGGCGCCGTGTTACAGCGGACATGACAGGGGCAATCCCTTGACTTTTCCCATGGATTCCCCTTCCGCGGGAATGACGGTAGGGTGGGCCCTGGCCCACCAAATCCAAACCGTGGCAACCGAACCGCTATGGTGCGGCGCTTTTTCACGGGAGCATAAAGGGGCGCTAGAGCACATCTAAACCGATATGCTTGGCCATCAGGTCAAAGTCCGAGTCACTGTGTACGATCTGAAAACCATGCTCCGCGCAAAATGTCCCGATCAACACGTCAATGGTTTTTCGAACGGTCACGCCTCTTGACCGGAGAAGCCGGTAATTGGCCGCCGACTTTTCAGCCATGGAGAATCCGACCATGTCAAAATGAGGAAGGGAGAGAAGAAGTTCCGACACCTCTTTGCGTTTTTTTGTGGCGCGAATGCCCTGCATAATCTCGCAATAGACGAGATCTCCCATAGCCACGAGGTCTTCTTCGAGACACCATTCCACCTTCTCGGAAACACGCCGGATACCGCCCCTGAAATACTCGATCCAGGCCGACGTATCAATGATGACCATGTCAGTCTCGTCTCATTGCTTCGAGATCGCCTTGCCAGTCGACTTTCCCCTTGAGGGAACGAAGTTTCTTCTGGCTGTTGACTTGGACCAGCAACCGAAGGCCCGACTCGATGGCGGCGCGTTTTGTTCGACAACCACTGGAACGAAGCGCCCGTTCCATTAGCTTGTCGTCAATAACCACGTTGGTCCTCATGTTACATCTCCCTCGTTCTTACGAAATATAGCGTATGCGGAGCAGCAGGGGCAAAATCCCACCTGTCCGGTGTCCACGGGATCAGCCCGGGCGGCGGGCCGGGTGGCGCAACTGGGCGAAGCTGCCGATGAACTGGAAAAACCAGCCCTGGAAACCGTCGATCAGGCTGTAGAACACGGGGACGATGAACAGTGTCAATATGGTGCCGGCGGTGAGCCCGCCGATGAGCGCCTGCCCGAGACCGGCGAAAGTGGCCGCGCCGCCGGTGTCGGCCATGGCCAGGGGAATGACGCCGAGGATGGTGGTGATGGCGGTCATGAAGACGGGCCGGAAACGGTCGCGGCCCGCTTCGACGATGGCCTTGCGGGTACTGTCAAGTTTTTTGCGCAGGTGGTTGATGTGGTCCACGATGACGATGCCGTTGTTCACGATGAGGCCGGTCATGAGCACGCAGCCGATGAGGGTGACGGGGTCGAGCTGGGAGTCCATGAAATAGAGCATCCAGACGCCGCCGCCCAGGGCCAGGGGCACGGAGGTGAGGATGGAGAGGGGCAGCAGGTAGGACTCGAAGAGGGCGCTCATGACGAGGTAGATAAGAAGGACGGCCATGAGCAGGGTGACGAGGAAGCTCGACATGGTCTCCGCCATTTCTTTCATCTCGTCCCCCATATTGATGGTGTAGCCCACGGGAAGATGGAAGTTGGCCAGGATGCGGTCAATGTCGTTCATGACCAGGTCCAGGTTGGGTGTGTTGACCTTCGCGGTGATGGTGACCACGTTCTTGCCCTGGATGCGCTGTATGGTGGCGGGGGCGGGCGCGCGGGTATAGTCCACGAGGTGGGTCAGGGGCACGAGTTCACCCGACCGGCCCATGATGGTTACGTTATCGAGACTTTCCTTGCGCCGGCGATCTTCCTCGCGAAACTGGGCCCACACGGGTACTTCACGGCTGCCCTGCTTCATGTAGGGAAGTTGAGCGCCGCGCAAGGCCATGTCGATGGTCCGGGCGATGGCGGTTGCCGTGATGCCCTCCTGGTCCGCCAGCTCTTCATCGATTTTGATTTGCACTTCCTGCGTGGTCCGCTCTCTATCGGCCCGGGCTTCGGAAAGGTATTCCGAGGTGTTCAACCATTCAGCAAGGCGCTCCGCGTATTGATTGAGTGTCTTCCGGTCATCCCCGCGCATGTTCAGGGAAACGGTGCTCTGCTGCCCCGTTTCCCCGGAGCCGGTCTGTTCGAAGCGCAATTCTCCGCCGGGGATCAGCTTGGGCAAACGCTGCGAAAGAATCGCGGCCACTTCGTCGGTGGTATACGGTGGATTCGCGCCGAGGGCGCCGTCTTCGTCGGCGTAAAGAAAAATGTTGAATTGCCCTTCCGTGGCGCTGTGGCGGTTTAGAATGCGCTTGATACCCAGTTCATCGCGCCATTGGTTCACCTGCGTTTCAAGTCGGTCAAAAAGGGCGGAAGTGGCCGCCAGGTCATAGTTCTGCTCCAGTTCAACGCGGATATTGACTTCCCGGCGATCCAGTTTGGGCATGCCCCGTTGTCCAATCCCTTTTTCACCCAAAGGCACGCTGTAGGTGAGCCACACCAGTCCGGCCAGGAGGAGCACGACCCCCAACCGGTGCCCCAGGCAGCCATCCAGGATACGGGCATAACCGTCGATGGTACGCTGTATGAGACGCACGCCCGCGATACGGGCGAAGAGACCACGCTCACGGTCCCGGAGTAAGCGGAAGATCCCGAGCCCGGTTCGTGGCCGCATACGGCTCATGGCCAGCGGCACGACCGTCAGCGCGATAAGCAGGCTTCCCCCCAGGGCGACCACCAGGGGAAGCCCCAATTGCTTCATGAAGATGGCGAACATGCCCCCCCCCTGGTAATAGATGGGTATGAAGACGACCCAGGTGGTCGCCGTGGCGGCGAAGATGGCCAACCCCACCTCGGAGGCTCCGCGCCGTGCGCTTTCCTTCATGTCATAGCCCATGCGGTGATAGCGGATGATATTTTCCACGACCACGATGGCATTATCCACCAGCATGCCCACCGAGATGATGAGGGACACCATGGTGATAAGGTTGAGGGTCATGCCGGAGAGGAACATGAAAACGAGGGCCACCATGAGCGAAGAGGGAATGGTGAGTGCCACGATGATGGTGGGCCGAAAGCGGTGGAGAAAGGTGAAGAGCACGATGAGCGCCATGGCGGCGCCGTAGAGCCCCTCCTGCTTGAGGTTGTCCAGGGCGCCCATGATGAGTTCGGCCTGGTCAAAAAACACCACGTGGGTCGTGCCCTCGAAATCGGGCAAGGCGAGAACACGCTCCAGCTCCTTACGCAGGTTCCGGCAGGTGGAAACGGTATTGGCCTCGGATTCCTTGGTGACGAAAGCGACCGCGCCGCCCTGTCCGTCGAGGGAGATGAAGTCGTGTTCATCCCGGGCCGCATACCGAACGTTGGCAATGTCCTGCAAGCGCAGTCCGTTGGGTCCGACAATGAGCTTCTTGAGTTCGCGGATCTTTCGATACTCACCGGTGACCCGGACGAGATATTTCTTGTCTCCTTCTTCCAGTTCGCCGGCGGACACGTTCATGCTGCTCTGTTGCAGTGAAGCGACAAGGCTGGCGAGACTGAGGCTTCTCCCGCGCAGCACATCCGGATCGAACTCTACGATGACCTCCTCCCGCGGCACGGGGGAGAAAATCTGCACGTTCGCCACGCCGTCCACCCGTGCCAAGGCCGGTTGGAGCAAGTCCTCCAGGCGGTTGACGAAATCACGAAGGTCGCCATCCCGGAAGAGGCCGATGAACATGACGGGGAGGGCGCTGCTTTTCGACCGGTGCAGGATCATGCGGTCCACTTCGGGGGGCAGTTTGAGCTTGAGACGCTCCATGCGGTCGCGCACATCGGCCGCGGCGGTGCCCATGTCGGTGTCGGGATCGAAAATCATGGATACGAAAACGCCGTTGCTGCCGCTGTGGGTGCGTATGTATTTCATGCCCGGAATGGTACGGAACTCGCCCTCCGCGGGAATGGCAAGTTGCTGCTCCGCCTGCTCCGGGGTCGCGCCGGGATAAATGATCTGGCAGCCGATGAAGGGATCCTCCACACGCGGCAAAAACTTGAGGGGGATCTCGTACCAGGCGATGGCACCCAGCGCCACGAAGGAAATGCTCAGCATGAGCACCGTCACGGGCCGCCGCAGGGCGAAATCTGGCAGGGAGATTCTCACGCTTTGTCCCGTCCGCCGAAGAGATCATAGACCACCGGGATAACGATAAGGGTCAGTACCGTGGCCGAAGTGAGGCCGGCCATCACCGTGACCGCCATGGGCCGGCGCAGTTCCGCGCCCGCGCCGGAAGCCAGGACCATGGGCAGCAAGCCAAGCACGGTGGTCACGGTGGTCATGATGATGGGCCGCAACCGAACCTTGCCCGCCTCCACGATGGCATCGCGTTTTTTCAGCCCCCGGGCGCGAAGCTGATTGATGTAATCCACCAGCACGATGGCGTCGTTCACCACGATGCCGGCAAGCACGATACCACCGAGAAAAACCATGATGCTCACGTCGAGGTTGCACCAGTCAAGGGTATAGATCACCCCGACGAAGGCCAGGGGGACGCTGAACATGACCAGCGCGGGGTGCCATATGGATTCGAACTGGCAGGCCATAACGACATAGACGAGGAACACGGCCAGCAGGAGCGCGAAGCGCAGGCTGGCGTAGGAGGTTTCGAGTTCCCGGTTCTGGCCGCCGAAGACGAAGTAGAAATCACGGGGTTTTTCCACCTGTCGAAGCGCTTCGCGCATGTCGGCGGACACGGCCCCCAGGTCCCGCCCCTCCACGTTTGCCGTGAGGATGACCACCTGCCGCTGATCAATGCGCCGGATCTCGCTTGGCCCCTCCTGCACGGTGATGCGGGCCACGTCGCTCAGCGGCACGGGAATGGGGCCGTCGGCAATGGACAGGCGGTAAAGGTCTTCCCTGGTGCGCAGGAGCTGCCGGTCCGTGCGGACACGTACGTCGATGCGCTCGCCCCCCTGGTTGAAACGGGTGGCCACATCGCCCTGGATCTCGGTGCGGAGGCGGTTGGCCACCTGGCCCGCCGTCAGGCCGTAGTTGGCCAGCAACTCACGATCCAGCTCGACGATAATCTCGGGGTATCCCGCCTTCACGCTCAGTTCCGCGTCGGCAATACCCGGCACCTTCCGAATGACGGCCAGGGCCCGCTCGCCCAGCTTTCGCAGTGGCCGGATATCATCGCCCACGATTTGCAATTCGACCGCCGTCTTGAACGTGAAGAGCGAGGGCAGGGTAAAAGTGAATTCCTCCGGTGAGGCCGCCGTTATTTCCTGCCGCAGGGCATCAATGATTTCATCCTGGCGGGGGGCGTTTATATCGGGATCCTTGAGGAGCACCGTGAAGTCGGCCACGTTTTCTCCCCGTTTGTTCTGACCGTTCGAGAGGGCTTCTCCGATTTCCACCGTGACCGAAGCCACCTCGGGCCGTTTTCGGATGATGTCTTCGATGACACGGGCACGCTCCTCGGTCTCATCAAGCCGCGTGCCGGGCCGTGCTTCCATGCGAATGCCGAACTCGCCCTGTTTCATGGGCGGGATGAGCTCACGCCCCAGCGACAAGGCCCGATAGCCCGCATGGGCGGCCAGCAGCAGGGTCAGCAGCAGCAGCACCGCTCCAAAACGAAGGGCATGCCGCAGGATGGCGGCGTACCCGTCGCGGAAGGCGTTGAATGCCAGGTCGAAAGCCTTGAGGGGGAACCACAGCACCGAAAAGAACACATGGCGAAGTATCACCCACAGGAGGAGGAGGGGAATAAGCAAAAGAAACAATGCCGTTTCCAGGAGCGCGCCCGTCGCCCGTACCAGCACCTGGAGCACGAAAAGGCACGCCAATAGGGGCAGGAAGATCATGCCGGCGAGGGCCGCCACCAAACGCATGGGGGAATGATCGTTGAAAAACGCGCCGAAAAGACCGGTTATGGGCCCGAAGAACTCCTTGCCCGTGCGCCTGAGATAGGGCCACACATATCCCATCCCCGCGGGGATAACCCTGAACAATGCTGAAACCATGTTTCCGGACGCGCTGTTTTCCCGGTAGGCCCGGACAATCCAGAAAAGCGACCGGTCGCCCCGGCGTGCAAAGCCCCGGCTCGAAGCAAGCAACGGCACCAGGAAAAGGGCGGTCAGGAGCGAGGCCAACAGGCCGAAGGTGACGGTCAGGGCCAAATCGCCGAACATCTGGCCCGCGATGCCCTCGACAAAAGCGATGGGCAGGAAAACACAAATGGTGGTGAAGGTCGAGGCGGCGACGGCACTCCCCACCTCGCGGGTGCCCCGGTCGGCGGCATCAACGGGCTTATCCCCCTCCTCCCGGCACCGGAAGATGCTCTCCAGCACCACGATGGAGTTGTCCACCAGCATCCCCACCCCCAAGGCAAGCCCGCCGAGGGACATGATATTGAGCGAAATACCCCGCGCAAACATGGGAATGAAGGTGGCCACGACGGAAATGGGAATGGCGATTCCGATAATCAGCGTGCTCTTCACATCGCGGAGAAACAGGAAGAGAATCACCAGGGAAAGGAGTCCGCCGATGATGACCGCGTCTTTTACTTCGTCGATGGCGCCGAGAATAAAACGGGACTGGTCGCTGATGATAGACAGGGCCGTGTTTTCGGGAAGGCGGCCGAGGATATACTTTGATTTTGCCCGGTCGCGTACGGCGCTCTTCTCTTCCCCGTCGTCCGTCCCGGTGCGGCGGCGTCGCGCCCGCTCCATGGCCTCGTTGAAATAGCGCGATAGCTGGTCAAAAACGCCCATGGGACGTTCGAGCCCCAGCAAATCCTTCACCTTGTTGCAAACCCGGACGGTGTTGGCGTCGCCTTCCTTGAAGATATCCAGCGCCACGGCCTCGATCCCGTTGCGGTGTACCACGGCCGTGCGCTCTTTCGCGCCGAGAAACACCTCCGCCAGGTCCCGCAGCCGGTACTGTTCGCCCGTGGGAATGCTGATAATGCTGTCGCCGATCTCCTCCACGTTCTGAAACTCATTCAGGGTGCGCACCAGGTATTCGGTCTTCCCTTCCTTGAGGTTGCCGCCCGAGAGATTGATGTTTTGCTGTTGCAGGCTGCCGACGAGATAATCGAGGGAAAGGCCCAGTGATTTCAGGCGTTCCGCGTCGACCAGCACCTGTACTTCGAGTTCCTGCCCGCCCTTGATGGCCACTTGGGCGATACCGCTCTCGGCTTCGAGATCGCTTTTGAGCTGGCGTTCGGCGGAATCGCGAATCTCCGTCAACGCGGCATGCATCTCCCTGCTCGACCACGTCACGCCGTCGGGCACGTCGGGGGTGATCGCCACGCGCATCACGGGATCAAGGGTGGGGTCGTAGCGGAGGATCACCGGCTTCTCGCTAAGCTCGCGCGGCGCGTTGAAAAGGTCGAGCCGGTCACGAACGTCTTGTTGCGCCAGCTTCATGTCCGTGTCCCAGGTGAATTCGAGAATCACCTCGGAAAGGCCGGCGGAAGAAATGCTGCTAATCTCGACCATGCCGCCCACGATACTCAGCAGCTCTTCGAGGGGCCGGGTGACGAGTTTCTCCACATCCTCCGGGGCCGCGCCCTCGTACTCGGTACGCACCGTGAGGGTGGGATAGGAAATGTCCGGCATGAGGTTGATGGTGAGCTGCTGATAGGAGCGGAAGCCAAAAACAGCCAGCGTGAGAAACAGCATCATGGTCGTCACGGGACGGCGGATGGGGAAACGGTACGTTTTTTCTTCGCGCTGGGGAGAATCGATCATGAGCGAATCCCGGGCACGGCGGGCCGCGCCTTGGTAAGGGGTTCCATTCCCAGGGAAGGCCCCCTTTAGCGGCGGTCGTGGTCCGGGCCGGGCGGGCCGGATCCCTTCTGTTTCTTTTCGGCTTCTTCCTTGGCGGCCTTCAGCGCCTCTTCCGCGCTCATCTCCGCGTTGGCCGTCAATTCCTCCGTCACCGTGGTAACCCGTACGCGGGCCCCGGGCTTTACGGTATGCTGACCCAAGGTAATGACCCGCGCCCCTTCCGCGATGCCGGAGACAATCTCCACGTACTCGGCGTCTTCGAGGCCCAGTTTCACTTCCACGCGCCTGGCGACAAGGCGCGGCTCTTCGGGCGCTGTTTCTTTCCTTTCACCGCCATCCACGCCGTTTACCCCGGCATGAACCACGCTGTCTTCCGTTTCGCCTGTATCCCTGCCCGCCGGCGCTTCCTTTTTCCCGTCCCCGGAAACCTCTTTCGGCGCATCCTCCACCACCATGAGGTAGGTGCGGGCATTCTCCTCGACGACAGCGTCCTTGGCGACGACCAGGGAATCTTTGTGCAGGTCCGTAATCAGGCGAACGCGGGCGTAGAGACCATCGCGGAAGCGCGCCCGGGTTTCCGCGTCAAAATCCAGAACGACTTTCACCTTGCCGCCCTGCTCCACGCCGGGATTGATGCGGCGCACCACGGCTTTGAATGCCTCCCCGGGCAGTGAATCGGCGGTTACCTCGGCTTCCTGCCCCACGGCCACGCGATGCAACGCCCCTTCCCAAATGTAGATGGGCAGTACATAGGAGGAGGGATCAACGATGGTAAAAGCCGGGGTGCCGGTGGAAACCAGCATGCCCTTCTGTATGTTGCGGTGGGTCACGACACCGTCTATGGGCGCGCGAAGGGTCTGGTTGCCCAGGCGCACTTCCAGGGATTCGAGCGTCGCCCGGGCCTGTTCCAGGGCAAAGCGGGCGTTGTCGTATTCCATATCGGAGGCCAAGCCGTTCTGACGCAACTTTTTCGTGCGCTCGAAGGCAACCTCCTGTTGGCGTACGTTTACCTCCGATTGGCGAACCTGGGCATCCAGGTCCGCCTTTTCCAGTTCCGCCAGTACCTGCCCCGCCTTTACCGTGTCACCCTCTTCGACGGTCACCAGGAGACACCGTCCCACGCCTTCGGAGATCACATCAACCCGGCGCTCGGCTTCCACATTGGCCGATGTCTTGAGGAAGGCATGCATGTCACGTCGCTCGGGGGGCGTTACTTCAACGGGAAACACCACCTCCGGCGGTTTGGGCCTTTGCTCATCTTCGGCGTTCTTCTCCTCCCGTGCCTTTTTGATCGACTCCGAGATTCGGTCGCACCCGCCGAAAACGGCCACGATCAGAACTAAGGCTATGATGGAAAGGGATTTGCGCATGGGCTCTCCGGGGACTCGGGACCAAGCAAGGCAACACCGAGATCAAGCTGAAAGATGGCAAAAAACGGGACCATCCCCTCATAAGTACTCGTTGGACCGGGACTTATTACAGACGGTTTCGCCGTTTTTTCTGGATCATACGGATTAAACAGACTTTCCGATTATCCGTGTTCTTCGTATAACCCTGTGGACCGGCCTTCTTTGTTATCCCGAACATTGGCGCCCTATGCTCGGTCTTCATCCATGCGGGGAGCGGGTACGGACGGTCATTCTCCAACGCCGGTTTGTGAGGGATATCCATGGAGATTTCTCACCAACGCTTCGCGTGCCCACGCCGCGTACCCTTTCACCGTCCGCCGGGGTACGTGCATACGTCCGGCCAACGTTCGAAATGACAGGGTGGGGCGGAAGGCCGCCGCCCTTATGCTCCCCCACCCATCATTGTCCCCTTTTCTGCCTTCAACGGTTCAGGGTTCCGGGGTGTCCAGGAGAAAATGGAAACCGCGTGAGGCAATCCACTAGTATCATCGGCGGGAGCAGGAGATCCATTGACGGAGGGGAAAGTGGAACCGGGTCTCCTGGCAGGAACCAATAGAAGCGGGCTGCCGAACCCACGACCGCTTCACAACAGGAACAGGATGCTTGAGAATGAATGCAAAGATTCGCATTGAGCTGTCCGTCATGATGTTCTTGCAGTTTTTCATTTGGGGGGCCTGGGCCGTCACCATGGGGGCCTACTTGGGCAAGATTGGTTTTAGCGGTGCCGACATCGGCCGCGCCTACAGCACCACCGCCATCGCCGCCATCCTCTCCCCCTTCTTCGTGGGCATGGTGGCGGACCGGTTCTTCTCGGCCCAGAAAGTACTCGGCCTGCTGCACCTGGCGGGCGCCGTGCTCATGTTCTTTGCGGCGAAGACCACGGAACCCATGCCCTTCTTCTGGGTTCTGCTGGCCTATGCCCTCTGCTACATGCCCACTCTCGCCCTCACCAATGCCATCGCCTTCAACCAGATGGATAACACGGAACGCCAGTTCCCGGCCATTCGCGTCTTCGGCACCCTTGGCTGGATCGTGGCCGGCATCGCCATCGGCCTTGTAAGCGGACAGGTCGGGAAGAACATAGAACTCACTAGTATCCCTCTGTTCATGGCGGCGGGTTGCTCGGTCCTCATGGGCTTCTACAGCTTCTTTCTTCCGAGTACGCCTCCAGCGGCGCTAGGAAAGAAAGTCTCCATCGGTGAAGTCTTGGGCCTGGACGCGCTGAAGTTGATGAAAGAGTTCTCGTTCACCGTCTTCGTGCTCAGTTCCCTCCTGATCTGTATCCCCTTGGCCTTCTACTACAATTTCACGAACATGTTCCTCAATGAGAGCGGCATGGCGAGTGTGGCAACCGAGATGAACCTGCGCCAACTATTTGAACTTGGCTGGAAGGATTTTGTGCTGGCCTTGCCTTCCTTCTTCATGGGAAGTGTTGCTGCGAAGATGACGATGGGCCAGATGTCCGAAGTGGCCTTCATGCTGGTCATGCCTTTCTTCTTCAAACGGCTGGGCGTCAAGAAAATGCTCTTGGTGGGCATGCTGGCCTGGGTGGCCCGCTACCTGCTCTTTGCCTATGGCAACACCGGGCCGCTGGTGTTCATGTTCTACGGCGGTATCCTGCTGCATGGCGTCTGCTATGACTTCTTTTTCGTGACCGGCCAGATCTACGTGGACAAGGTGGCGCCTGAATCCATTCGCGCCAGCGCCCAGGGTTTCATCGCCCTCGTGACCTACGGCGTGGGCATGGCCATCGGTTCCATGTTCGTCTCCGGCTACGTGGTGGACTCCTTCGCCACCGTCAATGAGGCCAACGAAGTGGTGGGCCACGTCTGGAGGAACATCTGGCTGGTGCCCGCGGGCATGGCCCTGGTGGTGGCCGTGCTGTTCATGTTCCTTTTCCGCGCCAAGGTAGACGCCGAGGCCACCGGGGAATAACCGGAACGCAGACACGGACAAACACCGACCGGCACGGACATGGGGGGCTTCTCTTCTGTCCCTGTGGGTCCGTGTTTGTCCCTGTTCTGTTCGTGCTGCTGTTGGCTCCCCTACATGGCGTAGATGAAAGGTGCGACCACCCCCGACTTCGTGGCCACGGCGAAGAGGAGTCCCAGCAGCACCAGTGCCAGGATAATGGGTGCAAGCCAAAACTTCTTACGCACGCGCATGAAATCCCAGATTTCGGCGAGAAAACTTCTTTCCCCGAGGTCGGCAAGCGGATCAGAGGACGCGGTGTCTTGCTGGTGCTTCGGCTCATGATTCATGGTGTTCCACCTCCGTCATGTGACCATCTCGCTGATAATCGTCTTTTCCCAGATGGTAACCGTTCACAGCCGTGAAAAACCAATGGGCGAATCAAGGGATCCGCGCCGGCTTCAATACCGTGGAGCGCAATTGATCTCTTCGCCGGAAAAGTGATATATTACCTGCGTTCTCGACAAGGTCAATCCCTGTCCAATCGGGCGGGTTGGTTGGTTTTGGCCCTATCGTCTAGTCTGGCCTAGGACACCGCCCTTTCACGGCGGCGACACGGGTTCAAATCCCGTTGGGGCTACCATTTTGAAACACCTCAAGTCCTTTATTCCAAGGGGCTTGAGGTGTTTTCTTCTTCCCCCCCCGGGAAAATCAAAACACACACGAATGAGATTACGTGCCCCATGGGCTTCTACGCACGCCATATATTGCCCAAAGTGGTTGATTTTGCCTGCCGTTCGGGGTCCGTTATGAAGCAACGAGAGAAAGTGGTCCCCCTGGCAAAAGGCCGTGTGTTGGAGCTGGGCTTCGGCTCGGGGCTGAACCTGCCCTATTACGACAAGACCCGCGTGACCCGGGTGTGGGCGTTGGAACCCCACGGCGAGATGTGGTCCGGGGCCAGGGAGAGGGTGGAGGCGGTCCCTTTCCCGGTCGAGCACCTCCCCGCCCCCGCCGAAACGGTGCCCCTCGACGATGGAACCGTGGATACGGTGCTCTCCACGTTCACCCTATGCACGATCCCGGACCCGGTCCGCGCCCTGGCCGAGGCACGGCGCGTACTCAAACCGGGGGGCGCCCTGGTGTTTTGTGAACACGGCGCGGCCCCGGACGCGGGCGTTCTGCGCTGGCAGAACCGGTTGAATCCCTGTTGGGGACGGATAGGCGGCGGGTGCCACCTGAACCGGCCCATTCCCGCGTTGCTTGTCGAAGGAGGGTTCCGTATTGAGAAAATGGAAGCCGGGTATGTGCCGGGCTGGAAACCCGCGAGTTTCAACTACTGGGGCACCGCCGTTCCCCGGCAGGCAACCGACTTGACCGGGGGGGAAGGGGGGCGTAACCTTCCCGGGCGTGTTCCACGAACGTGAGAAGACAAAAAAAGAGGAAGCGGAAACCATGCCCATCACCATGAGTACCGCCGCTGCCTGTATTTTTCTGACGAGTATGGTCGCGGCATTCGGGCAGGACTCCCCAAACGCGGCGTCCGCGCCTCGTGTCTTCGAGGTATCGGATCACGGCGCCGTGGGCGACGGCCACACGGATGACGGGCCGGCCATCTGGCGGGCCGTGCAGGCCGTCCGCCACTATGATGGCCCCGCGGTACTGGCCTTCGGTAAGGGGCGCCGCTACCGGGTCGCTTCCCTGCCGGTGGACGCCCCCACCGCCCACCTCTTTACCCTCAGTGATGACCACGACATCGAGATAGACGGGCGGGGCTGTACTTTTGTGCTCCGCTTTCCCCTCCACTTCATCAGCATTGCCCATTCGGAACGGGTGACCTTCCACGATTTCACCTTTACCTACGACCCCCTTACGTTCACCCAGGGCCACGTAGCGGCGGTACACCCGGAGATGGGTGCCCTGGACGTGCAACTCCTGGACGGTTTTGACCTGCCCGCCTTCGACCCCGCCGAAACGGACTTCAATGGCGCGTGGCATTTCTGCTGGACCTTCAATCCCGCCTGCCACGTCTTCACGAAGACCATCAAGGCCATTGATGAAGCCCACACTGCGCGGCGGGTCTTCCGGGTGTTTGTGCAGGACGGCGTCGTGGGCGCCCTGGGCCGGTTCAAGCCCGGCGAGACGCGGATCGTGGTGCCCACGCTGGGCGTGGTTGACGGCGTTCCCCAGCGCAGCGGCACCCACTCCTGGATCAGCGGTTCCAGGGACATCACGCTGCGGGACATCACCCAGCATGCCGCCCCGGATTTCTCTTTCTGCCTGTGGGGCAACCTGGGGAGAATCCTCGTGCATAACGTCGATATCCGTCCGCCCGAAGGGTCCGGCAGATGGATCGCCTCCTGGCGCGACGGCTTCCACGTCAAGCAGAACCGGGGACCCATCATCATCGAGGACTCTTACCTGGAGGGGCTCCTAGACGACTGCGTCAACGTGTCGCAGATTTCCCTGACCGTCGAGGACGTCGCGGCGGATAACCGCTACCGCATCCGCGTGGTGAACAGGGAATCCTTCCCAACCATCGAACCGGGCTTCACCCTCGAAGGCTGGAACCGCGTGTCCGGCAAGTATTGCGGCAAACGGACCATTACGAAAGTGGAACCCGGCCCCGCGCCGGGCTACTGGAACACCCTGGTCACCGTGGACCGCCCCCTTGATCACCTCGTGGCCGACGGGGACACGGTCCGCCTCTGGATCAACGAATGCGCCAACCCCGGCACTATTATACGCAACAACCAATTCCACGGCAGCGTGCGGTTTCGCTCCGCCGGCCGCTTCGAGAACAACCTGGTCGAGAGCTTCATGATCATCAAGCCCGACGGCGCGGAGGGTCCCATCGCGCACGACATGGTCTTCCGCGGCAACCTCCTTCCCGCCAGCGGCATCCGGACCATCTTCGCCGTGATGCGCAACGAGGGAGTGACCGCCCTGCCGCCCCACGACCATGCGGCCCCCGCCGACCGCATGGTCCACGACATCCTCTTCGAAGGCAACACCATCGGCCGCCCCATCTACCTTTTCGACGCCCGGGACGTGACTTTTCGCGACAACACCTTCACCGGAGACGGCGGAGTGGTCCTGCGCAACAGCGGCCCGGTCCATGTCGAAGGCAGTCCCGCCCGCGTGGTGAAGGAACTGGGCGGAAACAACGAAGTCATTCTCACGCCGAAAGGGAATGAGTGAAACATCACCGGCACGGAGGCGGCACCAAACCTTTTATCCCTACGAGACATTTGCGAAATGGAGGATTTTTTGCGTACCGGATTATGTATTGAATTCGCTGAAAAGCATCTTTTCGTAAATAGTGTTTCGTAATTTTCCCACAAAAGACACTGAAAGGTCTGGTATGCTCAATCCATTCATGACCATCACCGCCATTACACTGGTATTCACCGGCACCGCTTGGACACAAGAAACTGCCGCGCCGGGCGAGGTGACCCTGCGCTTTTCCGAACAGGCCACCCCCCATCCCGTCTGGGGCTTCGGGGGCGAGTGGGACCCTCATTTCTGGCGGTCCCAGAATACGCGGCGTGGTTGCGACGAGGCGGCCTGGAAAAAGGTGACCGGCAAGATCCGTGACATGGGGGTCGGCCGCGTGCGTATGATGATACTGCCTGATTGGTACGAACCGGACAACGACAACGACGACCCTGCCAAAACGGACCGGGACGCCTTCACCTGGGACAGCGAGGCCATGACATCGCTCTATCGCCACCTGGATTTCTCCAGGAGGCGGGCATTGCGGTTACCCTGACCTGGTGGTGCGCCCCCGTGAAGCGCCAGCTCGACGGAAAGCCCTATTGGCTGGCTTATCCCGAGGTGAAGCAATGGTGTTCCGCGCCCAACGACGTGGACGAGTGCGTGGAAAACGTGGTCGCCGGGCTCCAGTACCTGGTCCGGGAGCGCGGCTATTCCTGCGTCGATGCCTTCACCTTCGTCAACGAGCCGGACTGGACGTTCTTCAATAACGACAACGAAGTGAAGTTCGACTACTACGCGGAGATCTGCCGTGCCATTGATGCCCGTTTGAAGGCGGTTGGCCTGCGGGATCGGATCGCCCTCGATCTGGCCGACGCCAGCACGCACCGCGGTTGGCTCAAGCAGTCGGTGGAGGCCCTCGCGGGGGTGGCCGACCGGTACAACGCCCACGCCTACATCTTCTCCTGCGAGGACAAGGACTACCCGGCGGCCATGGGCGCATGGATTGGCGCGCGGGTGAAAACCTGCGGCGACCGCCCTTTCAGCACGAACGAACTGGGCACGCGCCATTACCGGGGAGCCTACACCGCCACGGACGTGGAGACCTTCCAACGCGCCTTCTGCGTGGCCCAGTACGCTCTGCTGGGGCTCAACGAAGGCATGACCGGCGCGCTGTTCTGGGGCCTTTATGATCAGTACTACTACGACGGGGACGATCCGGACGACGGCAGCAACGGCGGCATGATGAAGACCAACCTCATGGCCTATGTCGATCAGGATTGGCGGCTGCGTCCCACGGGACAGGCCTGGACCCTGGTGTGCCAGGCGGCCCCCCGCGGCGCCCGCGTCCATCCGGGAACGTCCACCGACCCGGACGTGGACGGGGTCGCGCTGGTTTTGCCTAAAGGCGACACCCGGGTACTGCTGGTGAACCGTGCCACCACCCCGCGCACGGTACACCCCGGCGCGCTGCCCGGGAACCCCAAACGGGCCGAGGCGCCAAAGGTTACCATCTTCGGGCGGGACGGTTTGCGGCGGGGCACGCCCGGCAATGATCGTGCGGTGACGCTGCCCGGCGAATCGCTGGTGTTGCTTTCCTTTGCCGGAGAAGGCTGATCGCCATGTAACGTCATGGGATCATGGAGACCTGAAGATCCCATTAACAGGGCTCCCCTACCCCTATCCACGCGTATGGCCCGGGCCCATGTCCTGCCCCCGTGTACTTCAGCCTCATTCCAGCCGGGAGGAAGGGTGTTGCCCTTGCACCCATCTCCATATGGTGGTTTCCAGGTTCATGGAAACAAGGCGAACGAAACGGCCGTACGGAAAGTGTTTTCAGTTGCCCAGTGCCTCCAGGGTCTTTCGGAATGGGCGCAGCCCGGCGATCAGGACCACCGCCGCCAGCAAGCAGGCCGGGAAGCCCACCAAGGCCAGGCTGTAGCGGAGATGGGTCTCGTTCCTGAAGAGGTAGTCGGTACACCACGCGACGGCGGTGGGGGCGCCACCGAGGCCGATAAGATTGATGGCGAAAAGGTAGATGGCGGAGGCCTGCCCCCGCATGGTGTTGGGCATCATTTCCTGGATGGCGGCCGGAGCCGTGCCGAAGGCCATGGCCACGGCGAAGGTGGTGGGCGCGACCAAGGCCAGGGCGGCCATGCCGTCGGGCATGAGGGGATAGAGCAGTGCGAAAGGACAGTTAAGCAGGGCGGCCGCCACGCCCGCGCGGATTCGTGCGTCCCGGTAGCCCCGCGCGGCCATCCAGTCCGCCAGGACGCCGCCGGAAAGAATGCCCAGGCTGCCGAAGACGAAGATCACACCACCATAGCGCAGCCCCGTTTCCGCGGTGGTCCAGCCATAGGTGCGTTGGAAGAACGCGGGGATCCAGGAAAAGTTCACCCACCCCACAAACGCCAGGAGGGAAAATCCTACGTTATGGCAGGCGATGGCCTTCCAGTTGACCCGGAAGTATCGCGCCACTTCCTTTACGGAAGCGGTCGGGACGTTGCTGCCGGCGCTCCCCCGCCGGAGGGGTTCACGGATGGTGTAGAGCAGCCCCGCGAAGAGCAGCCCGGGCGCGCCCACCAGGATGAAGGCCGCTTGCCAGGCGCGAAGCGTGCCCACCACGGGGAGGGTTAGCCCGCCCTGTTCGATCAGGCGGCTCACGATAACTCCGCCCAGGGCGTAGGCCATGCCCGCCCCGAGGTAGATCCCCATGCCGTAGACGCTGATGGCCAGGGCCAGCCGCCGGGGTGGGAAGTAGTCCGCGATAAGCGAGTAGGCAGCGGGAGAGAGGGTCGCCTCGCCCACGCCCACCCCCATGCGCGCGAGAAAAAGCTGCCAATAGCGTTGCGCCAGACCGCAGCCCAGGGTCATGAGGCTCCACAGCCCCAATCCCACGGCGATGATGGTCCGCCGGCTTCGCGTGTCGGTCAAGCGCCCCAGGGGCACCCCCAGCACCGTGTAGAACAGGGCGAAGCTGAAGCCCAGGAGGTAACTCATTTGCGTGTCGGTGAGGTCCAGGTCCGCCTTGATGGGGCCTACCAGCAGCGCCAGTAATTGGCGGTCCACAAAGGAAAAAACGTAGACCACCATGAGTACCAGCACGACGTACCATGCGTAAGCGCCGGGGGGATAGTCCTTTTCCGGGGCGGTTACCTTGTCGTCCCGGGCGTTTCCATCCTTCATATTCCACCTTTCCGGCCCCGACCAAGGCCACCGTGCCGAGACCCTACCACACGTCTTGGTCGCCTGCAACCCGGTGCCATGCGCGGGTCCGGGCGGGGGCACACAGCCTCCCGGTTCCGGCCGGGCCGGGTTGGGTTCACTTACTTACATGGTTATGCGGTCTCCCCGCAGGGACGCATGACAACAGGGACAACCGTCTACGCTTTCCCCAAGGATACTTCGTTATCGCGCGACGGCGATCTATTCCCCCGCCTTTCTGCCCAGCCGTCCCCACTCGTAGCTGATCAGCGTGGCGCCCACCACGGCGGCCACCTCGGAACGGAAGGTGTGTTGTCCCAGGCCGATGGACTTTGCACCCTTTTCACGGGACAGCCGTAGCTCGTCGTCCGTGAAATCGCCTTCCGGCCCCACCAGCAGGATGGCATCCGCGCCCGTGAGACATTCGGAAAGGGGGTGCGGCGCGCCCCGCATGTCGGCGATGAGCACATCGCCCCGCGCCTCCGCGAGCACGGCGTCCAGGCCGTCCATCATCATGAACTCGGGCAACCACAACGAACCACATTGCTTTCCCGCCTCGATGGCCACGCGAAGCCACTTTCCCCTTGGTTTGGGTGGACGCTCGGACCGGGCGCTCGGGAAAAAGAGAAACCGGTCGACGCCCAATTCCGTGCCCCGGCGGATGAGTTCCTCGACCGGTTTATCGCGGTGCAGCCACGCCGGGGCGATGGTGAGCGTGGGAGAAGGGCGCGGAACCGCATGCTCGGACTCGATCAACACGGTCGCATCGCGCCGTCCCTCGGGGCACAGTGTTCCGGTCAATTCACGTCCCCGTCCATCGAAAAGGACTACCCGCGCCCCGTGACGCAGCCGCGCCACCCGCAGGGCATGGCGGGCTTCTTCCTCGGGAAGAACGATCTCGGCGGAGGTGGGCGTTTCCGGCGCTATGTAAAAGCGGTGTAGGTGAGCCATGACGGGAGCATAGCAAGTGTACCGGGAGGGAACAACCGGTGTGCCGAAGTGGTCGCGGGAATGGGAGGGATGGAGCGATCAAGATGTCTGCCGGCTTCATCCACCGTGTTCAGGTGTTCCCCCCGCATGTGTCAGGGCTGCGCTATGGTTTCCTTTTTTGACACTTCCCGGTGCTATTTGCTATCCTCTCCTTTTCCAAAGGGCGTTTAGCTCAGCTGGTTAGAGTGCCACGTTGACATCGTGGAGGTCACTGGTTCGAGTCCAGTAACGCCCACCATTTACTATCCTCACAACCCCTTGATACTCAAGGGGTTGTATCTTTTTTGACACACGAACGTGCGACCGCCCAGAATTTCCGATGGACAATCTGGTGGACACTTGGTCCATAAACCTAGAAAAGGCAGTAGCGGCCCGTGCGGCGGCCTCTTGGGCGTCGCACCTGTCAAGAAATAACCGGTCGGCACCGCGTGCTACGTCGGCGCCGACAGCGCGTCGGGGTTCGCCAGGGGTTCTCCGCCGAGGATTTTGGCGAAAATCTCGGTGAGTATCGTCCGCCAGCGTTGGTGCCAGGTCAACTGCCGCGCAGTTGACTTCACCTCGGAAAGGAAGGCGTTCACGCGGGCCAGAGCGCGCC
>JAJRTN010000026.1 GCA_024278275.1 Candidatus Hydrogenedentota bacterium
CTGCCCGAAAAACTGCGCGACGAGGGCATTGAGCCAAGAATACCTTGGCTATACGGACTCGAACTGGATTTCCGATTCAAATAATAATAACTGTAAAATCATTCGACCTGAAAAAATCTCTGCGTTCGCGGGGATGACGGTTCTTGGGGACACCAACCGGCTGGCCGGTTCCTTTATGCAACATTGGGGGCTAGTCAGGCACCTCCCCGACCAGCATCTCATAGGCCCCCATATCGATGCCCGCGCCTTGCGGACGTGACACGCCGCGCAGGTCGTCCTCCGGTGCCCCGGTGGACGTTCCCGTGTCGATGCAGGGCGAATTCGGCATCAGGCGGAAATCCCCGTTGGCAGCATCAAAGAATTCCGGATCCGCGTCAAGATTGCCGGTGCCGGGATAGCCGCCCTGCACGTCGCTGTAACCGACAAAGGTGTCCGATCCGCTCTCTGTTTCGATATCCGAACCCACTCCCCAGATGATGGAGTTGCGAAGATACAGGTTACTGTTCCCGCCGATCCAGACGGCTCCGCCTGAATCCGTAGCCGTGTTTGCATACAAAGTACAATTGGTCACCACGGGTGAGCTGGAACTAATGTACATTCCGCCGCCATAACTGTTGGAAGAGTTGGCCGAAAACACACAGTCGGTCACCCATGGCGAACTGGTATAATTGTACATTCCACCGCCTCGGTCCCCAGCGGAGTTAGATTCAAAGATGCAATTAGTCACCACGGGTAAACCGTATTGGTTGTACATTCCGCCGCCATATCCGTCGGAAGAGTTGGCCGAAAACACACAGTCGCTCACCCCTGGTGAACTGGCATAATTGTACATTCCACCGCCTCGGTCCCCAGTGGAGTTAGATTCAAAGACGCAATTAGTCACCATGGGTGAACTGTTTCCGTTGTACATCCCGCCGCCATATCTGTTGGAAGAGTTGGCCGAAAACACACAGTTGGTCACCGTCGGTGAACTGTCGCTGTTGTACATTCCACCGCCTCGGTCCCCAGCGGAATTAGATTCAAAGACGCAATTAGTCACCATGGATGAACTGTTTCCGTTCCACATCCCGCCGCCATACCTGTTGGAAGAGTTGGACGAAAACACACAGTTCGTCACCTCTGGTAAACTGGAGCGGTTAAACATGCCACCACCATAATACGCAGCGGAGTTAGATTCAAAGACGCAGTTGGTCACCGTCGGTGAGCTGGAGTCGTTGTACATCCCGCCGCCATAGTCCCGCTCACCTCCGCCCCTTGCTTCACCCCCCGTGACGGTGAACCCGTCCAACGTCGCATCGTCACACCCCACGACCACATGCCGAGCAGGCGCAATCCCCAATAACGCCCAGGAGCCATCGATAACGGTTTCGTTTACGTCCCAGTCTCGTTCGCTGCGTACGATCTCGGAGCCGGTGAACCCACCATACAGGTTTACACCTGACCGCATGATGACCGACGCGGTATCCCAATCCACGTTACCTTCGTTGCCGTGGGGATAGCTTTCCCGCGGTTCGTCATAGACTCCCGCCGCAACCCAGACGTCACCGCCACCGGCATCGAAGGCCGCGTCGATGGCGGGTTGCAGGTCGGCATAGGCGGTGGCCCATGTGGCGCCGTCTTGATTTGGCGCGGAGGCTGGGGTCGCCTTATCCACGTAGACCACGGGCCCCCGTGACACCACCAAATCCACGGCTGTCCCCGGTGAAACACGGGCGCCGTCCATGGGGGTCTGGCCGATGATCCGCCCGGCCAGGACGAAGGCGTGGTTCGCCTCGGTTACGGTGCCCACGGCAAGCCCGGCATCGGTCAGGGCGATCTCCGCCTCGGCCTGGGTCAGCCCCTGGACGTTGGGCACCGTCACGGGCGGCGGTGGCGGACCGATGGACACCACGAGGTTTACCACGGTGCCCGGGGGCAAATGGTAGCCCGTGGGCGGGTTCTGGCTGATAACCTCGCCGGCGGGCACGGTGTCGCTGTATGCCTGAGTTACGGTGCCCACGTCCAGGCCGGCCTGGACGAGGGCGGTCTCCGCGTCCTGTTGTGTCATGCCCACGACCACCGGAACGTCAACCACATCGGCGCCAATGCGTGTCACACCGCCGGTGACGGTCAGGCGGGCGGCCTTGGTGATGCGTGGCGTCTCGGCGCTGGAGCAGCCGTCGCCGCCCTGGAGGATAAGGACGCCGCCAAGGGATACGCCATCCAGCCCTGCGGCAAGGGTCTTGTAGGGTTCCGCCTGCGTGCCGGTCGCGGTGCCCGTATAGGTGAAGTCAACCCAAACGGGTGACTCCGCCGCCGCCATGGAGCACAGGGCGAGAATCAAGCCCAACGGTGCCCACGAAAACCAAAAGAACGGAAATCCCCAATGCCGCCTCACCATTGCCCCTGTATTCATGCCACGCCTTTCTATTTGCTGCCCCTGCCTGGTGGCACCAAGCGCCTCACGCGAACCCTATGGAACCTCCTTCGCCCCGTGTCCGACAGGCACCGCCACACGCTGTATCCTCGAATATAGCACGGAATGCGGCTGATATCCAGCCCTGCGTTCGTTTTTGGACAACCCTGGCACTCGGGTACCGTCGCCCTTCACTTTACCGGCCCGGGCATGGTTTCCAAGTCAGCGGAGTAAGTCCTCTACTTCCGTGCGTGTGGGGAGGGAGACCTGTGCGCCGTGGCGGGTGGCGGAGAGGGCACCGGCGCCGTTGGCGAAGCGCAGGGCCTCGGCCAGGTCCATGCCTTCCGCGGTGGCCACGGCGAAGGCCCCGGCAAAGGTGTCGCCCGCGCCGACGGTATCGACGGGGGTGATGGGCTGGGTTTCCACCGAAAGGGTTTCCTGCGCGGTGACGGCGAGGGTGGGAGCGGCGCCCCGGGTGATGACCACGCAGTCCATGGAGCGGGCGAGCAGGGTCTTGGCCCCGCGGAGAAGGCTTTCCGCGTCGGTTGTGTCCACGCCGATGAGGGCCTGGGCTTCCGTTTCGTTCACGATGAGGTAGTCCAGGTGAACTTCGCCCCAGGGAAATCCTTCGGGCATGGGGCTGGGGTTGAACACGACCGCCGTGTTCGCGGTGTTGGCCAGTTGAATGGCCCGGACGATGGTATCCCGCGGGATCTCGGCCTGGAGCAGGAGCCGGTCGGAAGCGCGCAGCACTTTCTCGCAGTTGTCGAGGTCTTCCGGGGTGAAATGCCCGTTGGCCCCGGGCGATACAGCGATGATGTTCTGGCCGTGGGCGTCCACGAGGATCAGGGCGGAACCGGTGGGTGCATGGGGAACCGGCTCCTTCAGTGGCAGGGAAATGCCTTCGCGTAGGAGGTGTGTTTGGTATTGTTCGGCATAGGCGTCATTGCCGAGGCGGCCGGCAAAATGCACGGTCGCGCCCATGCGGGCGGCGGCGACGGCCTGGTTGGCGCCTTTGCCGCCAAAGGTGGTCATGAGGTCGCCGCCGGGCACGGTCTCTCCCGCTTGCGGCAGGTGCTCGACGTTCACGACCAGGTCGATGTTGGCAGAGCCGATAACGGTGATTTCAGCCATGGGGGCCTCCTTGCCTGTGGTTCAGATAGCTTCGCGGATGGTGGCCAGCAGGGTCAGGGTGCGTTGGAAAAGGTCTTCGCATTCCTGGAGAATTCGTGGGCCGTGGCCACGGCGCAAGCGCAGGAAGAGCTTGTTCATCTCCCGCGTGAGGGGAATGACTTTCAGTCCCAGTTAATGTGCCTGGTCAACCTTTCCCATGCCGAGGAGGCGGCACAGGGTGCCGTCGCAACCACAAATCCCCGCGCTCACCTGGATGAGAAGGCTCCGCGGCACGCAGACCTCGGGCGCGGCATAGACGATGTTGGTGAGGGTGTCGCGTGCCTCCCGAAGCTTGGTGATATCGTCGATGGGCGAGACCATGCCCACCTCGCGCATAAGGCGTTGCACATGTGAAATGTCGAGGCTGTAGCGCCGGGCAAGACCAAGATAGAGGGATACCTGGCGTTCATCGCCGGCCTTGATGGCCCCGGCGATCCGGTCGCGCCACGCATCGCAGACGTGCGGTTCGGCCACGAGAATAACCTGGCACTGTCCCGGAAACATTTCGAGATGACGGTCGCGGGCCATGGGCTGCCAGGAACGACTACGCACGAAATCCGTAACGTCGTAGGTGGCGAAGCCCGGCGGCAGGCCGTCCGTCACGCGCAGATTCACGGGGGTCATTTCCACCGTGTCATTGCTGACCACGAAGAGCAGGGAAAAGTCGGGGCCTTGCGACCAGCACACGCTCACGGGCGGCACGTGTTCGGGGCGGCGTGATCGCGGATGAGGTGTGGGCAGCACCTGGAAGGCATCGAAGGGCGGGTCGCCCGGCGTGGCTTTGAGGAAAAGGGGCGCCATGGCCGAGAAGCGTTCCATGCGGTTTCCCAGTTCCGCCCACATGTCGCTGAAAGTCAGGAAAGGGCCCGTGAGCGAACGTTGACAACTCCCCCCCATCCACAGGGGGGCGCTGTGATAGCAATAGGCGAACCAGCCGCGCGCGCCACTGGCAAAGGCCAGGTTCAGCATGAGGCGGATCTCGGGGCAGGTGCTCCACTTGGGCGTATCCGTCGCGTAGATGTAGGCCGGCCCCGCCACCCAGAGTTGCTGCCCCCTGCCGAGGGGATGATGGGTTTTCAGAAGGGTGCCCAAGTCCCACGCGACTTTCGAGGAGAAATAAGACAGCCCCGTGGCCGCCAGATGAGGCGCGAAGAGGGGGAAGGCGTTGGGTTCGCGCATCATCGCGACCAGTGGATGATTCGGATCGGCCTCCTCGATCATGGCCCGCATGTCCATGTGCATCTGGAAGGTGTGTTGCGCCGGCTCATTTGCGATGGCCCAGCCCAGGATGGCTTCCGAAGCGGCGTGGGGCAGAATATGCTTTTCCACCAGCCCGAGGCCGCGCTCCGCCACCTCTTCCTCGGTCCACTCATGGGCGGCCAGGATGCGGAGGCCATAGGCCAGGGCCAGGTCCAGTATCTCACGCCATTCCGTGCCGCTGAGCCGGTCCATGCTTTCAAGAATCACCGCGTTGTGGTGATGCCGCGCAATGTCTTCCAGGGCCATCCGCCAATAGTCGCGAAAGGAAATCTCCATGAGTTCCGCCATGTCCTTGGCAGAGCCCGCGTCCATGAAAACACCCATGGGAAAGAATTCGTCGAGAAGCGGGTAATGTTTGGGTCCCCCCGCAGCTTCGAGGGCGCTCATGGCTTTGCCCAGCGCTTCGCTTTCGCCGGGACTCATGGCACGGAATCGTATGGACTGGATCTCCATGAATTCCGTGGAGCGGGCGACCGCGTAGAGGCGGAAGGTGATGCCGTCGATCTGTTTCGGGAAATCGTTGAAGGGGATGAGCCGGGCGATTCGCCGCCATTCCGTCGAGGGGGTCAGCCCGTCGAAGTGAACACCGCCGGGGTAGTGCAACAACCACGCGGGCCGGGCTTTTTCCGATGAGCAACGGTAGGTGAGTTCGGCGATGGGGAAGCGCCTGAGATCAACGGGGAAGCGCCCGTCATCCAGGCCGAGGGACCGCAGCGGCACCCAGAAACTGGGGTCGTCCGGACCGAGATTCTCGATGCGTCGCACGGCGTCGAAGGTCCCCTGTAACTTCACGCCATCCTCGGTTCGTTTCCGCGTGGCCGGGATATTCTGCCATTCAAGATCGGTGTTGCCGTCCTGGGTATGCCAGCGGGCCATGTCCTCCGCCGTGAACTCCACGTAATCCAGCGTGTCCCGCATGTCCGGGTCCGGCGCATAAATCACGTTGCGCAGATGTCCCGAGTACTCGTACCGCATGATCACCTACCGATTCTTCTCCCGGCCAACGCCGTTTCAGGCGTGGGCCGAACGCCGGGTCAGCAGTTCATCCACCAGGATACCCGAGAGGATGGCGCCGCCGATGACCACATACTCCAATTCACTGGGGATGCGCAGGATGTTCACCAAATTCGCCAGCAGCATGATGAGCGCCGCACCCAGCACGATACCCAATACATTACCTGAACCACCCCGCAGACTGCACCCGCCGAGTACGGCCCCGGCGATGGCATAGAGTTCGTAGAAGTTGCCGAAATTGGCCGGGCTCAGCGAGTTGATCTTGAAGGCGAAGAGCAGCGCCGCCAGGCCCGACAGGAGGCTGCACGTCACGTAGGCCCATACCTTGATGCGCGTGGTGCGGATGCCGCTGAAGCGTGCCGCCTCTTCGTTCGAGCCAAGGGCCATGAGGTGGCGGCCCTGCGCCGAGAAATGAAGGTACGCCGCTACGAGCACGGCAATCACCATCATGACCAGCAGGGGCGCGGCCGTGAGGTCAAGCAATCGCCCCAACACGCCGTCGAAACGGTCGGGCCCCACCAGGTCGTGCAGCGTTCCCTTGCCGAACCACCGAAGCCCCTCGTAGGCGTTACCGAATCCCTGGGTAATGTCGCCGGCGATAAAGCGGGCGATACCCCGGTAGACGAAAAGACCGCACAAGGTCACCACGAAGGGCTGCATACGGAACTTCGTCACCATCACGCCGTGGGCCGCGCCGATGCCGCCCGCAAGGAGCAGACACAAGGGGATGACCAGTGCCGCCGACATCCCCGCGCCACGGTCGAGTAACCGCGCGGCGACAATGCCCACCAGGCACACGAGGCTGCCCACGGAAAGATCGATGCCCCCGGTGATGATGACGAGGGCCTGGGCCAGGCTGAGGATGCCGTAAAGCCCGATCCGGGGCAGCAGGTTCCGCCAATTGGTGAGGCTGAGAAAGTTCGAGCTGCCGAAGCGGTATTGCTCAATGAGCGCCACCACAACGCACAGGATACATATCAGAGCCCCGAGTCCGAGCGCTTTCCTCATGGCTTCCCGACCAGTTTTTTCAGATTGGCCCAGAAGGCGTCCACATCGTCCTTCTTGATGGCGAGGGTCGGCACGTAGATTTGCTTGCTTTCAGGAATGCTGGATTTGTCTCCCCTGGCCAACTCGGCGAGAATCTTCACCGACTGATAGCCGAATTCAAAAGGCTGCTGTACCACGGTGCCGTAGATGTGGCCGTCCCTGATGCCCTGAAGGGTCTCGTCCTCCTCGTCAAAACAGACGATCTTTACCTTGCCCAGCTCGCCCGAGGAGGAGACGCCGGCAAGGATGGAGGGACCGTTGTAGGACCACAGGCCCACGAAACAGGCCAGGTCGTCGTAGGTCACCAAGGCATCCTGCACGTTTGCCAGGGCCTTCACTCGGTCGGTTTCATCGGTGCGCACGTCAACGATTTCCCACGGACCGCCGGCCAACACATCCTTCACGCCCTTGTAGCGGTCCTGGGCGTTCTGCGCATCCATGCTGCCCACGCAGATCATGATCTTGCCGCCGTCGGGCAGGCATTCCTTCACCAACTCGCCCGCCTGCCGCCCCGCGGCGTAGTTGTTCGTGCCGATATAGCACAGCCGGTTGCTTTCCGGCGCATCGCTGTCCTGGGTGATGAGGTTGCACGCCGCCGCCGCTTCATTCAGCATTTCCGTCTGGTTGCCCGGATCCTTCGGGCTGATGGCAATCCCCGAAACGCCCGTCGTCACCAGGTCCTGCACGATGCGCTGCTGTTCTTCCGCCGTGCCCGACGAAGGAATACGGAAAAGCACCTCGACGCCAAACTCCTTTTCGGCTTTTCGGCTTCCCGCCTCGGCGATTTTCCAAAAATCAGAGGGGTTGTTCGTGACGAAAGCCACCCGCGTAATGCCGCCGTTCCCCCCGGGTTGACCGCCCGACGGCGGCCCGCCACAGCCCAGACAGAGTATCAACACGGCAAAGGTCATGAATCCCGGGATTTTTCGCATGGTGCATCGCCCTCACGCTTGTCCTGCTTTCAACCCCGCGTGCCGCGGGGCACGGGCTAGTGTACCCGCCCGCCCCGTGCGGCGGCAAGAAGGCAATCCCGGGGCATTGGGGGACCGAACACGATCCTTCGGGTGGCACGCAGGCATATCCCCGATTTCGCGAAAGCCTCAGTTCGTACTTGCTTGAACACGGCGTGGTTGGCTATGGTGAACGCGCAGGGTTCGTGGCCGAGGGAGTGAATCGGAAACATGGCGAAATCAGCGTATCAAGGCGTGATTCTGGCGGCGGGCCATGGTTCCCGCATGGGACCCTTCGGCGAACGCATGCCTAAGCCCATCGCGCCCATCTGCAACACGCCGCTCCTCGTGTACCAGCTTCGGCACATGCGGAGACTCGGTATCGAGGATGTGAGCGTTGTTATCGGCTATTTGGGCCACCGTATTACGCAGGTCCTGGGCGATGGCTCCGAGTATGGCGTGCGTATTCGCTACGTGGAGCAGGAGAAACGCCTGGGCCTGGCCCACGCGGTGGGGCAACTGGAGCGCCACCTGGCGCATCCTTTTCTCCTCATCCTGGGCGATATCTTCTTCCAGGTGCCCGACCTGGGCATGATGGTGCGCGAGTTCGAGGCACACGACGCGTCGGCGGTGCTCGCAGTGAAGGAGGAAAGTGATGTGGAGGCGGTAAAGAAAAACTTCTCGGTGCTGCTGCGCGACGACGGCACGGTGCGCCGCGTCATCGAGAAGCCCCGCCACGTGTCCAACATGCTCAAGGGCTGCGGTCTCTACCTCTTCGACCTGCATATCTTCGACGCCATCCGTCGAACACCCCGCACCGCCATGCGCGACGAATACGAGTTGACCGATTCCATCCAGATCCTCATCGACTACGAGTACCCGGTTCGCGTGGCGCCCGTGGTGGAGTGGGACATGAATCTCACCTTTATTGGCGATTTGATCGCGTGTTGCGTTCATCAGCTTCGCGCCGGGGGTAAGACCGTCCTCGTGGGCGAAGGTTGCCGGGTGGCCGAGGGCACGGTTCTGGTGGACACCGTGCTGGGAGACGGCGTGACCATCGAGAAACCCGTCCGTCTGGAGCGTTGCGTGGTGTTGCCCGGGGTATGTCTGAACGATGGGCGGAATCTGCGCGACGCGGTGGTGACACCGGAGGGGGCGCTCTTCGCGAACAGCGTGTAGTAAAGACAGGAAAAGCGGGGATGCCTGAATCCACCCGGAGCCGAAGGCTCTGTCTTATGTTGGAACAGCCGCCCTCGGCTGTGGGGACGACAGGCACCAGTTGGATTTGAGTCCTCGCCCATTACAGACCGCGATGCCCTTAAATGACAGGTATTACCGCCAGCCGGAGATGGAACCCTACGGGTTCCACAGCCGGGGGCGGCTGTGCCACATAATGGGAACAACTTGTCTGTCCGCGAAGGACCGATGCAATGGCACGGGCGGGCAAGCCGCCTGTGCCACCCGGCGCGTTTTCAAGATTCTTCTCGACTCCGTAGATAAACAAGGAAATCATTATGCAACGACGAGCCTTTCTACATACCATGGCCGCCGGCGCGGCGCTCACTGGCGCGGTGGAAAAACAAAAGGATATGCCCGTGAAATCCCTCCCTGTTCTCGCAAACGATTACGTTACCGTCTACGAATCCCCTGAACCGGATCGGATCTATGCCTATACCCCGGGGCTGGCCGTTCTCCCCGGCGGCCGTCTCGTGGCGACAATGGACCAGGGCGGCCCGGGCATGAAGGACCCGGAGGTCCCCAGGTCGCCCGGGGGCAAGCGCATCACGGGAAAGATTTTCACCAGCGACGACCATGGCCGGACCTGGACCCACCGGGCCGACATGCCCCTGTTCCATGCGCGTCCTTTCGCGGCGGGGGGCAAGGTCTATGTGCTCGGTCATTCGGGCGACCTGGGGGTACTGACGTCAAGCGACAATGGCGCAACGTGGGGGGAGACCTCCTGGCTGACCGAAGGTGAGAGCTGGCACCAGTCCGCCTGCAATGTCCATTACGCCAAGGGAAATGTATACCTGGTCATGGAAACGCCCACCGCTCCGTACAAAGGGTGGGCCGTGTCCCGGTTGGCGCCGGTGGTGCTGCGCGGGAAAGAAACCGACGACCTGACAAAGCGCGAAAACTGGACCTTCTCGAACAAGTTTTCCTTCCAGGACGCGTTGAAGAAAGGCGGGCCCCTCAACCTCATGGGTATCCCCTTCTTCAAGATAGGCATGACTGCCCCAAACCGCGATCATCGTGACAAACGAGGGATGGCCGACCCGGGTTGGCTGGAGACCAATATCGTTGAGTTCACCGACCCGAAGAACGTATGGCATGACCCCGAGGGGCGCACCTTCTACCTCTGGTTGCGCGCACACACGGGGTCCACCAATCTCGCCTGCATCGCCAAGGCCGTCGAGGACGAAGCGGGCAACATCACCGTTGGCCTGGCCCACGCCCCTTCCGGCGAAGCCATGCTGTACGTGCCCTGCCCCGGTGGACAAATGCGCTTTCACATCCTCTACGACGAGCCCACGAAAATGTTCTGGTTGCTGTCAAGCCAATCCACCGACTCCATGACCCGGCCCGAACTGCTTGAAGAAGACCGCTTCAACCTGCCCAACAACGAACGTCACCGGTTAGTGCTGCACTTCTCGAAGAACTGTGTGGACTGGTGTTTCGCCGGTCGCGTCGCGGACACGGGCGCCTTTAAGCAATCCCGGCACTACGCGTCCATGGTGATCGACGGCGATGATTTGCACGTGCTGTCCCGTTCGGGCGACGGCCGCGCCCACGACGCCCACAACGGCAACCTCATCACCTTCCACACGGTGCGGGATTTCCGCAACCTGGTGTATTGACCCGGGCCGCCCTCCCTCCGGTTCCCCCCGGTCAGGGCCTCGGAATGCCCAGTTGCACCATACCGGCGTGGCGAACTAGGAAGCCCAGGTAGGTGCGGCCTTCGATGACCACCTGCAATTCGCTGTCCGGCACGAGCCACCCGGCCACTTCTTCCGCCGGGTACCAGCCACGGTTCGGGCCTTGGGGGTGGTAGTAGTAAAGTGATACGGACGCGGGATCCACGCCGAGGGGGATGGGCAGCCACACCCGTCGGGGCGTGTCGTACACGCGGTCGGGGCCGATGGCGAAGGGCGAGGAAAGCCCTTCTTCCAGCGGTGCCTCCGAGGTGCCGACGGCCATACTCACCACGGCCGTATCGCTGGATTCGCCCGTGAGATCGAGACTCGCCGGCTCCAGGTCCTCGCCATAGCGGGGCTGCCAGAGGATCGAGCCCCCGGGCTCGTCCCCCTCCTTGACCTGGAACGCATATTCCACCGGTCCGAGGGTTTCCCCGGTCACCGTCTCCGCCTTGACGGAAAGCTTGATGATGTCGTCCACGTACCACCGGTCCTCGGGACGGAACACCACCCACACATCCTGCAGCCCGTCTTCCGTCACGGGCATCCATTCGGCATGGGCCTGGTCCCCCGTGTAGCCGGGGATGGGACTCCAGATGCTGTTCGGATCGATATCGGCCTGTCCGCGCAGACGGATGGACAGCACGGAATCGGGTCGGGCGGCCTGGTAGCCCTCGGGCGTCACCGCACTCGGGAGTACCGGCTCAAAAATCATCGCACCGGTTTGCAGCGAATCTTCGTCCGCCTCGAAACGCTCCCCGTCTTCCCGCGCTTCCTTTCCGGCCAGGGCTTTGCGCAGGGCATCCAGTAAGGCGCGCATCTCCGGAGAAACCTGCGCTTGCGTTGACTTCGCGGCCGGTGCCGGAACACCGATACGCACGGTGCTCAGGGGCGCGTTGATTCGCATGGCCTTGGTGATCCGGGGCGTGTCCCCGCTCTCGCCGGTCTTGATTTGCAGCGTGCCGCCCGCCTGGCACACGGAAACCCCCTGGGCCAAATCGCCGAAGGGGTTGGCCCGTGTACCCACCTCGGTCCCCACGAAGTCGAAATCCACCCACACCTCGCTCATGGAAGCGGGCAGGATGGGATCGTTGTTGTAGCCGGGCGGGGCGGCGGTCCAGTTGGCCGGATCGTTGCCATAGGCCGCCGGATCAATGCGGTGGAGCGACATGCCCAATCCGTCCGCCGACGTGGGCCAGGGGGCCACGTCGTCATACTTCACCTTATCCATGAGAATCCAGGGCACGAAACCCAGGTCCGGCTTGTCGGGCCACATCAGTTCGAGCGCTTCGCCGCCGTTGTCCAGCGCGCCCACACCGTCCAGCGTGTCGTTGCCGAAGGGTCCGAAGGGCGTGTGGAAAGGCGCGGGGTCGCCGTTCACAATGAGCGCGCTCGTTCCGGGCGGCAGGGCATACTGTCCCTCGAAGGCGAAACCGATACCCTCCACCTTGTAGGTGTTCGTCGGGTCGCCCCCGCTGCTGTGATCCCAGAGGGGCACCTGGAGGCTGGAAATGTTGGTCACCACCAGGTATTCCGTCTCGCCCGTGAGGGGATTGTAGTTGATTTCACTGATGACCACGGGACCCACTTTCGGCCCCGCGTTGGCCGAGCCGAGGGTGTTGGCCTGCTGGGCGACGAAGTGGACCTTCCCTTCGCTGGTCACGTGGCGTCCGAAGCTAACACCGTTCTCCGCCGCACCGAAGGTCTCGCCCTGGCTGTATCCCGTGAGTTGGCCCGTGGCCAGGTCGGCGGAGAAGAGAAACACCTCCTCGCCGTGGGAACTCAGGAGGAAGCCCTGCATGGGCGTGCCGTTCACCTCGCCGGGATTCTGCGAGAAGACCGTTTCATCCACCACCGCGTAGCCCCCTGCGGGGATGATGTATTCCGGACGGTCCGGGATGCGCGCCTTGATGGGCACCATGCGGTCGTCGGTGAGGAACCATCCACGCACATCGGCCGGCGCGTCGGTCGGATTGTACAACTCGATGGCGTCCACCAGGGGCGGATCGGTGTGGGTGAGGGCCTCGTTGATATAGACCGCCGGAATGTTCGCGGCCGCTTCGTCGGTGCCGGGGCTGCCGCCCACGACGGCGCTGGCCCGCCAGTTCGCCGGGTCGTTCACGTCGCCATTGGGATCGATGAGCACCAGCGAGAAGCCTTGCCCGTCCGCCGTGCTGGGCCAATCGCCGCTGTCGCTGTACGTCACGGCGGAGGCCGCCAGGCCGCTCGGCGCACATAGCGCCACCCGCTCGCCGCCGTTTGACAGGCGGCCCGCGTACACCCCGAAATACGATACGCCGGGATAGGCGGCCTCGAAGGCCAGGGAATCCTCCACCAGGATCAGGCGCTGCCCCGGGGCCAGCACGGTGTTCGGGGGAAAAGTGAAATCGATGCCGTCGCAAAAACGCACGTTGCCGATATTGATGGCAACGGCGCCCGTGTTCTGAATCTCGATGAACTCCGCGCCGCCGGTGGCGGGGTGATACATGATTTCCGTGATACGCAGGTTGGCCAGGCCCGGCTCCTCGCCGCTGGGATCCACCGCCAGGAGCGGGCTCCACGTGCTGCCGTCCAGCACGCGCGCCAAGAGCGGCATGGAGGGACTCTTCGCCACGGGCGCCGTGTATTCCACGGCCGAATCGCCCAGGTACTGCGGGTCCACCTGGTTGGTTTCCAGGGTGAGGTAGGCCGCGGAGAGGAAATCGGAGCTCGCGTGACTGCCCGTGGCGGAATAGTTGAGTCCGTGAATGGCCAAGATATTCTCACCGGCGTGCAGCAGGCCCAAGTGCTGCGACACGTCAAAGGTGTCGAAGGCACTGGAAGCCTCATGGGGCGTCGTATTGCTGCTGTCGGCCACCGTGTTCCACGCGGGTTCGCCGTTAAAGCCCACGCGGTAGATCTCGGTCCCGTTGAGATAGGCCACGAAGGCATCGTCGTAACGGATGTTCAGCGTCATGCCGACATAGGAGCCCAGGTCGGCGGCGTCCACGTTGAAGGGCACCCGCACGTAGCAGTTGTCCGTGATGCCGTACATGGCGCTTTCCACGTCTATATCGAAGAGATTTCCATAACCTGTTCCGCGTTCATATCCCACGCCCACCGTGCCGCTGGCCCAGCTTGAGTGGTCGAAGGCCGCCCCGCCGCGCCACGCCGTGCCGATGTCGCTCGTGGGCACGTAGGCGTAGTACACGGTCGGATTGGACTGAGACACCGTTCGCTGGCGCGGATCTTTCCCGTCGAGGGTATAGTAGATGGTGCCCGAGGCGTTGGGATTGGTCAGGTACACCGTGTCGTTGAGTTCGGTGTAGGTGGGCGCGTCGATGGCGGGGGCGTAGCCATACTCCGCGAACTGGTCAAAGACGATCTGGCGCCGGTTCGGAATCCAGTCGTCGGCGATGTAGTTGTTGAAGGCCTGGTTGTGAAAGTAGTTGATGATGGGTTCCATGAAGCTCTTCAACTCGTTATGGATGGCCAGGACCTTGGGGGCCGTCAGGGCGCCGTCATAGTAGAAGTGGCGCTGCACGCGATCCTGCCAGAGCAGACGGAACTCGTAGCTCGTTTTCAGTGCGCGGTAGAGACGGTTCACATCCACGTTCTGTTGTTCGATGCGGTCGATGGCGCGCACCTGGAGTTGGAAGGCCGAATCATTGTCCCAGGCGTACCAGCGGAACTTGCCCTGGGGCGACCGCTCCCGCGCGGTGACCCAGTTGTTCCAGGGCCAGTCCACGATGTTGCTGTAGATACTGATGAGCAGCCAGTCCACGAACTGTTCCACGTCCATGCGCCGCTTGATTTCGAGCCAGTTGCCGTAGTCGTTCAGGTCGTTGGTCTGGGCAAAACTGAGCAGGCTGTCCCAGGCGTCGTAGGTGCCGCTTTTCAACTCCAGGATGCCGATGAAATCCTTCGAGACCTGTTGTTTGAGCACGTCCCAGTCTTGGTTACTGTTGAACTGGTACTGGAAGAAATCCTCGTTGAGCCGTTCCACGGGAAAAAGGTAGGTCTTGAACTCACCATTCACAAAGACATTGGCGAAGGTGCCCCAGGCCCCGCAGGCGCCCACGGCGATCTGGAGCCGCCGCGTCAACTCGTCGGTGATCGTCGGGTTGATCCAGTCGCCCGCGTTGGACCGCAGCCCCAGGGCCTTGAAGCGGTTCACGCTTGCCGCCGGGTCGAAAATGGGCGCCACCAGGGGACTCTCGCCGTAGTCATCGCGAAAGTGCATCCAGAACACGTAACGGGCGGTGCCGGCAAACCAATTGCCGTCGGTCCGCTGCAAACCGCGGCGCCCCACATCGCTCCGTCCCCCCCGGAAGCCCGTTTCCACCTGGAAACCCGATCCATCCGACGGCTCGATCCACGCCATGTGGATGGGACGCTCAAAGGGCCGGCCGTGCATGACGAAGAGGTTGTATTCATCGGGCGCGATGCCCGAGGTCCACCAGTTGCTGTAACCATCACTCTGTACCGCCATGCCGCCGAAGGGTTCATAGAGCTCCCGCTCTTCATCGGCCACCAGCGAAATGATGGGCGCGGCGTGGAGGGCCGCCGTTTCGTCGCCCCCCCAGCCAAAGCCGAAAATGTAGCTTTGCGTCACCACCGCCGAAGGCAGGTAGCCCGGCTCCACGGCAATGGCGCGAACGATGGTGTTTTTGTCGATACTGACCGGTGTTCCGTCATAGACCACGCCCGTGGTGGCCGTGGGCGCCCGTCCCACGACCGTCGGCTCCGATCCCCCCGGGTCCGGCGGAGGCGGCGGATCGAAATCCGGGGCGGAACCCAGGCGGATAAAGTCGATCCACACCTGCCCCGTGTCCCACCCGGGCGGATCGAAGCGCAGGCGCGAGATGGTGCCCGTCCACAGGCCCGCCGTCACCGTCTGGGTCATGTCCAGGGTGTAATCCACCCATTGGTTGGCCGTGTCCACCGTGAACCGAACCGCTTTCCCCGCCGTGTAACCTTGACTGGGAATTGCGAAAAAGAACTCGCCGCCTCCGGTCTCCGTGGTTTTCATGCGCAGACTCAGGTAGCGATTGTCCGCGGCGTTGATGGATATGGACGGACCTTGGGTATAGGGGTCCGGCCCATTGATCGAAAAGTTCAGGAAACCACCGGACGCGCTCATGCCCGTCGTGCTGTGCAAGATCTGCCAGCCTTCCGTATCGCCGTCCGTGTCGAACTCCCATCGTGGCGGGACGCCGGCTCCCGTGGCGGTGGGCTGGTAGAGAAAATACCGCACCGACGCGCCCGGTGCCGCCGACAGGTCCAGGTCGAAAGCCGTGTCAAAGAGGCCCGTGGCAACATTGAAGACCGGCGCCGCCGTGATGCCCGCGTAGGTCACCCCCGTGTTCGCCGCGCCCGGCGTGGGGGTCTCAAAGTAGACCGGGTTTCCCCCGCTGTCGAAGCCATAGGACTGGAAATGGGTCTGCGGCGGGAATTGGGGCGCGAATTCACTCACCACCAGGCCACTCGTGTTGTAGAGCCCGAGGTACTCCCCCTCCTTCGACAGCTTGAAATTGGTGTGCATGGGCGGGCCGGGGAGGTCCAGCCCCGAAGCGAAGACAACCACGCGACCACCCGCCGGCAAGGAGAAAGCCGGAAACACCCACTTGTTGATGTCGGTGGCGTCGTCCGTGAGCGACCAACCCGTCATGTTCACGGTTCCCCCCGAGGTGTTCGTCAGTTCAATCCAGTCCCAGAAACCGTCGGCATCGCCAAACCCGCCCGAAGGCTCGTAAGCCCCCGGGAAGTATTTCCAGGTGCTGCCCATGGGCACCAGGGAGGCGACATTCCCCTGGACCTTGAGATCGGCATCGGCGAATACACGGTCCGTTTTACCCGCCACATCGACATGGTGGAAATCCACATCAATGTTGTGAATCTGAAGGGTCAGCACGTTTTCCCCCGCCACCAGGAGTTCCGAGGCGGGCCGGGCCGTGGTGAAGATCCTGTTGCGGATCGTGGTGGATTCGTCGTTCCAGTAGGCCTGCTGATCGTGATAGACAACGCCATGCCTGGGACCCAGCGCTTCCCGTTCCAGTTCCACCCCGTTCAGGTAGGCCACGAAAGCGTCATCATACTTAATCCAAAGCTCCAGGGGCTGGCTACTGGCCGCATCGGCGGCGGAGACGGTGAAGGTCTTGCGAAGATACAGGGAGATCAGACCCTCCGCGGCCAGGTCCACCGTGGTGGCGATACCGGCATCGCCAAAGCCCAACGGCGCCGGGCCCTGCGCCCAGGAAGAATCGTCATAAGCGACTGCCGTCCAGGGGATTCCGACACCCAGCCGGGGGATGCCGTCCGCGTCCCACCGGACCAGCCGATCCGAGGGCGCCGCCATGATTTCCGAAATCTCAACCTGCGCGGTGGCTCCATTCGACAACGCGAAGATCACCATCCCCAACGCAATACACCGGGAAGCCCATCGATTTTGCATACAGCATCCTCTTCGAGCCCCCGTTGGCAGCCTTTAAATAAATGGTATCATGGAAATCCGGGAATTGACAACGGTGCCGTTGGCAATGCCACGCGAACCGTGGGAACGGGACACACGACTTCAACAGTCACATGGTGGGCCTTGGCCCACCATGGCCGTTCTTTCAAGAGATGCTGTTTCGTCGTCAAGGTTTCAGGCGTGGTGGGCCAAGGCCCACCCTGCATCTTCCCGCGAAGGCGGGCATCCATGAGGAAAGGGCAGGGCATCGCCCCCCCACCTCCTCCCCACCGTAACGTGATACCCGGGGGCGGTTACCTTCGGCTTTTATCGATGCTCCTGGAGACCAAGGCACTAATAGCGGTAATGTTCGGGTTTGTAGGGGCCTTCCACGGGAATGCCAAGATAGTCGGCCTGTTCCGCACTGAGTTCATCGAGCTTGGCGCCGAGTTTCCCCAAATGCAGCCGGGCGACTTCTTCATCCAGCAACTTGGGCAATACGTAGACTTTGCCAACCTCGTATTTCTCCGGTTCGGTGAAAAGGGCTATCTGGGCGAGGGTCTGGTTGGCGAAGCTGTTAGACATAACGAAGGAGGGGTGGCCCGTCGCGCAGCCGAGGTTGACCAAGCGCCCCCGTGCCAGGACGATAATCGACCGTCCGTCGGGGAAAACAAACTTGTCGACCTGGGGTTTTATGTTTACTTCGGTCACATCGGGATTATTTTACAGCCAGGCGATTTGGATCTCCGAGTCGAAGTGGCCGATATTGCAGACGATGGCCTCGTCCTTCATGACGACCATGTGTTCACCCCGTATCACGTCACAGCACCCCGTGGTGGTGACGAAGATGTCGCCCAAGGGCGCCGCCTCGGCCATGGTAAGCACCTGGTAGCCCTCCATACAGGCCTGCAACGCGCAAATGGGATCGATCTCGGTGATCAGCACGCGCGCGCCCAAGCCCTTCATGGCGGCGGCGCAGCCCTTGCCCACGTCGCCATAGCCCGCGATCACGACAACCTTACCTGCCACCATGACATCGGTGGCACGCTTGATGCCGTCGGCCAGGGATTCACGGCAACCGTAGAGGTTGTCAAACTTCGACTTGGTCACCGAGTCGTTCACGTTCATGGCGCGCGTGTAGAGCTTGCCTTCCTTCATCATGTGGTAAAGCCGGTGTACACCCGTGGTGGTTTCCTCGGAAACCCCCACCCAGCTTTCAACAACGCGGTGCCATTTCTTCGGGTCCCGGGCATGAACCTGGTGAAGGAGGGAGTCCACCACCTGCACCTCATGGTTGTCGGTGCATATTTCGGGAAGCGTACCGGTTTTGTCGAAGTGCTCCTCCAACTCGTAGCCCCGGTGAATCAGGAGGGTCGCGTCACCGCCGTCATCGACGATCATGTTCAGTTCCCCGTCGCCGAAGTTCATGGCCTGGTAGGTACACCACCAGTATTCTTCCAGGGTCTCGCCCTTCCACGCATAGACCGGCACGCCCGTCTCCGCGATGGCGGCGGCGGCGTGATCCTGGGTGGAGTAGATGTTGCAGCTCGCCCAGCGCACGTCCGCGCCGAGCGCCTTCAGCGTCTCGATAAGGACAGCCGTCTGGACGGTCATGTGGAGCGATCCCATGATACGCGCGCCCTGGAGGGGTTTCCGCGCCGCATAACGTTCACGAATCGCCATAAGACCCGGCATCTCCTTCTCCGCCATGTCCAATTCCTTGCGTCCCCATTCCGCGAGGGAAAGATCCGCCACCTTGTACGGAAGATCCGTGGTGAGTTCGGGAAGCTCGATCATATTTGTAACGGCCATTTTTCTTCTTGCTCCTGTGTTCTTCTCGTTGGTCGGTGCGAAAAAACGGGCGGGCAAGCCGCCTGTGGCACTCGCGGAATTCCTTCCGACTGGCCGCTATTGTCTCTTTGACGCCGTAGAATAGCGTACTGTCGGTAACCTGGGCAATGACGGACGGTCCGACGGAACCTCCGGTATCTTATCCCGGCAGGTAGCCCCGAAAACGAATCAGGGGTTCCTCATCACCGCGATACGCCGGCGGCTTCGGATCAAGCCAATCGACCAGCGCGTCTTTGATGGCATAGGCGAAGAAGTGATTGCCCCGTGGGTTGTAATGGCCGATGTAGTAGCGACCCACGTATTCCTTCGGGCTGAGACGGAAGGTCTTGAACTCCTCCACATGCTTGGGCAGAATGTCCAGGCAGGGCAACCCCAGCCCGGCAATATGTTCCCGCAAGGCCCGGGGATGCCAGTCGAGATAATCCTCCGCGTCGCGTGATTTACCCTCGCATATTTCACGAATGCTCGCTTCGGGATAGCTGAGCAGGATCAAGAGTTGTTTGCCCTGTCCGTCGGCCCACGCCTTTACCTTGTCCATGATCTTCACGCTCACCTTCCAGGCGTATTCGTTGTAGAGTGTCCACGCGCCGCCGGCGGCGGCCTCCGGGGTATCCCACTTCAGGCGCCCCAGGCCGATGCTCTCGGCCACGGCTCGCAGCGGGGCCGGATCGACCTCCACGTCATCCCGAAGGACCGCTTGAATGCGGATGACGAAGTCGTCCTTGAACGTCTCGTAGGTGAAGGCGGGATCGCAGAGCTGATAGAGCGACTCGGGCGTGCCGAAGGCCGTGGGGATTTCAATCAGTTCGCCCGAGTCCGGGTCGAGCCGGGCGTATGCCCAGGGATTGCCGTGGAACATGAATGCCGTGGTCGCCTGGTCCCAGGCGTGGGCAAAGCTGAACCACCGCCACGGGGTAATGCTCCGCTGGTGGTCATCCCCCCACAGGTTGAAGATGACATAAGGCGCACCATCATCGGTCGCCTCATTGCGCAGGAGACGGCGGTAAGCCTGGTACACCCCATGGCCGCCAATGCCGTAATTGCGGATGGGTTCGCAGAAGTGCGCCGCGAGAATCTCCTGCCACGTTTCGCCATCGCTCACCTGGTGGCACTGGGTAAAACTGTTACCATAAGTGTTGATACGACATGGCTGGTCGGCGAAGTTGCCCTGCCGACGGGGGCCATCTTCGGCATAGCGCGAAAGCGTATAAGCCCCATCAACCCCGTCGCGAATCCAGGCGTTACGGAGGGTGTAACCGATCTCGGGGTCGAACTTCGCCCACATGCGGCTGGACGGGTCCAAGTATCGGTCCAGGATGGCCCGGCCCGGAGCCGCTTTCTCAATGAATTCACGGTAGGTCATCATGGGATAAGTTCCTCATCTTCGGTCGGGGAAAACCACGACAGCGCGAGCCAGAACCGGGAAGCCCGTGGTTGGATGGAAGGCCATGCCCGCCCCCCATTCCCTGAAAGACGCGCCGGTGGAAGTTCGCTTCGCTTATCCTACCACGTTTCGTTAACCATCCATCCCGTGCCATGCCATGCCATGCCGGCTTCGCCAAATCAAATCGCGCAAAAGCCTTCCTCGACAAAGTACCCAAAAAAAAGCAATCCCATTTTCCACGGTACCCCTTCCGCTATAACGGCTCCGGGCACCATTCTTGCCGTAAATCCATTGGATACCTGGCAGGTTTTCGGAATTACCCTGTAAAGGAGTCCCCTGTCACGGGGGCTGAAACACAAGAGCATGAATGGTTGCTGGGAGGTACTTACATCCTGTTCCTCAAGCCGAACCGAAAGCCCCAGGATGGCATCACCTGCACGTATTGAACGCTCGTGGAGTCGGTCCGTACACCAGGGGGGCCACACCAGCGCACGGCAAGGGCTACGTTGGGACAGCTGCCGGGCATGACAGAGGAACCGCGGTTGGCTGAAACCCTGGACGGGCCTGCGTCAGATTTGGGGGTTTTCATGCGGCGCGCTGCTC
>JAJRTN010000027.1 GCA_024278275.1 Candidatus Hydrogenedentota bacterium
CAGTAAAGCAGGGCCAGAAGAAAACGCAGTATCGCCACGCGGTCCATGGGGTTCGTGGCGGCGATTTGACGGATGCGCGTGGCGTCCTCGAACGCCTTCCGGATTCCGACGCGCGCGCGTCTCCCGTCCCGGTAAAGCACGGGGATCCATGCTTCATTCAGCAGGTTGTACATTGATGCCCTCCTCGGAGTGTTGGGGGTCCACGCCGCCTCACCACGGTATTCGCCCCGCCATGAACCAAGCATGCCGCCCGCCATTGTCTATCCGTGCCCCTGCCCCGCGTTCACGACGGTTCGTGACACACGCTGTATGATATCTTGCGTACTTGCGTTCGTTTTGTCAAATGCTTTTTTTGAATCCTGGGGAAGTGGTTTGGGGGCACGGCAACCGGGGGGGGCTGGGCGGTGCCCGGGTTGCCGTGGTCGCCGGGGATTTCCCCGCGGTGACGGTCTTTTGGTTCCGGCCAGGGGGGGGGAGGGCGGGCCTTGGCCCACCATCACCGGTGCCCGGGGGGGGGGGGATGTGTTGCGGGTCAATGTTCAGCCTGGGGACCTGGAACTGAAGGCCTCGTTCACGCATGCCTGCACCCCGCACGCGGCCGAATTGTTTGGCTTCAGGAATCTCGCGGCGGTTTCCGGGATGACCCGCCTTGCGGCCGTGTTTTCTGTCGCGCCCTTTCGAGGAGGACTGCCGGTAAGGCAGGTTTCCTGCCGGATGGTGTGGAAGGTGCGTTTGATTCGGTCGGGAGATAGGGCTATACTCCTTATTGATAACGCAGTTGCATTAATGAGGCGTGACGGGTGAAGCCCACGGGACGAGTGATATTGCGCTTTGCGGCGCGGCTTCTGTTTGCGTGGCTCCTGGTCGCGGCGGTGCTCCATGGCTTTGCGCCGCACCATGAGGGGGGCAACCATCATCATTTCGGATCCTGTCCGCTTTGTCTCACGGCGGCAACTGCCTTCGTGGCGTCTTCCTCCATTGACTCCCCCCTTGGTCCCGCGTTTTTCGCGACTGAGGCCGTTAACCTCCTTCCCCTTCCCCTGGAAACACCTTTCCCCTTTCCTCCCGGTCGTGCCCCGCCCCGTTCCTCCGTTTGAGGGGCCACCAATCCCACCCGGCGCCCTTGGGGCGTGGCATGAAGGCGTGTGCGCTTTTCATGTTCGAGCTTGTGTTGTGACGAAAAAACGGAGGAACTGTACCCATGAAACGTCATGGATTTACCCTGATTGAATTGCTTGTGGTTATTGCCATCATCGGCATTCTCGCCGCCATTTTGCTGCCCGCCCTGGCGCGGGCCCGTGAAGCGGCGCGACGTGCGAGTTGTGCAAACAACCTGAAACAAATGGGCCTCGCCCTCAAGATGTACGCCGGCGAGAGCCGGGGCGGAATCTTTCCCGCCATGAAAGCGACCAATTGCGATGGAAGCCCCACCCACGGCATGGCGACCATCATGGATATGGAGTCGCTCTATCCGGAGTACTTGAGCGATTACAACGTGCTCGTTTGTCCCAGTTCCCCGTGGGCGGGCACGGCCGTGCAGCTTTGGGACGAAGGAAAGAACCCGTCCACGAACTGGGCCGACGCCAGGGAACAGGGCCACATGGTTCTCAACGGACAGGACACTGTGGGCGACGGCCTGGTGGAGCCCTGCGAGGTGTACGAACACCCCTACGTGTATACGGGTTGGACCCTCAGTCCTTCGTTCTTCCAAGTGAATGATGACTTTCTGACACTGGGAATCACCTTGGCCCGGAAGCTCGTGGAACTGGGCGAAAGCCTGAACGAAGAACAGGCCAAGGCCGTGACGGGCGGGGACCTGGTTTTCGGAACCCCCGGCGCGCCCCTGGCCATGGGAGGTTTTTCAAACGCGCCCCGGTTGAAGGAAGGGGTGGAGCGTTTCTTCATCACCGACATCAACAACCCGGCCGCCGGGGCGCAGGCCGCGTCGAACATTCCCATCATGTGGGACGAACTGTCGGGCGACCATGCCACCCACTTCAACCATGTGCCCGGCGGTTGCAACGTGCTCTACCTGGATGGTCACGTGACCTTCCTGAAGTACATCCCCGACGAGAACGGTTATCACAACATGGGCAATGATTTCCCCGTGAACGGAGGCGGCATCATCTTTCACGAAGCCACCCACGGAATCATCGGGGAAAACCATCATCACGAGTAACGGCGCGGACGAAACCGTCCGGTCGCGCCCAACCCCGGCGCGGTGCGGGTGGCGCGCCGGAAACTTGTAGACGGGACCGCAGGTTTGCTATGCTTCGCCCGTTGAAGCTCAAATGAGCGTCGCGCGTCGAAGACAGCCGGCGGCCTTCGGGCCTTAATGCATGCCTGCCGAGACCGTGGACACGGATTCTCTTTTACAACGATTCTCCGTGACCCCGCGTTGTCTGAAGACAGCGCGGGGTTCTTTTTATTCACGGAGAGGAGGTGAATCCATTTGCCAACACCCAAGAAAATTGCCGCAGTTCAGGAATTCCGGGAACGCCTTGAGAACAGCCAGATCGCCATTATGTCTCAATACGTGGGCATCGATGTCGGGCAGGTTACCGAGCTCCGCAAGCAATTGCGCGAGGCGGGTGTCGTGTACAAGGTGTACAAGAACACCCTCGCCAAGCGTGCGCTGGATGAGATCGAAGCCGGGGCCGCCGCCGAGATGATGGACGGTCCCACCGCGTGGGCCTTCTGTGAAGATCCGGTGCTGCCCGCCAAGATTCTGAAGAACTTTGCCAAGACCGCCAAGATGGTCACCATGTCGGGTGGCGTGCTCAACGGCAAAGTTATTGACGCCGCGCAGGTGGCGGCCCTGGCCGACCTGCCTTCGCGCGACCAGTTGATCGCCCAGGTCGTCGGCACCATCGCCGCGCCCCTGCGCAACCTCGTGGGTACGCTCAACGCCGTGCCCCGGAACCTGGTCAGTGTGCTGGATCAGATCAAGGAAAAGAAAGAAAAGGAAGAAGCCAGCGCGGCCTGAATCGCGCGGCCTGATTAACCAAAGCAACCCCCCGTGGGTTCAAGAGAGGAAGAAAAAATGTCCGAGAAGCTTGACAGCATTATCGACAGCATTGCCGAGCTGTCCGTTCTGGAACTGAGTGAGCTGGTGAAAGCCCTCGAAGAGAAGTTCGGCGTGGAGGCTGCGGCCCCCATGGCCATGATGGGCGCCATGCCCATGGCCGGTGCCGCCGCCGAAGAGGAAGACGAAGGCCCCAGCTCCTACGACGTCATCCTGAAGGAAGTGGGCTCCAGCAAGATCCAGGTCATCAAACTGGTGAAGGATATCGCCGGTCTGGGGCTCAAGGAAGCCAAGGCGCTTGTCGACAGCGCTCCCGCCCCGGTCAAGGAAGGTCTGGCCGAGGACGAAGCCAACAAGCTCAAAGAGCAGCTTGAAGGCACCGGCGCCACCATCGAGCTCAAGGCCGCCGGCTGACCCGGTTTCCTGCATCCCAGGTATGAACGGCCGCTCTTCGGAGCGGCCGTTGCCTGTTTCGGGCGGAAATCTTCTTTGAGCATTACGGAATTCAGCCATGGCGGGCCAGGATCCACCCTTCGGTATCCGTCATGGCGGGGAACGGGGCACGTGGTGGCCTCGTGGAAATATGCCTTTTCGCAAATGGCACTTGGCGGGAGCCTACCGGGTGCCGGTCCCCGCCTCGGCCATCTCCAGGCGGAGGTGGGCTTTTCCAGCCTGATCAGCATGACGTCCAGGGGGAGCACGGGAAGCGGGAACCGCACCGTTCGCCCGCGAATGAGGTCGCGTCCTTCCTTCGCGTTCCCCGTGAGGTGGCAAATGACGGGGTCCTTGCGCAGGTTCAACAGGTAAAGATAGGTCTCGCCCCTGAATTCGATGCACCGCGTGCGCACGCCTTCGAGAGGGTATCCCTCGGCGTTGACCACCCGTGTCACGGCGGGCAGGCTCCCCAAGGCGATGGCGGCATCCATGGCATGAAGGTATTCCGTCGGCAGGTTCAGGCCCCGCACCAGGATGGTGCGCGCCGTGGTGGGCAGTACATCGGTGCGCGAAGCGCCCCGCTCCGTGTAGGGGATGGGCGTGCCCAGGCGGACCGCCACGCCTCCCCCGTCAATGTAGGCCGACAGCGCGTCAAACGCCGCGTCGGACAGGGCCGGGGTCTCCGGGATAACCATGACGTCCAGGCTTTTTAATGTTTCCGCATTGCATTGTTCCTCGGAGACGAAACGCACGGCATATCCGGAAAACGAGGCCCCCTCGAAGGCATCCAGCGCGGAACGAACGTGGGGGTCGCCATCGCGGTAGATGGCGGATGACCTGCTGAACAGCACGCCGACCCGGGCGGGCGCCTCTTGGAAAGCGCGAACCAGCGGCGCCAGGCGGTTGATGTCCAGCGCCGCGGTGGCATAACCCTCCAGCGCCTCGGGGAGGTCGAAGACCGGGCTGTCCGCGGGCAGGGTCATGCCCGTGAGACCCGCCATCACGCTCTCCCAGACGGCGCTGTGTACGTACCGGCCATGGAGGGGCGCCGTGTCCGGTTTCTCCCCGAAAAAACCGGCCTTAATGTTCAGCACCGGGACACCGGGCTCATAGGAACGAAGGAGGTCGTAGAACGCGAAAGGCCGGGGATAACGCATCGCAAAGAAAGGATCCGAGGGCCGTGCCGCGGCGGAACAGAATCCCATGTTCGTAAGGGAAAAAACATCTTCCCGGTTCACGTCCTGCCGGGTCCGGCCTTCCTCGAACACGTGCCCGGAAACCATGATGCCCGTGGGAAGACCGTCCGCCAGCGTGCGCGCCTTATCCAACAGTCCCGCCAGGTAGGCGCGCGCGCGCCCCTGGTGAAACGACTGCCAGTCAAACTGGTAGGCGCTATTGCTTTGATAGCGCCAATCTTCCCCCGTTTCCCCCATGGCGAGATGGGCGTATCCGGGGTAATTGCCCCAGATGCCAATCTCCCCGTAATTGCCCAGGTGCGCGTCCCAGGTGCGGTTCAGCACCTGTCGGTCGGGGTAGAGTGCCCGAACCCGCGCGATGAACGCCTGCCGTGTCGCCTCGCTGTCGAAACGGAATCTGGGGGCCTCCGCGACGGCAACGCCCAGCACGGATTCTTTGCCCGCGAGGTAGGGCATGGCCGCCCGCAAATGACGCCGCACCAGTTCCTTCATCCGGGCATGCGCGAGATCGACGAAGCCCTTGTCCGCCACGTCGGGGCTTCGCTCCAGCAACCAGGCCGGCACATCCCGGGGCGCCAGGGTGGCGACAACAGCGATCCCCGCTTCTCGAAGCGCGGTGAAAAGGACGTTGTATTCCGACTCGAAAGGCGCTGTTGCCGTGGGTGAAGCCAAGGTTACGCGGGGGGGCAATTCAACCGTGGCCAGGTTGAGCCCGTAGCCTTCGAGCCGGGCCACTTCGGCCACGTCCGTGCCCTTCAGCGCCTTCCCGAAGAGGAAAACGGGCCGTCCGTGGGCCGCCAAACCGCCGTTCTCGCGCGCCAATGCCCCCGGGACAAGACGGGGCGGGGCCGGTGCCTGTAATTCGGGGGACAGGGCGCCGAAGGCAAGCCAGGCGTCGAGGGAAGGCAGGGTCGTCTCGATATATTGGAGCTTGTGGTAAAAGGCATGCCAGCGTGACGCGGCCTGGTCGGCCCGGGCCCGCTCCAGGACCTCTTCGGCAATGCGTATACGAAGCCTGGCGTAAGGCGTCACGGCCGCTTCATCTTTCGCCGCGGCAAAACGTTGGGCTAGGGCGGCCTGGTGATCGGCGGCCTTCGCCAGGCGTTGCGCCAAATCCTTTCCAGTCACCCGTACCAGGGGGATTTCGTAGCGGGCACGGGCCGTTCCGGAGGCGTAATCCACCTCGATGATAATCCGATACTTTCCCGTGGGAAGCATGCTGGCGTCCCATTGAATGGTGCAGGCGTTCGCCCCCGGCACCAGGTCAAGGGTCGTTTCACCCAAACTAGCGATCTCGTCCGTTCCCTTCACGACCCGCGCGTATACCACGGTGGCCGGGTAGGCGGCATGGGTACGGATCACGCAGTCGAGATTCAGCGGCGTACCGCAGGACACTTCCGCTGGCGCCGTCACCTGGAGATCCACGCGGGGCACGGGGTAGGCCTGCCCCGGCGAGAGCCAGAGCGCATCCAATTCACCGTCTGAAACCGCCTCTCCGCGGGCCGGCGGGGAATATGACCAGGCAACGGCGGCAACGAAAACCACGCCAAGAGATGCAAGGCGAATGACTGGGCGCATGGGAATTTCCTTTCAGTGCGCGTGGGAGACGGACCGCCCCCGCCGCGGGCGCCTATTCTATAGGGGCCATGTCGCGCCCGTCAAAAGGGCGAATGGCCGTGCACGAACAGCCGATGGCGGCGAGACCACCCCGGAAGTCGTGGAAAAACGATGTGGGCGTGAATATGGTACATCTTAGTAAGAACAACGCTTTGCTTTCCGCCCATGTTGACGGGGCCAAGCGAAGGTCCACGCAATACAATAGGGTCACGAAAGGATGACCGCATTTATCACAGTGCGCAGTTTGCGTCGAATTAACCAGCGGCACAGGTCAAAAATCGCCGGAAAATCAAAACAAGATCCACTTTTTTCTCGATTCCGTGAAACTTTTCGGGAAACACCGGTATTGTATATGGTAGTAAGCGGAAAGGATCCGGGTCACCGTCCCCTACAGAGCGGAGGGGGGCTCCCGGCCAACTTCCCCACGTTCAGGGCACGGCGCGTGGTCCGTGAAGAACGGGGGCAAAACGGTATATCATGAAAACGAGAATGCTGGCGGCGGGTGTGGCCGCAATCATCGCACTTTTGGCCCTTCCCGGGGTGGTGATGGCTTTTGCCATTCCGGACGACAAAATTGATGAGCAGAAGATCTTTTGGGGCAACGCCAAAAGTTTTGAAAAGCCGGGCGAGGTGGACTACAAACGCATTGTTCGCGCCATGCCCGAGTACAAGGTCCTGAAAAAGAAAAGGATTAAGGCCGGCTCGGCCAAGTACTGGCTCCAGATAAGTGCCGCCAGCAATCACGCTGTTCGCCTTATCTCGGAAGTGGGCTGCGAGAACAAGTACGATCTGATTGTGTCCGTCGGCTACCTCAAGGCCGCGGGATTGGACATGCAAGCCGATAATCTCACCGGGCAAGTGCTCGAAAAGCTTGGCGCAAAGAAATAATCCACCAACCGGCGAAATTTACTCCATGAAACCTATCGCTTGCGCGCGGGACGGTGGTGCGGCCGTACCTGCGCATTTAATTTACTTGGCCGTCTTTCTCGCCCTCCCTTTCGGCATGTTGGGCTGTGCCACCGATGCCGGTTTCGGCGGGGACGCCACCAACGGGGTCTATGTGACGCCCGACCGGGTGTTGCAGCAGGCACGACGGGATTTGGACGCGGGTGACTACGCGGCTGCGATACATCGTCTCCTGGGGGTGGTGTCCCACGGCGTGACCACCCCCGAGGCCCGGGAGGCCCGCTTTCTGCTGGCCAAGGCGCATATGGAGACGGGGGCGTACGCCGATGCCCGGGAGCAGCTTCTCGCCTACTTGCGGCAGGCCCCGGAAGGTCCCGGGCGCCGGGAAGCCGAGGCCATGCTGGCCGAGGTGGAGGCGAAAACGGGGGAACATCATGTGACCGATGCCGAGCTGGCGGCCCGTGTGGAGGCTGCCCAAACCGCGGTGAAGAACGGTCCGGACGACCCTGCCCACTGGCTGAAACTGGGGGATTTGCAGTGGAAACGGGGACGCTATGCCGACGCGGCGGCATCTTACGAGGAAGTGATAAGCCGCTGGCCGGCGTACACCACGCGGCCCCCCATATCCGAACGGATGGAACTCGGGGACGACGGGCGGTATTACCCCGTTACGCCGGCCGTGGTGACGGAGCGGATGATCAAAGCGGAGCCCCTGGTGGTATACGGGGTCAACACCTACACCAGCGGCAAGACCGGTTGGCAGGATCAGTCGTATGAAGACGCTTTTTATCATGTGACCGGTATTGTCAAGAACCGGGGCACGGAAAAGCTGACGCGGGTGGCGGTGGAGGTGCGGCTCTATGGTGCGGTTGCGAACCTCTTCGATGCCAAGACCTATACCATTGGCACCCTTCGACCGGGTGCCGAAAGAGCGTTTTCGCTGCGTTTCGAGAATTTTGACAACATTCATAACGTGAGCCGCCACGAGATACGAACGTCCTACAGGCGGGGCGGGGGGCGCTGACAGCCGCCCGGTTCAGGCGAATATGGAAACGGGATACCCCATGACTGCATACAGGTACATTGCCATGCGTCTTCACAGGGCGTGCGCCATAATGCTGACGGTCTTCCTGGCGCTTCATGGCCGTGGCGCGGCCCGGGCCGAAGAGCAGGTGAATGTCTCGGTGAAGATCGTCGAGTTTCAGACCTCCAAAGGGGTCGAGACCGGGCTGAGCGCTTATTTCCGACAGCGCCACGATCCCTTGCCTTACG
>JAJRTN010000028.1 GCA_024278275.1 Candidatus Hydrogenedentota bacterium
CATTAAGTATAGCATATGTTATATACGCTATACTTAAAAGTCAAGAAGAAAGCCCGGCAAAGCCGGGCAGATGAAAGGGGTGGCAGTCTCTTGCGGCAGAGGGTTAGCCTAAACTACACTTTGCAAACACCCTCTAAGCGACTAAGACCCTCATCCCCGCGCAGGCGGGAATGACCGTAGTGGTTGCGTCGAAAACGCACCTTGCCGGCTGAAAGCCCTGGCGGCTGGAATGCCTCCACCTTTTTCTGTCATGCTCCATTTACAGAACACCGGTGGCGCAACGACTATGGGGAATTGCATCATGCAGCTCACGGCGAAGTGGATCTGGCGGAAACAGAAATCTTACAGGGTCTACAACCAAACGGTGGTGGCACGCAAAACCTTCCGGCTCCCGTCCGTCAAGAAGGCCACCCTGGCCGTCACGGCGGACAGCGCCTACCGGGTTTTCATCAATGATGCCTGGGTCAACGATGGCCCCTGTCGAAGTTGGCCGGAACATTTTCAATATGACCTGATCGATGTTTCTTCCTGCCTGCGAAAAGGCGAAAACGAGATCCGCCTTATCGCCCGTCATTTCGGCGAGGGTAACTTTCACCAGGTGCCGCAACAGGCGGGTCTGCTCGCGCAACTGGACGTGACGCCGGCTTCGGGCAAGGCCGTCCGAATCGTCACCGACGGTACGTGGGAAATAGCGGAAGCCCGGGCCTGGACGCAAAATACGCCGGGCGTCAGCATCCAGATGGAACCGGCGGAGCACTACGACGCCCGGCAGGAAAGGAGCCTTCGCTTCTCAAAGGCAGCGGTGCTCTTCGAGGCCCACTCGGGGCCGTGGCAGGATCTGAAGCCCCGGGATTGCGCCCTGCTCACGCGCCATCCCGTGGCGCTGCGCCGCTTTGTCGAGACCAGCGTGGTCGCCGCCGACTGGATGGCCCATGTTTTCCCCGTGAGCCGCCTGCTCCACCCCGGCGCCATCTACGCCAATTGCCATGTCAGCGCGGCTTGCGTCATTGCGACAGTCATCGTGGCGAAAAAGGCGGGCCGCCTGCGCATTGACGGCGGCCACCTGGCGGTCACCGTCAACGGCAAATCCGGCACGAATAACGGCTTCGCCGTGAAAAAGGGCAAGAACCTGCTCCTCCTTACGCCGCCGGGCTATTTCATGCAACACATGAAGGACCGGGGGGTCCGTTTCGTCGATACAAAAGGCTTTACCCTGGAAAACCCGGTCCGGCCCGGCCATGCCAACCCGTGGTGCTTTGTCAAACTGGAAGACGAACCGTACTTTGCCGACGACATTGTCTTTCAGAACCAGCGCGATGAAAGCCGGGATCAGATTACCGCCGATTTCGCGGAATACATCGAGGACATCCGCCGGTCCACCAAGACACCCGAGGACTTTGTCGAGCGCCTGGGCTACATGGCGCGGTGCCTGCCCGCCGGCAGGATGCTCATGGAGGATCCCCACTGGCAGTTCACCGAACGCCGGGTCCTGGGGGATGCCGGAACGGCCGTGCGATCCCCCGAAGCCCTCATGTTCGACCAGGGCGAGGCGACCGTAATCCAACCGGACAAACGGGGCGACATCGAACTGGTCTATGATTTGGGCGAGCAGAACTGCGGCTACTGGAACCTGGACATCATTGCCCCGGCCGGCACCATCGTGGATATCTTCGCCCTCGAGTTTATTTCGCCCGAGGGCGCCATCCAACATACCTGGATGAATCGAAACGGGCTGCGCTATGTCTGCAAGGAAGGCGTGAACCGTTTCACGTCGTTGAAGCGCCGTTCGGGCCGCTATCTCTTCATCACCCTTCGCAACCAGGCGGCCCCCGTGACGATTCGCAACCTGAAAGTCATCGAATCCACCTATCCCGTATCGAACGTAGGCCACTTCGCGTGCAGCGATCCCAACCTCGACCGTATCTGGGAAATCAGCGCACGCACCCTCAAGCTCTGCATGGAGGACAGCTTCACGGACTGCCCCCTCTACGAGCAGACCCTGTGGGTGGGCGATGCGCGGAATGAAGCCTTTTTCGCCTACACCGCTTTCGGCGCGAACGACCTCGCCCAACGGTGCATCACCCTCGCCGGGCAATCCCTGGAGCGCTTCCCCATCGTGGGTTGCCAGTTGCCCTCCGCGTGGGAATGCCTGCTCCCCGCCTGGAGCTTCCTCTGGGGCATCAGCGTGTGGGACAACTACTTCTATTCGGGCGACACCGCCTTCCTTCGCAAAACCTGGCCCCAAGTGAAAAAGAACCTCAAGGGCGCCGAGGAATTGACCAACGATCAGGGGCTTTTCAGCGGTCCCTTCTGGAACATGTTCGACTGGACCGGCGTGGACGATTGCCACCGGGTGGTACTGCACAACACCCTGTTCGCCGTGGGCGCGGTGGACGCCGCCTTGAAGTGCGCCCGGGTGCTGAAGGACAAGAAAACCGCTACCTGGCTGCGTGCCTTCCGCGCCCGCATGGTGAAGGGCATCAACGCCCTGTGGGACGACAAAAAGCAGGCCTACCCCGATGGCGTCCATGAAGACGGAAGAATAAGTCCCCAGACCTGCATGCACACGAGCTTCCTGTCCCTGCTCTACGACATCGTTGAAAAAGAGCATGCCGACGCGGCGCTCAGAAATATCGTGGACCCGCCGAAGGACATGGTGAAGGTCGGCTCCCCCTTCGCCATCCTTTACCTTTACGAGGCCCTCGACAAGGCGGGCCTGCCCGACGAGATTATCCGATCCATCCACGCGAATTACCTGCCCATGATCCGCGCGGGGGCCACCACGGTATGGGAGACCTTCCCCGGCGGCACCAACACCTCCCCGGGCTTCCCCACGCGCAGCCACTGTCACGCCTGGTCCTCCGCGCCACTCCACTTCCTCAACCTCCTCCTCGCCGGGATACGTCAGACCGGCGTCGGCGGTTCCCGCTATGACATCAGCCCTCGCGTCAACGGCCTGGCCTGGGCCGAAGGCACCAACGCGGGATTCCGGGGTCCCGTCCGCGTAAGGTGGGAGAAGGAAGGTCAGGGCCTGAACATCACCGCCACCGCGCCCGAAGGCGTCAAGCTCCGCTACGTACCCAACGAAACACACCAGGGCCTGAAGGTGACATTCAACGGGAAGAAGGTGAAGTGATTTATGCGCCATTTGCAAAAAGAGCATTTTTCAACGAGACGGCCACACGCTCCTGCAAGCGGCGGTTATGCTGAAAATCGCCTTTTCGCAAATGGCACCTTCGAGCTCAGCCTGGAAAGGGCCGCGAAGCTGTTGCGATAATCCCCTGGCCCGGCTCAGCCGGAACCAAGAATCGTCTCCACGGAAAAACCGTGGTTCCGAGGAAAGGCAGAAGTGGCTTCAGCCTCGCCGTCAACGACTGTCCCCTTGAACACCGCCGGGCGCGGAGGCTAAAGTCAACGCGTGACGAAATCGCCGTTTCGCTTCGCGCAAGAAGGGCATGGAGACTGAGAGCATGAACCATGACGTGCCGTTGAATACGGCTCACTTGGCTCGGTGTGTTCGCACGTTGGAAAGCGCCTTGGTAATGCTGGCGCGGAGTCCATCCAACAGCGTCGAGTACGAGGTCTTCCGAAACGCTGCCATCAAGGGCTTCGAGCTTAGCCTTGAAACAGCCGCAAAGCTGTTGCGGAAATCCCTGAAACCGTACTTCAGTACCTCCGGCGCGGTGGATCGGTTGACGTTCAAGGATGTTTTTCGTCATGCGGCACGGCACGGCCTGATGAGCGTGGAGGAAGTTGAGCGTTGGTTCGCCTATCGCGATAACCGAAACGATACGGCCCATGATTACGGCGAACGTTTTGCGGAAGAGACCCTGACCCTGCTGCCCGGTTTCGTTGAGGATGCAACGCGCTTGTGCAACCGGCTTGGCCATGCCGATGATTGACCTCAAGCCGGAATACCTCCAGCTCGTGCGGAAACTGCTCGACGAGCATGTGCCGGGGGCGGAGGTGTGGGCTTATGGCAGCCGGATCACCGGCCAGGAACACGAGGCCAGTGATCTGGACCTGGTGGTACGCCAACCCGGCAACCTGGCGCAACCGCAGACAAGGCTCCCGGAACTCAGGGAAGCACTGTCCGAAAGCAACCTGCCTATTGGGGTTGATGTGCTTGACTGGGCGAGACTCCCCGAAGCCTTTCGCCGGGAGATTGAGCGGGCGTACGTGGTGGTGAAGAAAAACTGATCGCCTGGCATCGCCGGGATCCATCGGTATGTTTCGGGCGGGGGCGCCATGCGCCTTTCCTATCCCGTGGCTCACCAGGATGTCCGGTGCCCTTCGATGAAACCCCGCACCAGCCGGCGGCAATCGCCCAGGCGGCCCCGAAGTCCCCACAAACATAGCCGCGTGATGAGCCAAAGGCCATTGAGCGCCACGAAAGCGGCCTGATGCAGGGGCCGTCCGCGGTAGACTTTGAGCATGGCATGGACGCTGTTCCGCTCCTGCATGCGGATGGCATCGCCACGCTTATGTTCGGTGCCTTTGTGCCGGAACACGGCCTCTTCGACAAAGCGAAAGCGGTACCCCGCCCTGCGTGCGCGAATACAGAGATCGCTGTCCTCGAAGTAGTAGGGTATGGCCTCGTCGAAGCCCCCGATGGCCTCGAAACAGGCCTTGGGAATCCCCAGGTTACAGCTCGGCCCCGTGTTGGCGCGGCAGGGCGCGCAGCGAAGACTTTTCCCGAGGAACGTGGCGCGCCGCGGCACAGACTGCACGCGCCCGCCGGCATAGTCCACCACGTTCCCCAAGAGAATCGTTTGGCCGTCATCGTGGTTGAGCATGGCCTCCAGCCAACCGGGGGCCACGGCGCCATCGGAATCCAGGTAAAGCAACAGTTTCCCCTGTGCGGCCAGGGCGGCGCGGTTGCGGGTATGGGCCGGCCCCCTGTTGGCGGAATTCGTCAACACCCGGACACCGGGAAACCGCGCGCCGACCGTCTCGCCCACGCCATCGGTGGAACCGTCGTCGGCCACGATCACCTCGACCCCGTGGACAGCCGGTTCCTCGCTCTCCAGGGAGGCCAGCAACTCGACCACGTCGTCCTTGCGGTTATGACAGGGAATGATGACGGTCGCTTTCCAGACCCTGGGAGGGGTGTTTTCGGCTGTCAAAGTTCCGGCCATGCTTCTCCTCGCGCATCTCCCCCGCACCTGTCCAGTATGCCGCAGCGAATGCCGTTGATTCCATGGTCCCGGCCCCATCTGCTATACTCCCCTTGCGTTTGTGCCCGGTCGGAACGGGAGCAGGCCGGTGCCGGGCCGGCGCACAGAGGTTTCCGTGTGTTATCCCCTGCCCTGCACCCAACAGTGAAGAGGAACGATGGAAAAGCTCTATGTTTCGCAAGAAGGCCTGGAAAAGATGAAGGCCAGCCTTGTTGAGATGAAAGCACGCCGCCTGACGGTGGCCGCGGCCATTGAACATGCCCGGTCGCTGGGCGATCTCAGTGAGAATGCCGAATACCATTCGGCCAAGGAGGAGCAGGCCATGCTCCACGCGCGTATTCAGGATCTGGAGGACAAGATCGCACGCTCTGTCTCGCTGGAAGACCAGGATATTGACCGGAGCAAGGCCTATTCGGGCGCCACGGTACGGGTGCTGAACAAGAAGTCGGGCAAGGAGTTCCAATACAAGCTGGTCAGTCCGGTCGAGGCCGACATGGCCAACGGCAAGATCAGCACCCAATCCCCGGTGGGGAAGGCGCTGCTGGGTTGCTCCGTGGGCGAGACCACCACGGCCTCGGTGCCGGCGGGCGACTTGCAGCTCGAAATTATTGAAATCAGCTACTGATCCGCGCGTTTCACACACCCCGGCTTTCCCGGGACGGAACACAACTGATCTGGACGGTGCGAGCGACACCTCATCGGCGGGAGAATCATGCCCAAAAGAACCGACATCCACAAGATTCTGCTTATTGGATCCGGGCCCATCGTGATCGGGCAGGCCTGCGAGTTCGATTACTCGGGCACCCAAGCCTGCAAGTCCCTGCGGGAAGAGGGGTACCAGGTCATCTTGGCCAATAGCAATCCCGCCACCATCATGACCGATCCCGAAACCGCCGACCGGGTCTATATCGAGCCGTTGACCGTGGAATACCTCGAAGGAATCATCGAGCGGGAGCGGCCCGACGCCCTCCTGCCCACGGTGGGAGGCCAGACGGGTCTCAATCTCTCGGTGGATCTGGCGGAAGCGGGCATCCTGGACAAGTATGGCGTGGAGCTCATCGGGGCAAGACTGCCCGCCATCAAGAAAGCCGAGGATCGCGGCTTGTTCAAGGAGGCCATGCTGCACTGCGGCCTTGACCTGCCCCGCAGCCGGGTGGTGCATACGGTCGAAGAGGCCCAGTGCTTCGGTGAAGAAGTCGATTTCGCGGCGGTCATCCGGCCGGCCTTCACCCTGGGCGGTTCGGGCGCGGGCATTTCCTTTAATCATGAAGAGTTCGACAAGGCCGTGGCCTTCGGCCTGGAAGCCAGCCCGGTCACGGAGGTGCTCATTGAAGAGTCCCTCCAGGGCTGGAAGGAATATGAACTCGAGGTGATGCGCGACCTTAACGACAACGTGGTGATCATCTGTTCCATCGAGAACATCGACGCCATGGGCGTTCACACCGGCGACAGTATTACCGTCGCTCCCGCGCAAACGCTGACCGATAAAGAGTACCAGGCCATGCGCGACGCGTCCATCGCTGTCATGCGTGAGATCGGTGTGGATACGGGCGGCTCCAACGTTCAATTCGCCGTAAACCCGGCAAACGGACGCATGGTGATCATCGAGATGAACCCCCGCGTATCGCGCAGTTCGGCCCTGGCTTCGAAGGCGACGGGATTCCCTATCGCCAAGATCGCCGCCAAACTCGCCGTGGGCTACACCCTCGACGAAATACCCAACGACATCACCAAAAAGACCCCGGCCTCCTTCGAGCCGACCATCGACTACGTGGTCACCAAGATCCCCCGGTGGGCCTTCGAGAAGTTCCCCGGCTCCAGTCCGGAATTGACGGTACAGATGAAAAGCGTGGGCGAAACCATGAGTATCGCCCGCACCTTCAAGGCCTCCCTGCAAAAGGCCCTGCGCGGCCTGGAAATCGGCCGTCATGGCTTCGGTATGGATGGGAAGACGAAGCCCCTCACCTCGGCCCCGGATACCCCGGCGGAGAAGGCGGCCCTGTTGAAAGACATTCGAACGCCCAGCCCCAACCGCATGTTTCATGTCAGCGAGGCCCTCCGCCTGGGCGCGACGGTCGAGGAAATCTGCGAAGCGACCTGGATGGATCCGTGGTTCGTGCGGCACATGCGCGATTTGGTGGCGGAAGGCGAGGCGCTCAAAAAAGCGCAACCGGACGACCGGGAGACCCTGCGCAGGGCCAAGCGCCTCGGTTTTTCAGATGTGCAGCTCGGCCACGCCTGGGACATGACCGAAAGCGAGGTGCGCGCCCTGCGCCGAAAGCATGGTGTGACCCCCACCTATCGGCTGGTGGACACCTGCGCCGCGGAATTTGAAGCGTACACGCCCTATTACTACTCCGACTACGGCGACGAAGACGAAGTGACCGTGGGGAAAAAAGACCGGATCATCATCCTGGGCGGCGGTCCCAACCGCATCGGCCAGGGCATCGAGTTCGACTACTGTTGTGTTCACGCGGCTTTCGCCCTCAAGGAAGACGGATTCGAAACTATCATGGTCAACTGCAATCCGGAGACGGTCTCCACCGACTATGACACGTCGGACCGGCTCTTCTTCGAGCCCGTCACCTTCGAGGATGTGATGAACATCATCGAAAACGTAAAGCCCAGGGGCGTGATCGTCCAGTACGGCGGGCAGACCCCCCTGAATCTCGCTGAACGACTCGAAGCGGCGGGCGCGCCCATCATCGGCACCAGCCCCGACAGCATCGCCCGCGCGGAAGACCGCAAACGCTTCCGGGAAGTGGTCGAAAAACTCGACCTCCTTCAACCTGCCAACGATACGGCGGTCTCTTTCGAGGAAGCGGAGCGGATCGCCGAACGCATCGGTTACCCCGTGGTGGTTCGGCCGAGTTTCGTGCTGGGCGGACGGGCCATGGAAATCGTCTACAACCGCGAATCCCTCGACCGCTACATGACCGTCGCCGTGGAAGCCTCCCCGGAAGCGCCTATCCTCATTGACAAGTTCCTCGAAGGGGCCATCGAAATCGATGTGGACGCCATCTGCGACGGTGATACCGTGGTGGTGGCAGGCATCATGCAACACATCGAGGAGGCCGGCGTACACTCGGGTGACAGCGCCTGCATTCTGCCACCCTACGATCTTCCGCCCCACATCATCGAACGCATGAAGGCCCAGACACGCGCCCTGGCCCTTGAACTGGGCGTCGTGGGATTGATGAACATCCAGTACGCCGTGCGTGGAGAGGACATTTACCTCATCGAGGTCAACCCCCGCGCCTCCCGCACCATCCCCTTCGTGTCCAAGGCCATTGGCATACCCCTGGCCAAAATGGCCGCGCGGGTGATGGCGGGTAAGAAGCTGACGGAACTCGGCCTGACGGAGGATCCGCACCCGGGATACACCTCGGCCAAGGAAGTGGTGCTGCCCTTCATCAAGTTCCCCGGCGTGGATACCCTGCTCGGACCCGAGATGCGCAGCACGGGCGAAGTCATGGGGATTGACGCCACCATGGGGCTGGCCTATGCCAAGAGCCAGGTCGCCGCGGGAAACAGCGTGCCCATGGGAGGCACCGTGTTCATCAGCCTGAATGACCACGACAAAGCCAACCTGGGAACGTTGGGCGCCGATTTGACCGCCCTTGGCTTTAACCTTATCGCCACCAGGGGCACCGCCGCCTGCCTCCGGGATCAGGGATTAAAAGTGGAAGAGGTGTGCAAGGTGGGTGAGGGTCGGCCCAACGTGGTGGACCTTATCATCAACGGCAAAATTGACTGGGTGATGAACACCCCCCTGGGCGTGGAATCCAAATACGACGAGCGTGCCATACGCCGCACTGCCCTTGAACACGGCGTGCCCACCATGACCACCCTGGCCGCCGCCCAAGCCGGTGTTGCCGCGATCCATGCCCTGAAAACCGGAAAGACCCACATCCGCGCCCTGCAGGAATACCATGGCACGGTGTAAGGCTTACGGGCGTTCTCTGGACACCTTCCCCGCTCCTCTGTGAAGTGCGGCAGCTTACTGCCGCACTCCAGTGATCACACCCTTCCATGGTCCCTTGCCCGTGAAGTCTGTACCAATGGTCACGACAATGTGCCTTTGTCCCTCCCTTCCGTCATTCCCGCGAAGGCAGGAAATGACGGAGCATGAAAAAAAACATGGAGAACCGCGTCGCCGGGGAAAGGTGCCTTGAAAGACATCTTCGACCGCCTCTTGATCTCCGGGCCGGTCGTGTATTCACCGGTCCGGGGATTAAACCATCGGGCGCGAAGCGATTTCCGACCCTCTGTCAACGAGACCTGTACGCTTCCCCCGTCGGGCAGGTAGACGACATATTCATCCGGTCGCGCCAGGCAATATCCCCGGTCAACCAAGTCGTCCCGGGGCTTCATGCGCACCCAGTCCACCGCGTCCATGAACGTCATGAGATGGCGCAAGGAGGTGCGAAGCGCCGGGATATCACCCTGGGAATAGATGATTTGGACGTGCCCGCCCGCGATAACGGCCGCCCAGGCATTCTTGCGCAGTTGATCCTGCCGTTGAGGCGCGGTGCTGCTCCCACCGTCGCTGTCGTAAAAGCACGGCATGGCGCAGGCATTCCCGTACGCCGCCAGGAGTTTTTCATGGACCTCCCGGTGCGGGGTGGTCGTGTACCACACAATTCTGGAATAGACATCGACATCCTTATGGGTGAAGGGGTCGTAGCCGCCCCAATGCGGTTCATGAGCCATGAGGTGATGCTTGGCCTTCCCCGCCTCGTATTCCCGGACCACCCCGATGAGATGACGCACCCAATCTTCCCGAAACATGCCTCCCTCGTTCTTCGTCTCAAAAAACCAGTTGTCCCGGGCGTTGATCGTATCGACGACCCGCCGAATAAAGGCGTCCTGATAACGGGACGCGGCGTTCGGGTAAATGCCGAATTGCTGCCGCGTGAGACATACCCCATTGACGTTGTTGCCTTCCGCATAGGCATGATATTTCGAGTATAAGTCCTCCTTCTTCGTGATCCACCCGTCAAACAATATGAGTTCGAGTATGATCCCCTTCTTTTCAGCATACCGTGTCATGGCTTCGAGTCGGCGGAAGTAGTCGGGATTGAAGCGATTCAGGTCATACTTGGGTTGCCCATCCCTGGCAAGGCCCGGTCCCGTACGTTCGTAACACTTCCCGTTCCAAAACAGCCAGACCCGGGCGGCGTTGATCCGATTCTCCGCCAGTGTGTCGAAGAATCCCTCGTAATCGAAAGGGGTGGTGACCTTACCCCAGGGAACCCTCACGAGAATCGGATGGGTATAGGTCCCCACCATACGAAAAGGCTTCCCCTTATACTGAAAGAAATGCGGGTTGTCGGGAGAAATCCCGATAGGTTCCGCCGACACGGCGGGGCTAAACAGCACCAACACGGTGGCCAACCCAACAGCGCCGATGAACACCTTCTTCACGCCACGAAGCAGTACCATTCGACCCATACGCTATCTTCCCCTCTGCGGTGATGCTCCTAACCCGGCCGAGCCGGAACCAAGAATCGCTACAACCGTTTATGCCACGACCAACCGTCATCCCCGCGAAAGCGGGGCTCCATGATGGGGCAGTACATTGACCTTTTCCGTGGATTTCCGCGTTCGCGGGAATGACGGAAGGAAGGGCAAACACGCTTTTGCGACAATTTGTACAGAACTTTACGGGTAAGGAACTAACAAAGCGACCAACCCGCTCACCAAGTCACCGTATCGTAGACATCCCCGGGATGCTTGGGGAAATCGGCCGGGGCACGGGACGTTTCGAACTGGTGAATGCGGAACAGGTCGCGGGGCGTGTATTAAAAGGCACGCAACCTGCCGTTTTCCAGGGCACGATCTATGTTGGGGCGCGCGCACGCCGCCTCCGCCAAAGGCCGAAGGCGGGCGACCACTTCCGTCTCCTGCGATGAAAGGTTTTTCAACTCGTGGGGGTCGTTTTCCATGTCGAAGAGCAATTCCCGGTCACCATTGGCGAGATAGATATACTTCCACTTCGGATCACGGACCATGATCTTGAACTGGGGCGTACCGGGGATTCCGTAGAATCCGAAGAGATGCTCACGCGGGGACGCTTCACCGGCAATCAGGCCCAGCACGTCCATGCCGTCGCGATATTCCGGTTTTCCGGCGGCTTTCGTGGCGATCCCGAAGAGATCGGTCAGGCACACGAGTTCCCCGCGAACCTGCTCTTGGGGAATTTTTCCGCCGGGCCAACTCACCAGGAACGGCACGTGTGCGGCGGCATCAAAAAAACTCTCCTTTTGCCAGGCCGTGTGGTCGCCCAAATGATCGCCGTGGTCGCTGTAGAAACAGATGAGCGTGTTATCCGCGTCTTCCCGCGCTTCCACGGCGTCCAGTATTTTCCCAATACAATAGTCGATATAGCTTATCTCCCCATAATAGCGCGCTTTCAACACCCGCGCCAGATGATCATTGATGCCGTCCGCCCAGATGATGTGATTCATCCACGTGATCTGTTCGTCTGCGTGATCCACGGCCAAGTCGCCCCGAATCGGATTGGGCATGCGGTCAGGGTCGTACATGCGGTTGAAGGGAATGGGGGGCGCGAAAGGCGGGTGCGGTCCGACAAAAGACACAAAGCCAAAGTAAGGCCGCCCGTCGTCCGCCCCGATCTGCTCGACCGCCCGCGACGCGGCCCACGCCTCCACACCATAGGGCGCGGGCGTGGCGCTCATCTGGGGCATGTAATACATCTCGGTGCGTTCCCCCATGAGCCCTTCCAGAAAATCATATTCCGGGTGCTGGAACTTGATGAACGCGGCATAGGCATCGCGTTCGCGGCGTTCCTCGGTGCCATACATTTCCTCGCCGTAAAGATGCGTCTCGTAACCCAGGTCCTCGTCCCACTTGGGCGCCGTATGGAACTTGCCGATGCCGAAGGTTCGGTAGCCCAGGTCGCGCAGCGTGCGCGGGAGATACTTGCCGCACCGTTCTTCCATGTTCGCGGGCTGACCCTCCACCACGTTGGGTACCATGTTCTGGTAGATGCCCGTCGTGTGCGGTTCACGCCCCGTTCGAATCGTGGCCCGTGCCGGCACGCACACCGGGCAAGACGAATACCCGTGGGAAAAGGCCACGCCACGGCGGACCAGCCGATCCATGTTCGGCGTATAGGTGTGGGCGTTCCCCATGGCCGCGATGGTATCCGCCCGCTGCTGGTCGGTCATGATGAACAGGATATTCGGTCGTTTCTCGCCCATGTCTTTCATTCCTTCCGCCGCGGCCAAGTTGCTGCTGTTCGTACTGGAGACCAATGCCGCCCCCGCGGCCAAGCCGCCGGCCGCGGAAAGAAATCCCCGTCGATTGATTACCTTTGCCATTTTGGATCCCTCCGCATCCCTTTCATGCCCCATGGCTCCAATCCTAACGGCAGGCTGTGTGAAAATGCAAAGGTTTGATGGGGCATGACGGTTCATATCACTCCCTAATGGGTGGCTACCGTACGGCTGCCGGGCTTTCCCATGAACGGTTCCCGGGAGAGCGGGAAAATCGAATCCCCCGTGGCCCCGACGCCTCCTTCTTCCCCCACGGATTAGCGGAGGAAATCCAGCAGGCTGGGTTGAATGACACGGGCCGCGGCGCTCAGGGAAGCCTGGAACGCGTTGGACTGTGCGTTCAATTCCACCGTGACTTCCGCGAAATCCGCGTCGATATTGTCGGAGATGACCTTTTCAAGCTGGAGCAGGATGGTGCGGGTGTTTTCGTCGGTTCGCGCGAGCCGGTTTTCCGCGGCACCCAGTTGCGAGGAGGCCCGGAGTAATTGGTCCTGGGCCTTGTTCATTTCGTCAAGGCGCGTGGTCAGCCCGTTGGTATTGCCGGCAAGGAGGTTGTCCCGCGTCTGGATGAGCGTGTCGAGAATGTCCACGGTGGAGGCCGAGGTGCTCATGAAGGCGTCTTCCCCACTCACGTTGACGGGGACCAACTCGCCTTCGGAAATCTCGACCCGGATGTTTTCGTCGTTTCCCACGTAGGCGACGGCGGTAATGTCGCCGTTGGCATCCCGCGTGGCCTCGAAAGGCGGCGCGGTGGTCCGGGTTCCCCCGAAAACGTAGCGGCCATTGGTCTGGTGGTTGGCTTCGTCAAGCATGGCTTCGAGGAGCTGGTTAATCTCCCCGGCGATAACGTCGAGCTGCTCCTGGCCATTGGTTCCGTTCGCGCCCTGCAAGGTGAGTTCGAGGGAACGCTGGATAATGTCAACCGCTGAAAGAAGCGAAGTTCCCGCTTCCGCCATGGTGGGGCCCACGGTCGATATGTTGGAAAGGTACTGTTCAAGCTTGGCCTTTTCCATGCGGCTGTCGATGGCGCGGCGGGCGGCCAAGGGGTCCTCCGAAGGCCGGTTGACCTTGAGGCCCGTGGCGAGCTGGTCCTGGAGGGTGAGTATTTTTTTCTGGTGATCCGATATGTTGGTCAACACCCGCGTTACAAGGGCGCGTTGCGTGACACGTTGTATTCCCATGGAAGCGCTTAACCTCGCTGGTCGATGAAACTTGGCTCGAAAGAACGTCCCGTACCCGACTCACCCGCCGCGTCGTAGGCTGCGGGCGAAGCATCTTCGGGCTGCAAAAGGGCGAGCGTGTTTTGCACGACGTTGAGCGTACGCCGCATAAGGCGCCGGTTCTCCCGTGTTACGCGGCGGGTTTCTTCGAGAATCGCCACCATGCCGGCCTGAAATTCCGCCATGCGCCGTTTCCACGGCTCGGGAACGATCCGAATAAGGTCGCTCAGCGTCTGTTCCTCGAAGGGAAGGCCATAAGCGGCCACAACAGCCGACACCAGCCGAAGCCGCTCCCGTTCGTGACATGCCGCCTCACGAATGAGCAACACCAGGGCCTCCGTCTTCGCCTCCAGCAACTCTATATCATGTGCACGGGCGGCCCGGCCTTGGGCAATACTGACCCTAAGCACATTCTCCTGACGTTCCAGCTCATCATCAAAGAGATCACAGAGCGCGTCCAGGCACTTGGTGTCATGCCACGTATCTTCCATCTTCATGTCTCCGTTCCAGCCTGGCCCACGTCCCGGAGAATGGCCCGTTTTACCTCATCCGCCGAGAGCATCCCGTCGCCATCAAGGTCCCGCGCTGCGAAATCGTCCGCCCCAAGGCCGCTTTCGTCCCGGCTCAAAAGGCCATCGCCATTCACGTCACGAAAGGTCATCACGTCGCTCGCGCGTTGCACCGCGGCGGCTTCGGTCTGCTTCCGCACCGCCTCGGGGTCCGCCGCGGCATTGGCCTGGCGCAACATCTCGGCAAACGTTTCATCACTAAGCCTGGGCCGTTTCAGGGCATTGACCAGGTTCGTGGCACCGTTCAACAGGGCGTTCACAGCGCCCACGCCTTGCAGAATACTCATTGCACGCTCCCCGGCCGGCAGCACACGCCTCCCGCGACTCCGCCAGCCTGTTTATCGGCTTCTTCCACCATAACCTTGACCTCCCCGGCTTAACGCAACGGCAAGCCGCCGGCAGGCGCGGGCAAGGGCAGCCCCTGTTTCTTCCTGGGAAGTTCAATTTCCGCGGCGGTGCCCCGCATGGGCAAACCCGTCCTTTCCGGGGTCAGGGGCAGGCCATCGCCCGGCTTTCGGGCGGCGGCATTCTTCCGCGCCTCTGCGGCCCGTGCGATCTGCTCCTGCATTTCCTTTGCAATGCCAAACTGCCCTGACCGGGCTATCTCGCCCGCCAGATGGTCGTCAAATATTTCTTCGAAATACTCCTGCTCCCGGGACTTGGGAAAGAGTTCGCCCTCGGGTACGCTCTTGCGCATTTCCTTCAATAATTGGCGGATGAAGAGTTGCTCAAACTCCCGGAGCACGGCCTTCTCCCGTGCAGGACCGTCCATGGTTTCGGCACTGCTCGGTGCAAAGGAATAAGCGGCGGGATTCACGTACAACATCTACATAATCTCCAGGTCGGCTTCCAGGTATCCTCCTTTGTGCAGGGCCTGGAAAATGCTGATCATGTCGCGCGGAGTTACGCGCAGTTTGTTGAGCGCTTGGGCCACATCCCCCGCCGAGGTGCCCTGCACCGGCATCAACACGGCCTCGACCTCTTCCGTGCTTACCTCCTCCTTGTTAATGACCGTTGTATCGGCAAAGGTAAGGGGCAGGGGAGGTACGGCCTCGGGGGTAACGGCGATCTTGATGGTCAGATTGCCCTGGGCAACGTAACACGGTTTGATCACCACATCGCCTCCCACCACGATAGTGCCCGTTCGCTCGTTCAGGACAACACGCGTGGGCTGCCGCGTTTCAACACGTATGTCCTGGAGCCGCGTAATGAAGCCCACCAGGTTTCCCCGGTCCTCCTCGGGGATCGTCACGCGCACCGTTCCCGCGCCCATGGCCAGGGCGGCGTTTTCACCGAGCATACGATTCAGCACGTCCTGAATACCGGCGGCCGTGCCGAAATTGGGCGTTTTCAGCAGAAGCGTGAGCCGTTGTCCATCCGTAATGATGGAAGGCACCTCGTGCTCCACGAGGGCTCCCATGGGGATGCGGCCCGATGCCACATGATTCTTGCGCACACTCGTGCCCCCGGAGGCGTCGGCATTAAAACCGCCCACGGAAACAGATCCCTGGGCCACGGCATAGACCGTATCGCCCTGTCCGGGACCTTTCAGATAGGTCTCCAGCAACGTACCGCCTTCAAGGCTCTTGGCGTCGAAAAGGGAATCGACCTTTACATCCAACCGGGTACCCGCCTTGGCGTAGGCCGGCAACGTAGTGGTCACGCTCACCATGGCCACATTGGCCGAGGCGAGTTCGCCGATACTCTCCACGTCTATGCCCATGCGCCTGAGCATGCGCTCCTGCGCCATGATGGCCGCCTTAGCGCTGTCGCCCGTGGCCGCCAGCCCCACCACGAGACCCACGCCCTTAAGCATGTTGGGGCGCGCGCCCTGTATCTCGCAGATATCGCCGATACGCGCCGCGTGTGCCAAAGGCGCGCCCAGGGTCAAATGGGCCAGCAGAAGTCCCGTGAGCAGGTGTCGAATACGCATGAAAACATTTACCCCTTTCCGGGTTAAAAGGGAGAAAACCAATCCAGAACCTTGGTGATGAGGCCGCGACGCTGGTTGTTCCACAACGGACCGCGCCCCTTGAGTTCAAGGGTGGTACCCGCCATCTGCGCGGACTGGACGGTGTTGGCGGGGGTCACGTCTTTCGCGCGGACGGTGCCCGTAAGTACAATCGTTGAATCTTCCCGGTTGACGGTGATTCTTTTTTCGCCTCTCACCTCCAGGTTGTCATTTTCCAACACCTTCGTGACAAAGCAGGTAATGGTTGTCTGAAGATTGCTGGAACGCTTGGTGCTTCCCGTATTCTTGGTCCAGTTCTGGGAGTCAACGCTCCAGTTCGGCAGTTTCCCCGCGTTAATACCCAAGGCCCCCTGGGGGCGATCCGCCACCACGAACGTGTTGTCCGCGGGAAGCGCTTACGACTCCACGAGGGCCTTCTTTCTCGTGTTGGTGTCGCCCGAGGTCGAAGCGGTGACCTTCTCGTTTACGATAATCGTGATGATGTCGCCCACGCGGAAACGTGCCCTGGGTTCTGAAACGAGGGTGCCCGAATCCTGCGCCGCCTGCGTGAACAGGGAATCCGCCCCCGCCGGAACGACCGGCACCAGGAGCAGGAGAATGAAGATCGCTCTCATGACAATACCTCTAATTGACCACCACGACACCGTCGGCACGGACCACGCCCTGGAATTGCTCCTTCGAGCCCAAGCCGGCGCAAAGCACCATGTCGCCCGCGCGGCCATCCGTCAAAACACGGGCCTGTGTCGAAATCTTCAGTCCACCACTTCGCAATTCAACAGGTACTACCTGGTTCCGTTTCACCAGGATTGGCGGAGCCACATTGCGTTCCGAGAGGACTTGACCGGCAAATAGGGTCTTTTTGGCGATGAGACCGACCGCCTGATCCGCCGTGTGCAAAGCGGAAACGTTGACCCCGGAAAGAGGTAGCCGTTTCAACTCCACGTCATTGGGAGAAACGGGATGCCCTCGCGGGATGTCCCGTGCGGCCACCAGCACATCGTCGTAACTTTCGACCTCGACGTGCATGAGAATCGACTTTTCCACGCGACCGTTGACATGGATCGTACCTTTGAATATGCCCTTGCCCAGGTAGTCATAGCGGCGGGTGGGACGCCAACGGATCTCCAGATCGCCTTCGGGCACTATCACCGTCTCCCGGGGTAAGGGGACATCGATTTCCGTGCGATCCGGGTCCCAGGGCATTTCCTCTTCAATGAAACGGGTAAGCCCATCCGCCAGCATTTGGGGCGTCAGTTCCTGATGTAAGGTCGTGGCGCGGATTCGCTCGGCGCCGTTCACCTCAATGGAAGACACGTCCACGCCGGCACTCTGGATTCGAGCCGTGATGACGGACGCATTGAGATGCCTGGATTGCCCGGGCAAAGCGGCCGCGCCCAGGTCAATGGTGGCCAGTTCCTCCGCATCGTCGCCCCGGATAAGCGCCACATCGCCCAAACGCACGCTGGGACCGCGCACATAGGCATCCTTGCGCAAGGTCAAGGACGTGGCGAAGCTCGGAAAAACCACCAAGGTGGACACTGCGCAAAAAAGCAGAAGCAAAGCGGCATGGCACCGTTGCCTGTATTGCATTACCCTCGCCTCCATAAGATTTTTTTAACCACGAAACATATGAAAGGGGAAATTACAAACTGGTGCGAACAATTGCCTTTTCATGACACCTTCTCCACGGCACAAAAAGGAAACAGCACTCCTTTTCTTCCCATTTTCGTGTCTTTGGTGTATTTCGTGGTTGAAGATATATTCAATTCCTTTTTCAACCACTCGTTTTTCAACCACGAAATACACAAAAAACACGAAAATAAAAAGTAACCGTTCAGGCCACTTGAGCCAGGATTTCGGTGGACACGGGCAGTAGCGATGAAGCAGGACGACCGTGAAGACGCGCGACGCAGGCCCGTGTGATGTATTCCGTGACGTTGCGGTCGTGCTGTTTGCAGGTGGCGGCG
>JAJRTN010000029.1 GCA_024278275.1 Candidatus Hydrogenedentota bacterium
CGTTGTGCTTCCAATTGTTGGAGCCGGGTCATACTCAATCCTCCTGTGGTTGTAATCAACGACCATGTAGTATATATACTACATGCTACTGCCCAAAAACAAAAGAAAAATCGAAAAACTCACTTTGGTGACGCAGGCCCACGCCCTGTCGGGCAGTTGACATCTATGCGCAAAGAGAATATAATCACGCCAAATTACGCACAAGTACGCGCGTATGGGCGGCTGGGCCGCAGGGCCAGTAAAATTACGGGAGCGTTCCCCTCAATGGACCCACTCATCGAAAAGATCTATTCCATGACACCCGAGGAACGGGCCGAGTGCAAGCGCCACGTCATGCTGGGCGGCGGAACGCCGGGCCCCATGCTCGTTCGTGGCGCGGGCATCCGCGTCGAGGACATTGACGGAAAGCACTATATCGACTGTACCTCCCAGAGTTGGGCCATGTACCTGGGGTTCTGCAACCCCGAGATCGCCGCGGCTATCCACGACCACGAGGGCCGGTACCTCAACCGGGTACATCAGGCCTTCCACACGCTGCCCCGCCACTGGCTTTCCAGGAAGCTTTCCGAAATCTGCCCGCCCGGCTTCACCCGCGTCTCCTTCACGGTAGGCGGCGGTCCCGCCATCGAGGCGGCCATGAAAATTGCCCTTCTGAACCGTCCGGGGGCGCATGCGTTTATCAGCCAGTACGACAGCTACCATGGCACGACCCTGGGGGCGATGGGGCTTTCGTGGCATTCGACCAAGGCCAACGGCAGCTACGTGGGCGGCTCCCATTTCCTGCCGTTGCTGCACGACACGGCCCGCTTCCCCAACCCTTACCTGCTGCGGCTGCCCATCCCGGGCAAGCACGACCAGCCCGATCTGGCCTGCGCCGAAATGCTCCGGGTCACCATGGAGCGCGGCATCAACGGCCCACCCGCGGGCGTCATCGTGGAGCCCATCCAGGCGAGCGCCGGCCAGATCCCGGCCACGACGGCCTACCTGCAACGGGTCCGGGAAATCTGTGATGAATTCGGCGCCCTGCTTATCTTTGACGAGATCCAAACTTTGGCGCGCATTGGTCGCTGGACCGCTGCGGAACACTTTGGCGTAAATCCCGATATCTTCGTCTTTGGTAAAGGCGTGGGCGGTGGTTTGCCCCTAGCCTGCATCGTTATCCGGGACGGCCTGGAAGGCTTCGGAGCCGACGTGCAGGAACTGCATACCTTCGGCAGTTCCACCCTGTCGCACGTGGCAAGCGCCAAGATGATCGATATTATCGAGCGCAATGACATCCTTGCGAACACCCGCGACGTGGGCGACTATATCGGTGCTCAAGTGGAGTCCATGCGCGACGAGTTTCCCGAGATCGCGGAGGTGCGCCAGATTGGCCTGCACGTGGGCATCGAATTCGCCTGGCCCGACGACGACCTCACCCCCATGCCCGGCGAGACCGTGGCCATTCGGAAAGAAGCCATCGATCGGGGTTGTATCTTCGGTCTCGGCGGCGTGCGAAAACAAGTGCTTAAAATCAAGCCCGCCCTGATTTGCACCCGGCAAGACGCGGATGAAATCCTCGACATCTTTCGCGATTCCATGAAAGCCGTGCTCAGGAAAAAAACGGCCCCGGCCAAGAACGAAATGGCCGCGGCGGGGAGTGGATAACTCTCCTTGTTTTGGGGTGGCGAGGCGGTAAGGGGAACTACGCGCCCCGTGGCAGGGTGGAATCGCGGTGGCGAAGCCATGAACAGCGCATCAGGGTGGCCTTGGCCCACCCTGCAAGTCCTCCAACCGTGGCGGTTGAGGGTTCATGGGCCAAGCGGGTATGGTGCTTTCCATACACCTTTTGTAACCGTTCACGGCCCCGGACGTCCATAAAACAGGAGTTCCTCACGCCAAAAAACCAACAAAGTTCGTCATTGCGAGGAGCGTAGCAACGCGGCAATCTGAATACACGTAGAGACCGTGGTTGCACCAGCTTGCTTCGTCGTTCCTTCTCGCAATGGCGATCCAGGTGGGGGAGAAACACCTGTTCCATTGGCACGCTACGACCTGGGCGGTTATCACTCTCCTTTTGGGGGCTCCAATCCGAAAAGGCGCAACGCGTTGTTGCGCAGAATATCCAGCCGGGTTGTTTCGGGCAGGTTGGCCATCAATACATGACCGTAAACGTAACGCGGTTCGATCCAGTTCATGTCGGTTCCGAAGAGTAGTTGCGCCGGATTCACCCGCCTGCAAAGCCATTCAAGTTGTCCCGTTTGCCAACAATCCCCCGAGAGGTCGGCATGGCAGTTCGGGAAAGCGTTCATCATCTCGACGGCCTGCCCCATGCCCCCGGCGCGTCCGCCGCAGTGTCCCAGGATTACGCGGACCCGGCGGTACCGTTCAAGTACGGGCGCCATTCGGCGCGGCACCGCCAGGTTTTGCGTCGGCTTCGCCGGGTCGGGACTCCAGGTGTGGCTCAACACAACCAGGGCCCGCTGGTCTGCGAATTCCCAGAAGGCACGGTAAGGCGCCTCATCCGGCGCGGTGGCGTGCATGGCCGGGTGGATCTTCACCCCGGCGAATCCCGGCTGCCTCATCAAGTCTTCAAGATAGGCCATCGAAACTTCCGGCCAATGGGGATTGAACACCCCGTAGCCCGAAGCCGGTCCGGGTATTTTCCCAGGACCTCAAGGGTCATGCGATGGCCCGTTTCGAAATCGTTCTCCAGTGTGGGCATGGCGGAAAAGAACGACAGCTCAATACCCAGCCGATCCAGGATGTCCATGTAGGCATCCAGCTCGCGGTGGTGCGCCTCGAAGGCCTGGGTCGGTCCCAGGTGGGCGTGGGCGTCGATGATGAAAGGCGTGTTCATTCCTCGGAATCCTCCACCACCACGGCCTCCAGCAGGCGCTCGAGGTTACCGTGGGCAATCAACCGGCGCGCGGCCTCCGGCAGGCGGCTCTTGACGAGCAGGGCAAGGGTGGACCAAGGATCTTCAATGGGCTGTCCCGAAGCGAAGAGCACCCGTTCCGGTCCCAGGCGTTCCACCAGCAATTCCAGGCCCCCCGCCAGGAATTGACGATTGGTGGGCACCAGGAGGTTCGCCGCCTTTTCGAGCCAGGGCAAGGCAGCGCGCATGTTGAGGTACTCGTGGTGCCCGGCCGATTCAACCAGTATCGCCAGGCCCGCATGGGCCAGGGCCAGGGTGCCAATCTCGTTCCAATCCGTCTGGCCGATGGGGATGAAAAGGGGCACGCGCCGGGCTTCGAGCGCCTCCAGCAGCCTGTCCACGCCCGGCGTCTTCAACGTGTACCGGTGCGACTTCGGCAGAATCCGGGCGGCCCGCATGCCCCGGCGCAGCGCGACGGCAATGCGGCGCTCCACCACCGGTTCGTCATGGGCGGTCTCGGGCACCAGGGTCATCACGCCATAACCGCCGGGAAGCGCTTCAAGCAGGGCCGCGAGCGCCTGGTTCCCTGCCGTGGCGTCGTGCATTCCGCCGACGGTGTGGGAGATAAGCGCCCGGCGAATGGGCGAAGCCTCAAGCCCGCGCCCCACGGCGGCCGCATCCGGCCAAACCTGAAAGGCACATGCCGGATACCCGGCCCAAACCAGCGCGTCATACGGTTCCAGCGCGGCGGCCTCGGCGACCAGGTGGTCGGTCATTTGCCGCAGTGCCAACGTATAATCGATGTTATTCATGAGGGCCGTGGTCTTTCCATCGGATGGTATCCGCAGTGTTTCGATAAAATCGCGCAAAAACACGCACCATCATAACCCACGACTACAACCATTGCAAACTTGTGTTATAGGCCGATACTTTCTCGTTTTGCCCGAAATTGGGCGGTCGCGTCATGGGAGTGTCTACTTACTTATGCCGTATCATTGACATTTATGCGTGATTGAAGTACCATGGCGGCGACGAGGACGCCTTTCACTACGGGGTGGAAGGCGCGTCCGCCCTTCCGCGCCGGACCAACGGGAGTGCCCTATGAGAACGGACGAACTTCAGGCGTTATTCAAGACTCCGCCGCGCAAATATCGTATGACGCCCATGATGCGGGTGAATGATGAATTCGACGAGGAGCGCATGGGGTGGCAACTTGCCTCCCTCAAGGAAAAGGGTTTTGGGGGTATCTTCCTGTGCTGCGAGTACTTCAACGACGGAGCACCCCAAAAGTTCTGTTCGGACTGGTGGTGGAACGTGGTCGCCGTCACAAGCCGCCTCTGCGCGGAACTGGACCTGGCCTTCTGGATCTACGATGAAGAGGACTGGCCGTCGGGCTCCATCGGCGGGCAGTTGGTGGAACGCAATCCGGATCATTCGTGGAAGTACCTGCACCGGGAGGAGACGCGCGTCGAGGGCGGCGGTCCGGCGCGGATCGAAACAGGCAAGGGCGCCCTGGTGGCGGCGGTGGCCTACCAGCTCGACGGAGACCGTCTGGTCGAGGATTCCCTGACGGATATCACGCCGCAAACGCGGGACGGCGTTGTGTCATGGAGGGTTCCCGAAGGCGCCTGGCAGGTAGACGTGTTTACCGCGCGGCGCGGCCCGGGCTTGCTCATCGACAACTACGGCGACCTTATGAGCCGGGAGGCCATGGGGGCCTTCGTGGACTGGGTTTATGGCGGCCACGCGGACCACGTGGCGAAGGCGTGCGGAACGCTGGCGGGTTTTTTCACGGACGAGCCGGCCTTTTCCCTTGCCATGGTCGATTTTGGCGACCGCTTTCCCTGGTATCCCGCCATGCCCTACACCCCCGAACTCGAAGCCTGTTTCGAGGCACGCCACGGTCTCTCCTGGCGGCGCGGCCTGCCCTTGCTTTACCGTGATACCGGCCCGGAAGGGCTCCGGTATCTCTACCGCTACTGGGAGACCTGCCTCTATCTCTATCATGAGAATTACTTCGGCCAAATCCACCGCTTTTGCGAAGCCCACGGTATGCTCGCCAGTGGACACTTGGTGATCGAGGAGGAATTCGTCAACCACCTGGCCCAGCAGGCGGGAAACCTCTTGACCCATTTCCGTTACATGCACGTGCCCGGCATGGACTGGATTCACCCTTTCGAGGAGACCTTTCGCCACTTACCCGCCACGACGCCCAAGTATCCCGTTTCCATGGCGCACCTCATGGGGCGGCACCAAACCTGGGCGGAGACTTTCGCGGCGTCGGGCTGGGGCCTGCAACCGCGTGACATCCGCCGGATCGTTAACTGGGAGCACGTGAACGGCATCAGCATGCAGGTGCCCATCTGCTACAAGTACTCCCTGCGCGGGTTGGGCCGCGCCTCTTTCTACCCTCCCGGCATCGGCTACCAGCAGCCTTACTGGGACCACATCACGCCCTTCGCCGATTACGAGGCGCGTCTCTGCGCCCTGGCCGCCGGGGACGGACACCGGGCCCAGGTGGCGCTGGCCTACCCGGAGGTCGATATCTGGACCCACTGCCGGGAACACGATCTTCTGCGCGAGCGCTCCAAGACCTTCAACGCCCTGGGCGACGCCCTCCGTTTCTCGGGCTACGATTTCGACCTCCTCGACGACCGGGCTTTTATCGAACAAGCCACCATGACCGATGGCCACGTGGCGACCGAAACGGAATGCTTCGAAGTGGTGGTGGTCCCGCCGGTGGATGGCGTGCGTCTCTCGGTGCTGGAAAGCTGGCAGCGTCTCGTTGACTCGGGCGGTTCCGTCCTTTTCGTGGGCGTCCTGCCCCGCCATTCCTTCGAGCGCGGCACCGACGACCCACGGGTGGCCGCCGTGTTGAACGACCTCCTTGGGGAAGAACATGCGCGGACCGCGCCGTTCTGGCGCTCCCGCACCTCCGGGGGCCGGGCGGGCTTCGCCCCGTGCGTGGAGGACGCCGTGTCCTTGCTTCAAGAGGCCATCGAACCCGAATTGCGGTGGGAGGGCGACGGACGCTTCGTGGCGTACCACCGTTGGCTCGAGGACGGCGACCTCTACCTGATTCATTATTGCGACGGGGTGGCGCGGGACAGCCGTGTCGGGGTGACGGCCCAAGGCGCGCCGGAATACTGGGACCCGGAAACGGGCACGCACACGCCCGTCGCGGTGGAACGGTGCGAGCATGGCCGGACCTGGATAACCCTGCACTTCGAGCCGTATGCCCTGCTCCCGCTGGTTTTTCGCCATAACCGGGAGCCGGGGCCCGTCCCGGTTTTCCGAACCGTGGAAATCCTCGACGTGCCGGGGCCGTTTGCCTTTTCGGGGGAAGAAACGCACCGCCGCCCCGGAGTCGCCTGGAACTTTGCGGAAGACGGTGACGGCTACACGCCCTCGTGTGCCCCGGCGCCGGACATTCCGGAGAAACTTCCGGCGGGCGATTGGCGCGATCATGGCTTGGAGCACTTTTCCGGGATTGGATGTTATGCTTTTGAAGCGGTGATCCCCGCGACCACGTCCTTCGAACGCGTGTTGCTGGATCTTGGCGAGGTATGCAACACGGTCGAGATGACGGTCAACGGGATTCTCGTGGCACGAAAGTTCTTCGAGCCCTACGTGGTGGACCTGACGGAAGCCGTCCGGCCCGGAGTGAACCGATTCGAGGTGCGCGTGGCGAACACGCTGTCGAACTTCATGGCCCAATTCCCCTGCTTCGAGGGTAAGGCCCTCCATGAAGGGGGCGACTTTCCCGAACGGCGGCGCAGCGGGCTTTTCGGTCCCGTGCGGATCCTGCTGCAAGCAATAGAGGAGTGACCTTCGGGCATGAGCAACACATCCCTCCCAGGGCACGCCGGGACATTTCCGGCGGTGATCTGCGTGGCTTTTCTCATACTGTCGGCGAACGCTTGGGGAGACCTACCCTTGAACAGGAAAACCGCCACTCTCGAGAATGGCTTTTTTCAGGTGATCCACGACGGCGCGAACATTACCTCGCTGCGGCTGGACGCCACTGGCGGCGGGACCTACGGGGAGGACGTGGTGGCGGCCGGGAGCGCGATCACCGGTACGGGCGCGCCCGTGCTGAAGGGGAATGTGTTGACCTTCGCCAAGGCGGGCGCCATCCAATGGGCCTTCCCCTTCACGCGGGAAGGCTTCTACGACGCGGACGCCCACCTCTGCTACCCCGGCACAACCCCGACGGGCGCGGTCCCGGAATGCCTGCCGGTGCGGAAGTTCGTGACCTCCAACGGCCAGACCGTCTTCATCGAATACTTCAAGCGTCACCCGGTGGGGAACCAGCCCCTGTGGCTGAACCTCGCCCATGGCAACCGCTTTTTCGTCCTCGGCGAAAAGGAACTTGGGGGAAACCTCGCGGTCCAGTGTCCCGGACAAACCATCGTCCGCACCGCGGTCACCGATACGAGCCTGGTTCTCCGTTGGAATCCCACGGCGGGTCCGGTTTCCGTTACACTCCTGAAGCAGAAATCGCCGCCGGATCTCGACATGGCCCGTCCCGCCATGGCCTTCTCGCCGGACTTCACCGTGACTTACGACGAAACGGGAAAAACGGTCCCCGCCACCCCCCTGGCCACCGACCTGCTTCGGATGGCCATGTTCTGGCATCCGGAGACCATGAGCAATGGTGAATGGGTACTCGACGGGGTGCGCACATTTCGTTTCGTGGACACGCGAAGCACCTATGATGACTTCCTGCGCCGGGGACTCATCAATAATCTGGCCCTGCTGGGCTACGACCGTTTCGAGCACTTCGGCATGATCTTCAATTGGGGTCAATACCCCGACTACGGCGCGGGAGGCCTGCTCAACGTGCCCGCCAACAACGGCGCTTACGACATGCGCATGTTGCACGTAAACGCCATGTTCATCATCGCCGTCGCCGAGTACGTTCTGTCCACCGGCGACACGTCGATCCTCGACGTGCGCGCCGAGCGCTACGTGGCCACCGACGGCGATCAGCCCCAACCCATCTGCGGTGGCGGTGCGGACACGGCCCACCACGTGCTCGCCGCCGGCGACCGCCGCCTCGACGGTAAAACACCGGAGAAGGTTTTCGGCCTGGGCCAGTCCTTCACGGCCACCGCCGCGTTCACCAAGGTGACGCTGCAACTGGGCACGGGAACGCCCTTGCCCGGCGCACCCACGGAGGTCACCGCCCACATCTGGGTCACCCGCCTGGACGATGGCAGGGTTCTTGCCGACGTGGACCGCCCTCTGGCGCCGGGACAAGCCCGGCAGATCGTTTCCGTGGATCTTTCCGAAACGGCCGGGCCGGGTGAATATGAAGTGCGCGTGAGTGACCGGCGCAGCGGCAAATACTACTTCGGTCCGGGCATCACGTGGCGCACGAAGGCGGAAGGGGATTACGCCGGGGCCGGGCCTTTTTCGGTCCCTTCGCGGGCACGATTTATGACGAACTCCAAGTGGTTTTCAATTATCTCCACGAATACACCGGCGGGAAGAAGGAAAACCTTTCGTACAACCAGGACGACCGCGAGTACAACGTGGAGGACCAGAAATCGGGACGCCCCCTGGTTTCCATGCAGAACTCCTACCACGAATGCCTGGGCGGGGGCTATGACGCCCTGATGGCGCTGTGGTATCCGCCAGTCAGCCACGCCATGGCGGACCTGGCGGTGTTGCGCGGTGATGGAGCCACCGAGGCCCGGTACCGTGATCTCGAAAGCCGCGCCCGGGACGCTTTCAACAAGACCTTCTGGCACGAGGTCACCGAGAACGGCCATACCTTCCGGCGGTTTTTCGGCTCCCGCGATTGGGACGGCGTGATCCACGACTTCGGCTTCACCTATTACAACCTGGAGGCGGCCGATTTCGCCACCCCCTCGAAAGCCCAAGCCCTCGACATCCTGTGGTGGCTGGACACGGGCTACTGGAAGGGGAACCCGGAAGAGCCGTGGCAGGAAGACATCTACGGTATCTGGCGGATTTCGCCGCCATTCAATACTGTTGAGATCGATGGTTGGATCGGTATCACGGGCACACTTCCCTACCGGGAAGTCCTCACCAACGGCGGCACACGCCTCATGTATGGCGCGCGGGACCTGACGGTGCGCGCCCGGTACCTTTCCATCGACAACATGCACGAGCGGAACCAGCAGGTACTGGCGCGTTTCGCCAGTCCCGACCGCCTTACCGGCGGGCGCGTGGTGGACGAGCCAGGCGGGCGCGGACGGTGGCACTTCGGCCCCCCCCAGATTGACCGGGCGGACATAGAAGGCTTTCGCGAGATCTTCCCCGGAAACGGGACGCTGGGCGAGGCCCAGGTCGCCGCGTATCTCGGCGCCGAGCTTCGCCCGGACGGCCTGGCGTTGTTTCCCCGCGTCCCCTCGGCATTGAACCGCCTGGCCCTGCGTGGCATGGGCTACCACGGCGGTGTCTTCGACTTCGAGATCGAGGCCCGCCGTGAAACGGTGCGGGTTGCGCCGGGTGAGACGGCGCCGGGCGCGTGGGGCTTCACCCCGGCGGCGCCCTTCAGCAAGGTGGGGGTACGGGCGCATTACGATGACACGGGGATACCCTTCAAGAGCGGCGCGCGGGTCGCCCTCGTTCTCGAACGTCAGGACGGCGGACATTGGACGCCCGTGGCCAGGAACTGGATGTGTCACGTGCGTGACGGGGACTGGGTCTGGGTGAATGCCGAGACCGTCCTTGACGCCCGTGTCCCCTATCGTCTGCGGGTTCAGGAGATGACCGGTCCGGCGGGACGCCCGGTCACCGTGGATTGCGGCGGGGCGGCCGCCCCCACCGTCCTGTACGAAACACGGCGTTTGACCGTGCGTACCGTGTATTGTCCTGCCGGTTCCGTGCCCGCCTTGCGGGTGGACGATGCCCTCGTTTCGGTGAGGCCCGAAGGGCGGGTGACGTTGCCGCCCGGCCAGCGTCTCCAGCTTGACCTAAGTGGCGGCGGTGATACCGCGCCCGGCGGCGTGACGGCCCCATGAGCAGCGCCCAAGTGCTGGAGAAGGACGTCAAGGATGCCAAGTCGGCGCCCCCGCTGACCGTGGGCCGTACCTTCCAGGTGCTTGTCCGTTTCTTCCCCCTGCTGCGGCCGTTATGGCCCCAATTGATCCTCCTCTTCCTGGTTCTTCCCTTGGCGGGATCGGTCACATCCGTAGTGCCCGCCCTTTGCAACCGCATGATCATCGACGTGGCTTTTCCCCGAAAGTCGGTGAAGATGCTGGCCGCCTTCGGCGGCATGGCCGTGTTGATGATGCTGATGGAGCGGCTCCTCTCGGTCATCGTCCGCAACGCCACGAGCGCCCACCTGCGCACGCGGGTCATCGAGGGACTGGGCACCCGCTTTTACCGGAACATGCTCGGCCTCGATTTACGTTACCATCAGTCCACGCCGGTGGGTGAGAAGATCTTTCGGTCCGACACGGATATTATCGACACGGCCGAATTACTGGGGCTGGCCTTTCCCATGACGGTCCAGTACCTTTGCCAGTTCCTGGTTACGGTACTCACCATTTGTCTGATCGACTGGCGGCCCATGGCCATCGCGGCGGCCTGTTCGCCCGTCTTTCTCCTGGTGGCGCAGCAGTTCTTCAACTACTACCGCAAGGTCGACGCCCGCCAGCGCGTGGAAGGGGAGAAGCTCACGGCTCAAGTGGAGCAGAGCCTGGCCAACGTGGCCGTCATCTATGCCCACGGCGCCCGAAGTCACAGCCGCTTCCAGTACTACCGCGCGCTGGTCCGCTACAGCCTGGCCAACATGCTCTACTGGTTCCTTCAGCAGGTGAGCATTGTCGTGGTGTGGCCCTCGGGCCTCCCCGCCACCATGGCCGGCTACCTCATCGGCCTGTGTGGCTACTGGGTGATCACCGGTTCCATGACCCTCGGCCAATGGCAGGCCATTGGCCTCCTCATTATCCAGGCCATTGTCCCCCTGGGGATCCTCTTGAACTACTACCAGGTGATACGCCTGCGCATGGTGCCCGCCGAGCGTGTACTTTCCCTCCTCGACTCCGAAAAACGGATCGGGGAACGTCCCGGTACCCGGCCCATCGAGGCCGGCTTCCGGGGCGACATCGAGTTCAAGGACGTGTGCTTCGCTTACACGCCGGAAAAACCCGTTCTTCGCGGGGTCTCCTTCTCCATCCGGGCGGGGAGGCGGGTAGCCTTCGTGGGACCGTCGGGCATCGGGAAATCGACCATCCTGAACCTCCTCCTGCGCTTTTACGAACCCGATGACGGCCAAATCCTGGTGGATGGCGAGGACATCCGTTCCTACAGGTTGGCCGACTACCGGCGGCAATTCGGCATTGTCTTGCAGTCGCCGGTTATTTTCGAACGGACCCTCCGCGAGAACATTCTCTATGGCGCCCACCAGGAGACGCCGCCGGACCTTGGCCCGGTCATTCGCGGTACGGGCCTCACCGGCGTGGTCGCGGCTCTCCCTCACGGACTGGACACGCCCCTCTGCGGGGACGGCAGCCTGTCGCTTGGGCAGAAACAGTGCGTGACCGTGGCGCGGTGCATGGCGGGCGAACCGAGGTTGGTCCTCCTCGACGAGCCCACCTCCCTGGGGGACCCCGCGTCAAAGCAGGCCATCGTCGAAGGTATCGACATGGCGGCCTCGGGCAAGACAACGGTCTTCATCTCCCACGACCTGCTCACGCTGCGCAACCTGGACGAGATTATCGTGCTGAATGAAGGGGTGGTCTGGGAACGAGGCACCCATGCCGAACTCCTCGCCCGGGGCGGCCTGTACCACGGCCTGTGGACCATGCAAACCCAGCGACGAGTTGACACCCCGACCCCCGGAGAGCCGGCCCCATGAGTACCACGGCCATCAAGCAGGTTCCGGACAGCGGTCGCCTGGGTCTGGCGCGGCAGGCGCGGGTGATCCGACGCTACGCCCCCTACTACAAGCGCCACTGGGTGAAGTTGTTCCTCGTCTTCCTCATTACGCCCCTTGTCGGCGCGGTGTTCAACGCCCTTCTCCCCGTGCTGAGCATTCTCCTTATCGACGAGGTGCTGCCCCGGGGCGATTACCTGTGGGTGGTCCTTTTCGTGACGGCCACCGCCTTCGGCGCGGTGCTCCGTGACGTCAACTTCCTCCTCGAAAGCTTCATCCGCTTCAACCTGAAAATGGAGGTCCTGCGCGACCTGGGACGGGACTTCTACACGCACATGCTCAAGATGTCCATGGCCTTTCACACGGAGCATCCCGTGGGCGAGCGGATCTTCCGTACCTTCATCGACACCCACGACGCGGCGCGCATGTTGGGCGTTTCCCTGCCCACCGCGGCGGCCATGGTATTGCAGGGTCTGGCGGTGACGGGCATCACCCTCTTCATCGATTGGCGGCCTGCCGTGGCCATCGCCCTCTTCTTCCCCCCCTACGTGGCGCTGACCCTGTATCTCACCCGCCTTTGGCGGCGCTTCGACCGGGCCATGCGCGAGGGTCGGGCCGGGGTGACGGCCCACTTGCAGGAGACCTACGCGAACGTGATGGTGGTCAAGGCCGCCACCCGGGAGGATGACGAGGCAAAGCGTTACCGGACCCGCCTGCGACCCTTCCTCCGGAGCTTCTACGGATGGTTCGTCTGTGAAGGTTTCCAGGAAGGCCTGGTCCATCCCGCCGGTCTCGCCGTCATTTTCTCCGCCCTCATGGGTTTCATGCTGGGTTACCTCCATATCCAGGGCCAAATCACCCTCGGTCAATGGGTTGCCCTGCAGGGCCTCATCGCGGGCGGCCTCATTCCCCTGGCCACGGTAATCCTCCACTACCAGACCCTCTGCCGCGAGATGGTGGCCGCCGAACGCGTCCTCGAAGTCCTCCAGCGCGAAAGCCAAACGCCCGACCCGGCCGCCGGCCATCGGCCCGAACGGCTCCAAGGCAGCATCGCCTTCGACCGGGTCTCCTTCGCCTACGGCGATGAACCGCCCCTGTTGAAGGACCTCTCCTTCACCATCAAAGCGGGCGAGCACGTGGCCTTCGTGGGGAACTCGGGTTGCGGAAAATCCACCCTTCTTCATTTGCTCCTGCGTTTTTACGATCCCCAGTCCGGCGCCATCCGCATCGATGGAATCGATCTGCGCGAATATGACCGCTACCGCTACCGCCGGCGTCTCGGCGTTGTGTTGCAGCGGCCGCGCTTATTCCCCGGCACCGTTCGTGAAAACCTGGTCCACGGCGCCGCGCACCACACCCCCGAGATGGTGGAGCGGGCCCTCGCCCTGGCCGACTGTACGGACTTCGTTCACCAACTGCCCCAAGGACTCGATACGGTCATGGATGAAGGGGGCAACCTCTCGGGTGGACAGAAACAGCGCCTCACCCTCGCCCGTGCCCTGGCGCGGGATTTCGACATTCTCCTGCTCGACGAGCCGCTGGCTTCCGTGGACGTGGATTCGGAATTGCGTATCTACGAGGCGGTGCGGCGCGCCTCCGGGGCAAGACCATGGTCTACATTACCCACACCCCTGACGCCGTTCGCGACATGGATCGCATATTCATCCTTGATGCCGGCCGCATCAAGGCGAGCGGAAGCTACGACGACCTGAAGGCACGCGGTATTCTGTAGCCATTCCTGGCAAGACCCGTACGACGAAACGCCCACGAGATACGTTTCCACGGAGAACCATGGGAACGAAGGGAGAAAAATGAAAGTGAATTTCGAATACGACCGCGATGGGCTGGAAGTCACGCTGCCGGAACACAACCTCCTCGCCGTGGTCGAGAAAGAACTGCCGGACCCGGAGGGCGAATCGGCGTGGAAGGTCGCGGAGGCCCTGGCGCGCCCTTGGGACACGCCGCCCCTGGCGGATCTTGCGCGGGGCGCGCGCACGGCCTGCGTCCTCATCCCCGACATCACACGCCCCGTCCCGCTCCGGTTGATTCTTCCGCCGCTCCTGGAGGCGTTGGAGGCAGGCGGACTGCAACGGGAGAATATCCTCCTTCTCATCGCGACGGGCCTGCACCGGCCCAATGAAGGCGCGGAACTGGAGGAGATGATCGGCGCGGAAATCGCGGCGCGGTATCGGGTGGAGAACCATGCCGCCCTGGATGGCCCGGCCCACGTCAATCTCGGCATGACGCGAAACGGGACACGGGCGCTGGTGGATCGCCGTCTGGTGGAAGCCGACCTGCGCGTCACGGTGGGGCTGGTGGAGCCCCATTTCATGGCGGGCTTCTCCGGTGGCCGCAAGCTGGTGTGTCCCGGCGTCTGTGCCGAGGAAACGATTCACGCCTTCCATGGCTACGAAATACTCAATTCCCCGACCGCGACGAACTGCCGCCTGGAAGGCAACCCCGTACACGCCATGAGTACGGAAATCGCCTGGATGGCGGGCATTCACTTTAGCGTAAACGTGGTCATCGACGCCCGCCGAAGGCTGCGGGCCGTCGCGGCGGGTGCCCTCGAACCCGCCTTCCACGCGGCCTGCACGGCGGCCGCGGACCTGACCGTTGTCGAGGTGTCCGGCAAGGCCGACGTGGTCGTGGTTTCCGGCGGGGGCTACCCGCTGGATACCACCTGGTACCAGGCCATCAAGGGACTGGTGGCCGCCGAGGCCGTGGTCAAACCGGGCGGGGTGATTATCCAGGCCGCGGGATTGCGCGACGGCGTGGGAAGCGCGGACTTCGCCCGCCTCTTTACGGAGATGGAAAGTCTGGCGGACTTCCGCCGGGCCATTGCGACGCCTGGCTATTACCGCAGCGAACAGTGGGAACTCCAGCTTTACGCGCGGGTGGCGGAGAAAGCGCGCATCATGCTCTACAGCCACAACGTGCCGCCCGACACGGCGGCGGGTTGGTTCGTCGAGCCGGTCCCCTCGGTCGAGGCCGGTGTGGAGCGCGCGTTGACGGACCTGGGACCGGAGGTCACCCTGATCGCCATGCCTCACGGGCCCTATGTAATTCCCCTTCCCGCCTCCCAGTGAGGCATGGGCCGGACGGACGGGCCTCCCCCCCCATTCGCCCCGAGTGCGGGAAACGGGTTCTCCTTGTTTGCCACAACTTGGGCCGCGAGCAGAATGACCTTGGAACGCACAACCTCATAATACAATTAACCACCCCAAAAAACGCTCTGCTTTCGCGGGGAAGACGGTTGGTCGTGGCATGAACGGCTGTAGCAATTCTTGGTTCCGGCTTGTCCGGGTTGGGTAGGAACGCCTGTTCTATTGGCACAAGCTTCGTTCGCCAGGGGACGAAAAAGCACGGGCCGACGCGTGGCCAAGCCCGTGCTTGCGATCTGTTATGCGTGTCAGCTTGTCTTGAGGGTCCGGACGGCCAACAGGACAAGCAAGGCGGCACAAAGCACCAGGCCAATCATGCCCGTGAGAGGTACTTGCGCCACCGGTTCCGGGGTCACGGTCAAGGAGAGGGGCTCGGTCTGCGTATCAATCACGCCGTCATTGAAATAGCAGATGTACTCGCCCGCGTCGATCTCATCAATGGGGTCCAAGATCAGGACGCGGGATGTGACGCCCGTGACACGGGGAGGCTCTTCAACAAGCGGCAAACCGCCCTTTTCCCAGGAGTAATCCGAACCCTCGGGCGCCGTCAGGGTGACGGTCATCCCGGCCTGAAGCACCCCCGCGGGATCCACGGTGATGAGGTATTCCGAGGGTTCCAGACCCTGTGATCCGGCCCAGGTTTCCGGGGAGTTTCCGCTGCTGTAGGTGGCAGCCACCGAAGTGTTGAGGAGCCGGTAATCTCCAGCCGCCGGATTCGCGTAGAGGGGGTCGGAGGCGGCGAGGACGGTTGTGTTGCTACCCTGCACCAGGCTTCCACCCACGGCGCCAAACTCGCAATCGTGGTAGATGACATAGTCATCGTTGAAAACCACGCCCGCCACGCCCCAGGGATCCCAAACCGCCACCCCGGGGTTGGTCCCCGAGAAGATGGTATCAGTGAGATTCAACACCGCGCCGCGGTAGTACAGGAAGTTACGGATAATCCCCGTGCTGCCCGCGCCCTTCACGAAGTCGCAGTTGTCGATATTGAAAATGGGATCGCTTGCGCTGGTGGAGCCGGGGGCTATGGTGACGATGTCCCCGTTCCCGGTGACGGTGGTCTGGATGAGACACCGGTACAGGTTCACCGTGAGCTGGTTCGCGTTCCACAGGTCAAAGGTGGTGATGCCGAAGGTATCCTGGTGCGCGATGTAGCAGTCATTGAAGCTCAGCGTCGTGTCGGCCTCGCTCGCGGCCAGGTTCATTGCGACGCCACCGGGATTGGGCAGAATGGAACAGTGGTTGAAGGTGGAAACACCCCCCATGCTGATGATGGTGCCCGTGGCGCCGCCCTTGAAGGTGCAGTCGGTGAAGGTGTTGTCGCCGAACCAGAACTGGTCCAGCGCCGAATCCAGGTTGGCCGGCGACCCCGCGTCGAACTCGACGTTTTCAAACACGGCGTTGAAATTGAAACGCATCATGCAGATGGTTGACCACGCTTCGGGACCATCACCGTTGAGATCGATGGATCGCAGGATAAGGTTTCGGATGACACACCCGTCCGGGTAGTTCGCCCCAAAACTCAGCGTGACTATCGCCCCGCCTACGTCCGTGCCCCCCTGGCCAATGATGGTGGGACGCGGGTCCAGCGAGGGATCACCCTCAATCGTCAACATCTCGTTTGCGCCGGGCGTGTCAATCAGAACGGTTTCTTCGTAGGGGGCGCTGTTGTCGATAATACGAATGATATCACCGTTGGCCGCCGCTGCTATGGCGGCATTTATCGAGTCGTATTGCCCTGTGGCAGGCGAATGGGTGACCTCCAGGACGGCCGCACCCGCCGAGAAAGTGAGCAGTATCAGTGCCAATACGATTCCAGGAATAGGGTCTTTTCTCATCGCGGAACGCTCCTCTGTTAAAGTTTTTCCATTTATCACCACGAACGTTTCTTTTTTCTCGCTATTGTTTGAGATTACCGGCGCCCAATTCCCTTGGGGGGTGTCTCTCGTCAATGGGTTCATTGCTTCGGCGCTTATGCAACATTGTGCATTATCCTATCGAGTTATGCTGTATTTGTCAAGAACGAAAACAGTACCGCATAATTCAGCAATAAACATGCACAAACACGCGAATTGTTGAATTGAAGGGAAAAAGGGTTCATCCGGTTAACGTGGGACCATCGGACGCTGTCACCGACGAGGACCGGATTCGTGTTTGGCAACCGTTCACGACGAGGAACGCCCATGTTTCAAGGGTGTTATGTCGTTACTAAGAGGGTGTTTGCAAAGGCCCTATGCCTTGGGGAGGGGTAACCTTTTGCTCATGAGGTTTATCATGGCGATGAGCACCATGGCTTCGCTGTTCTCGGTCAATTGCTCATAGTCCTTTGAGAGCCTTCGGTATCTGCC
>JAJRTN010000030.1 GCA_024278275.1 Candidatus Hydrogenedentota bacterium
GGACATTCGTCCCGCCGAGACGGCCACTTGAGCGCCGCCATGTGGCGGGGCGCGGAGACCTACCGGTATATCGCCTAACCCGGCGTAGCCGGAACCAAGCATCGTCTCCACGGAAAACCGTGGTTCCGAAAAAAGTAGAAGTGGCTTCCAGCCGCTTCAAAGCGGCTGGAAGCCACTTCTACGTTTTCCCGCGAACGTGGGGAAAGGGGTTATACGGGTGGGCCAAGGCCCACCATGGCTTATAACTATTCCTTGAAGAAAAGCGTTCCCGTTCGGGCCTCGTTGTTTTGACGCGACCGGCCGTTCCAGGCGGACATATAAACGGGCTGCTGGATGTCGTTGAGGCCCAGTATGGTCATGTCGAAACCGAAGGCCTCGCCGGGTTCGAATCCCCGTTCGTCCATGTCTTCCGTTTCGGCGAGCAGTTCCCATGGGATCTCGATGCGGATCTCCGTCATGGTCCCGTTCTTCTTCCGGGAAAGTGCCACCTTCGCCGGTTCAAGGTTGCCCCGCAACACGTGTGCGCCAGATTCCTCTCCCTCCAGGGGGGTGCGCAGGAGGAACATGGACTGACCGTAGCCCGGTGCCAGTTCGTCCTCCCGGTTACGCAGGTCGAGGATGAAATCTATGAACCACCGGGCGGGGCCGTTGGGTCCCTCGGGCAGATCGCCCTGCTGGTCGATTTCGAGATAAAGCAGGAAGTTTTCTTCCGTGTAACCCGGCCATGCCCGCACGGGCAAGGTGTGGCCCTGGGCGGAATCGCCGACGATGAGCTGTTCCGGGCGGTCGATGGTGATGGGTGCGAGGCTCATGGATTTTTCGTAGAGTTCTTCCATGGAAGCAACGTTGTAACAGGAAGCAAAGGTAAAGGCGGCCGTCTCGGTGCGTGAGCCGGTGGAGTCCTCCACCTCGAAAGCGAGATTCAGCCCGGTGGCCTCCGCGGACGCGATGGTGAGGGTCTGGTTGCGGCGGCGCATGGCTTCTTCCACCTCGAATTCGAGGTGGGCCGGGGAAATGGAAACCCCCGCTTCCTCCTTGAAACGTACCGTCGCCTTGCCCTCGTCATTGCCCAGGTTGTGGCAACGCGCCCGGACCTCCAGTTCACCATCCTCCAGGCGGACGGGCGACAAGTCCAGGCACATCTGGCCGTAGTGCGGGTCGAACATCTTCACGGCTTCCAGCAATTGTACCCGGATGGGAATGTTCTGGGGGCACTTGGGCTCGCACTTGCCGCAGGCGAAGCAGTAGAAGGCCTTGCCCGTAAGGCCGTTGTAGATGGCCTGGGCGTGCTCCTGGAGGCCGTAGACCTTGGCGGTGTTCACGGCGGTGAAGTTCCTGGCAATCTCCACGCCCGACTGGCAGGGCATGCAGTAATCACAGCCCGTGCAGTACAGTTCGGCCAGGCCCTTGAGCTTCTCAAGCTGCGTTTCGATTTGAACTTTCTCTTCCTCCGAGAGGGCGTCCTCCCGGGAGGCCACGGCACAGTTTTCCTCCACCATCGCCATGGTGCCCATGCCCGAAAGTCCGGCGGTTACATAGGGGTTGGCCAGCACGAAACGCATGGCGGCCTCGGCGGTGGAACCCGCGCCGGGCACCAGCTTCTGAAAGAGCTCGGAATTGCCGCCCAGACGGCCGCCGCCCACGGGGCCCATGGCGATGATCCCCATGTCATGTTCCGCGCAGGTCTCGAAGGCCGGTTCGAGACTGCGGTCGAGCAGGTTGTATTGGAGCGTCACCGAACAGAAGGCGTCCGTTTCGGCGATCTTCTTGAGGGCCTCCGCGTTGTCATGGAAAGAGCAGCAAATGTGCCGGATGAGGCCCTGGTCTTGTGCCTTGTGCATCCAGGTCATGATGCCGTTGGGCACGTTGAACCACTTCTCCCAGTCGTTCCAGTTCACGCCGTGGATGTTGTAGATGTCGATGTAGTCCACGTCGATGAGGCGCAGGGAATCCTCCAGGTTCTTCCACCATGCCTTCTCGTCGGCGCCCCGGTAATGGTTCTTGGTGGAGAGATAGACTTTGTCGCGCCATCCCTTGAGAGCCTTGCCCACCACGGCCTGGCTTTGGAAATTGCCATACATGACGGCCGTGTCGATGTAGTTCACCCCCAACTCGAAAGCGCGGTGGATGATCCGGATCGATTCCTCCTCGTCCAGCTTGCCATCCGCCCGGGTGGGCAGCCGCATGGCTCCGAAGCCCAACCGGGAGATTTTCAATTCCGTCTTCCCTAAACGCTTGTACTGCATGAAACGGTCTCCATTGTAGAGTTTTTCGCGCCCCCGGCACGATGGACCTTGTGGACGAAGAGGATGGAAACGGCACCCCATGGAATCCACCACGTCCACGCAGCCCCGAAGTGTACACGTATCGAAGTATCCGTCACAAACAGGCCACAAACGGACCACAAACGGCCGAACCGGCGGAGACATGGATAATAGCAGTTATCCTGGCGCGGCGGGCCGAGGCCAAGAGGCTGTCCTCGCGGGAAAGCTTCAGGTGACTGTGACATTCCGGTTCATTGGGCATTTTCCAGGGGCGCCAGAAAGTCCAATACGGCCGTCACGGCTTCCTCACGGTCATAGTCCCAAAACGCCACGTGGTCCGAGTTTTTCAACCACACCATGCGCTTCCGCATACTCCCCAGGGCCTCGTAGGCCCGCTGTGCGGCACGGGGTGAGGCCACCGTGTCGTGTCGGCCATGCAGCACCAGGGTGGGCACGGTTACCCCGGCCAGCCGGGCCGGGTCGCGCGCCTCTTTTGCCGCGGCCAGCAGGGCCGGTCCGGGCCGCGTGGGGATCCATTCATAGGCCAGTGCCAGGGTGCGCGTGGAACGGTCGCGCACGGGGCGTCTTTCCGGGGCACGGTGGGTCCATCGCAACGGCTCCGCCGCCACGTGTACCAACACATCTGGCGGAAGGATGTAAAACCAGCGATAGGTTAATGCGAAGAAGGGCGAGGCCAGTACCAGCGCGTCGGGTGCCGTATCCTCCAGGGCCAGCACCGACAGGGTTGAACCCATGGAGTGTCCCACGAGAACCACCGTGTCGTATTGAGCCCGAAGGCGCCGCATCTCCGCCACCACGGCGGCGCGCATGGTTTCCACGGAGGTCTTTTCGAGGTCCAGCGGACTGGTGCCGTGGCCGGGAACCAGCATGGCGTGAACCCGCCACCCCCGGGCCGCCAGTGCCTCGGGCAAGGCGCCGAAGTTGTTGGGGCTCCCCACGTAGCCATGGACGAGAAGGGCGGCGCGGGTTGCATCGGTCGGCCCCACTTCCACGGCGTTCATACCCACCATGATGCCGGTTTCGGCATCGCGAGGCGCGAGGGCGGCGTAGCGCTCCACGCGTTTTGTAAGGAAAAGGCTGCACCCGGGACACAGCAGGGCCGCGGCCATGAGGATGACGCCGCCCCGCATAGCCCCCCGGCACGGTTTCATGCGTCGCCTCCCAACTCCAGCGCCACGGTGCGCACGGTCTTGATGTCCATCTTTCCCGTGGCCAGCACGGGAATGGCCTTGATGCGATGGAAGGCGCTTGGCCGTGGCCGCCACAGGTTCGGCAGGTCACAGCCGGGCAGTTTGTCCAGAAGGGTTTTGAGTTGGTGGTCGTCAAGGATGTGCAGCACCACCAGGCGTTCGCCCTTTGCCTTGTCGGGCACGCCCGCCACGGCCAACGATTGGTCCGTAAGCCCGAGGACTTCGTGCAGCGTTTCTTCGATGCGGTTGTGGGGCACCATCTCGCCGCCAATCTTGCTGAATCTTGAGAGACGGTCGGTGATTCGGATGAAGCCTTCTTCGTCCAGCTTGGCGATATCCCCCGTGTTGTACCAGCCGTCTTTCAGCACCCGGGCCGTTTTCTCGGGCTGATCCAGGTAACCGCGCATAATGTTCACGCCTTTCACGTGCAGGAGCCCCGCCTCGCCCAGGGGCAGCAACGCGCCCGTGTACGGGTCGCTGACACGGACGCTCACGCCGGTTACCACGCGGCCGATGGTTCCGTGGGTGGTGCCATGGAAGAAGAAGCCCGGCGACACGCAATCGGGTATGTTCAGCGACACGGCGGGCGTGCATTCCGTGGTGCCATAGGCCTCCAGGGGCTCGCAGCCGAACTTCTCGAAGAAGGCGATGCGCACACGGGGCGCGAGTTTTTCCGCGCCGCACACGATAAACTCCAGGCTGGCGAGCTGTTCGGGCGTGCATCGGCGGATGAAACCCTGCAGGAAGGTGGACGAGCCGAGCATGATGGTGCCTTTGTATTTCTGAATCAGACCGCCGATGACTTTCGCCTCCAGGGGATTGGCGTGATAGATGCCGGCGATGCCCTGGGTCAGGGGAAGCCACAGGGCGGCCATGAACCCGAAGGAATGGAAGACGGGCAGGAAACCGATGATGGCGGACCGTGAATGATGCGGAAAGACCTCGAAGGTCCCCTCGATATTTCCAATCACGTTCCGATGCGTGAGCATGACCCCCTTGGGTTCTCCTTCACTTCCACTGGAAAAAATAATGGTGGCCAGGTCCTCCTCCGTGCGCCGTGTCGCGCCCAACATTTTCTCGATGAGCCGCACGGGCAGCACAAGGGCCACAAGCATGGCCACAATGCGATCCTTCCCCGTGACGCTTTCCTTCACGTCTTCCAGGAAGATGGTCTCGCCCGGCACGTCGATGGGGACCTTCTCAAGAAAACGCCGGGAGGTGATGACTTGGGTGATGCCGCATTGCCCCGCGCAGGAAGCCACCACCGAGGAGGAAACGGAATAGTTCAGGTTGATGGGCGTGCGGCCGAGGAACATGAGCGCCACGTTCGTGAGAACGCCGCCTACCGACGGCGGTACCAGGACGCCCACCATGTCCCGGTCGTCCAGCAACTTGCGCAACTTGCGCGCGAAAACCAGGCTGCCCACAAAGGTTTTGAAAAAGGACAAGGATCCCGTGATGCCATCGGCCACGGCCATGCGACCGGGATGGCGGCGGGCCATGGCGGCGAAGGCATGGTGCAGCAAGTCGTAGCGGTGTTTTCGCTCCATGTATGCCGTTAGACCCAACGCCTCGATTCGTGATCGCACCTCGTGGGCGGCAACATCCGCCGGCACTGCCTCGCCAATGGTGACCAATACCGGGTAGCGCCAGCGCTCCCCCAGCCGCCAGACCAGTTTTCCCTCGTTGAAGTAGTAAAGCCCGTGCCAGAGGCGGCTCATGTGAATGGGGACGACGGGGGCGTCCGTGTCTTTCACCAGTTGGTGGTAATCGGCGAACCATGGGTACTCCGGTCCGCCCTCGGCACTGAAACGCTCCCGGTTCACGCAGACCACGCGGCCCTGGTCCAATGCCTCTCGAATTGCCGCGAAACAGGCCCCGGGATCGTCCGGATCGAAAAGGATGACGTTCATCATCTTCGCGATGCGCCGGCTCCAGCGCACGTCCATAACGTTCTTGCCCATGACAAAACGCACTTCCCGGTCGGTGGCCGCCGTAAGTACCAGCGCGTCAATGATGGAAATGTGGGTGGATACAAAGAGTACACCGCCCTTGTCCGGCACATGACGCCGTCCCGTAACGGTCATGCGGAAAAGCGTACCGTTGCACAACCACAGCACCGCCCGGAGCAATACCACCGGTTCGCTCAGGCAGATGTAGCTTCCGGCCGCCATGGCCAGCAGGGATATGGCCAGGAAAACGGCCTGGTTCGAGAAGTGCAGTTGGTTGTAGAAGAGGTAAAAAAGCCCTGCGGCGCCGAACATGCCCGCGAAGGTGACAAAGTTCGACGTGGCGATCATGCCGCCCTTGATCTTGTCCGGGCTCCGCTCCTGCAAAGTGGCCGCGAAGGGGATGTCGAAAAGTCCCCCCGAAGCCCCCAGCAGTACCAGGAGTACCAGGGTCTGTCCATAAGAAAGATCCGGCAGCGCCAACAGTAGGCCGAAGACGACCATGCCCAGGAGTCCCAGCGGCGCGAGACCCACTTCGATCTTTCCCCGTGACAGGTACCCCGCGGCAAAGCTGCCCAGGCCGATGCCCAGCGCGATGGAGGTGAGCAGCAGGCTCTGCGCGATGCCGCTATCCATGACAACGCCCAGCAAAGTCACCGCCTTCCCGTCCACCATGGTCTTCCCCAGTTCTACCACGTTCTGCATCACCACGCTGCCGGCGAACCAGAAAAAGGCGATACATACCATGGCCATGAGCAGCCATCGGTCACGAAAGAAGACGCGGAAATACCGGCCCATGCCATGGTATGGATTCCATGGAATAGCGGCTTCCGGACGCGCCGGCTTCGACGGCGTCACCAGCAGGGAAGCCACCAGGCCGATCACGGAAAAGCCCACCAGGGTCACCGCCGCCATTTCCAGCCTGCCCGCGAATTGGTCCAGCAGGAAGCCCGCGGCCGCCGTGCCCAGGATGATGGCCAGAAACGTTCCCATCTGCATGACGCCATTGCCCCAGGACAAACGGGACTCGGGAAGGATTTCCGGCAGAATGCCGTATTTGGCGGGTGAGAAAACGGCGGATTGCAGCGCCATCATGAAAAGCATGGTAAAGAGGAGCCAGGGGCTGCCCATCACCAGCCCCACACCCCCGACACTCATCACGCACACCTCGAAAAGCTTTGTCCACACCGTTACCCGTTTCTTGCTGAAACGGTCCGCCAATGCCCCCGCCATGGCCGGAATCAGCAACCACGGAAGATTGAACAGGGCGAAAGCGAGCGGTGTATTCGCCGTGCGCGCGGCTTCGCCGTTCTCCGGGGTCAACAACACGGGTACATAGAGCAACACCATCATGCGATACAGATTGTCGCTGAAGGCCCCTTGCGTCAGGGTGGCTACAAAGGCGAAGAAACCCGCCCGCCTGTATGGTTGTTCCGTTTTTCGGCCCATCTTGTTTCTGCTCCCGCATTCAATGCCATGCCTGAAGCGACCATCGCGAAAAGACGGTTTTCAACAGGCTCACCACACGCTCCTGTATGTCACGATCCCGTCAGTTGCAACTTTCAGGATGGCATGGTAGGAAAACCCTGAATTACGCAAATGTTTTCCGAAAGACGCTTCAGCCCGTGTCAATGCACTTGGCCCGTACCCGTTCCAGGCTGTGGATCAGCGTACGGCAGTCCTTTTCGCTAATATCCGCCAAGGTCCTGTAAATGGATTCGCGGTACAGGGGTTCCACCTTATCCACCAGCGCGCGACCCTTCGCCGTTAGATTCACATGATAGATTCGGCGATTGTTGGGCACGGCCTCCCGTTGTACAAGCCCTTTTTCCTCCAGCTTGTCCAGAACCGAGGTCACGCTGGCCCGCGTCACCACGAGACGCTTGCCCAAGTCGCTTTGCGTCCACTCCCGCTCCTTGAATTTCAGCGCGAAAAGCACGTTGAACTGCGCTTCCGTAAGGCCGAATTGGCGGAACAGAACGCCGCCCAATTGAGACAACAGCGTTGCCGTGCGTACGATGTTCAGCACTGTTTCGTGGCGCACATCTTCCATGGGCCGATCCAGCCCCAATTCCGTCGTGATGGACATACGGTCTCCTTGTCAATCGGGCACTGGGATAATTGTATTCGGAATCACTGTTAGAAGTCAAACGATGGATCCCGTGCCGGGCAGGCGAATAAGCACCACGGCTGTATTCGACGTGGCCACCAGGCGTGCCGGGGGTTGCCGCACCATGGTCACATGGTCACCCCGTGCCACCCAACGGCGGCAAATGCGTGGTAGAATGGTACGCAGGTTCCTTCGCTGAAAAATGAGCGAGACCGTCACGTGTTTTTTCTTTTCGCCGGTGCCTCTGAAACACTTGTCATTGCTCCGAACAGTGCTTATAATTCTTGTCGTTACCAACTAAAGGAGGTTTTCCCACATGCCCACTTACTCGTATGTCGCGCGAACGCGGACCGGGACGAAACAGCGGGGTACCCTCCAGGCGGATTCCCGCCAGGCCGCCACCCAGATGCTCCAGCAGCGGGGGCTTCAGGCCGAGGAAGTGAAAGAGGGTCCCGCCGGGAAAGCGGCCGCCCCCCGCATGAACCGGCGCGTCAAAACCAGTGAACTCCTTGTCTTCACCCGGCAGCTTTCGACCATCGTTAGCGCCGGACTGCCGCTCCTCCAGGGTCTCGACATTCTTGCCGATCAAACCGAGGACGCGAATTTTGGTGCCATCGTGGATGCCGTTGCCCAGGAGGTGGAGGCGGGCGAGACCTTTTCCGACGCCCTCCGAAAATACCCCAGGGCCTTTCCCGATCTTTACGTGAGCATGGTACGCTCGGGTGAGGCCAGCGGCGATCTCGACGGCGTGTTGTTGCAGTTGGCCGACTATCTCGAGGCCTCCGAAGATCTCAAACGGCGCATCAAGTCCGCCATGACCTATCCGGTCGTGGCCTTCAGCATGATCATCCTCATTGCTTCCGGCATTATTATCTTCGTGGTGCCCCAATTCCAGGAGATCTTCCGCCAATTAGGCGGGACACTGCCCGTGCCAACGCAAATGCTGATTATCACCAGCCATTTCCTGCGCAGTTGGATCTTCTGGGTTTCCCTGATCCCCTCCATCATTGTCTTCGTCATGCTCTTTCGCCTTTACCGAAGCACACCCAGTGGCCGTTTCAATATCGATGCCCTCAAGCTTCGAATACCCGTGTTTGGCGTGCTTGGCCGAAAGGTGGCCATCAGCCGTTTTACCCGCACCCTCAGCACCCTGACCCGAAGCGGTGTCAACATTCTCCAGGCACTTGAAATCGTGGAGCGCACCGCCGGTAACGAAGTTTTCGCCAAGGTCGTCCGCGAAGCCGCGAACAGTGTGCGTAACGGCGAATCCCTTTCCGACCCCCTCGCCCGCTCCGAGGTGTTTCCCTCCATGGTGACCCGCATGATCGGAGTCGGTGAGAAAACCGGTGCCCTTGAGACCATGCTGGTGAAGATCTCCGATTTCTACGATGCCGAGGTCAAGGCCATGGTGGACGGCCTGACCAGCCTCATCGAACCCTTGCTCATCGGCATGATGGGTATCGTGGTAGGTGGTATCGTGATTGCTCTTTTCATGCCCATCCTACAGCTTTCCAGCCTCGTTTCATAAGGGCCTGCTGAAGCGCGCCAGCGTCCCCGGTGGTTTGCCTTGCCGGGGGCCTATCCAGCCCGGGCTTTTCACCACACCGTTGTGGACCTGTATTTATCCTAACCCGGCTTGGCCGGGTTAGGAGCTTCCCCGTGAAGTTCTGAACCCATGGCTACGAATACATGTTTGCCCTTTCCGTCGACGGTACGTTCACACCACAGGTATTGGCCATGACTGAAAACAACGATTTTTCCCTGAACTGTCCCATCCCCCTCAACCCGACGGATCATATTACCATGGCCCATGGCGGGGGTGGGGCCGTGATGCAGCGTCTTATTGAGAACGTCTTCTTCAATGCCTTTGACAACCCGCTTTCCGGGCAGCAGCACGATGCCGCCTGTTTCGAGCCGGGGGGGAAACGGCTGGCCTTCACCACGGACTCTTACGTGGTGCAGCCCCTTTTTTTTTCCGGGGGGCGATATTGGCGCCATGGCGGTCCATGGCACGGTGAACGACCTTGCCATGGCGGGCGCGCGTCCGCTGTACCTCAGCGCGGGCTTTATCCTGGAAGAGGGATTGCCCATGGAGACTTTGCAGCGTGTGGTCGCGTCCATGGCGGAGGCAGCCCGCCGTGCTGAGGTCGCCATCGTGACGGGTGACACGAAGGTCATCAACCGCGGCGGCGGCGACGGCATGTACATCAACACCGCGGGGGTCGGCGTGGTGGGGGAGAGGTGCCGCATCACGCCCGGCGCCATTCGCGAAGGTGACCGCATCGTTATCAATGGCGATTTGGCCCGCCACGGCATCGCCATCATGGCCATCCGCGAGGGCCTGGCTTTCGAGACCGCCATTGAGAGCGATTCCGCGCCGGTCGCCCATGAAGTGCTGGCGCTGCTGGATGCCGGAATCGAGGTTCATTGTCTGCGCGACCTGACCCGCGGCGGTCTGTCGAGCACCGCCAACGAGCTGGCGAAGGCCGCCGATGTGACCATCCATCTGACCGAGACCGCCATTCCCGTGCGTGAAGACGTGCGGGGTGCCTGCGAACTGCTCGGTTTCGACCCCCTCTACGTGGCGAACGAAGGCCGTTTCGCCGCTTTCATTCCCGAAGTCTGCGCGGAACGCGCTGTCGAGGTGCTTGAGAAGGCGGGCGCGGAACAGCCCTGCATCATCGGCCGAGTGAGCGCCGCCCGCCCCCCCCGGGTGGTACTCCAGAGCCAAATCGGCACCGAGCGCATTCTCGACATGTTGAGCGGCGAACAACTCCCCCGGATTTGCTGACGCACGCTTTAGTGCGTCGTCCTGCCTGAACCCGATTCCCGTGGTTCCCCGGAGCTTCGGGTCCGTGGCCGGGTTGAACGGTCCCGGTTTGAAGTTCTCGATGCCGTGCGGTGGGCATCATCATGGGTACGGTCGTATCCATCCGCGCCATCGTCTTCGCCATGGAGTGGGTGGTAGACACGGCGCCAGGGGGTGTCGAAAAAGTAGCCGAAGAAGGGCACGTTAAGACGCTCCCGGTAGGCGTTCTCCTGTGCCAACCCCTCGACCCGGAGTTCCTGCTCCCGCAGTTGCAGGTCACGCAGGTATTGTTGATAGGCCTCCGTCTCCATACGGCGCTGCTCCTGCTCCCATGCGCGTTGTTGCTCCGCCCTGAGGTAGGCCCGGCGCGCCCGTTCTTCAAAGATGTAGCGGAGTCTCGCGGCTTCCCGCGCCGGGTCGCGCTTCGCCTTCCCCTTGATGACCAGGCTGGGAATACCGGTATCAGACTTCACGACGTGGCCTCCCCGGAGCGCTTCGGTTCCCGGTGTGGACACCGCCGCGGGGGGCTTGATCCGGGGCTGCGTCGCGGTCTTCCCGCCCGTATTGGGGGTTTGCATGGCCAGCCATTGCTTACGCAGCCGGTCGGAATCGTCACTCCGTGAGAACCCGCTGACGGTTTCATCGCGGCGCGCCACGCTTCTCACGGATCCATCACGTGGAGAACAGAGATAGTAGTGGGTCTCCGTCACCCGGATATAGAGATTGTCGTATCGACGCCCGTTAACCGTAATGCTGTCAGCGTTGGCCCACAGGGGCATCACCAGCATGGCGGCCAATGGCAGCAACAGGGTTCTCATGGGATCGGCCTCACGTCCATGACCTCATCTGTTCTATATTATACCGTGAACCAGGCATTGCCGCGCTTGGGGAGATAAGGCTTACCGGTTTTTGTTGGGGGGCGCCCACGGCTGCTGGAATTTTTATGCGGCATGGGGGCCTAGTCGGGTGCGTCTTGTTTATTCAACTGTTGAGCGGCGCGTGCTTTTTCGAGTTCCCTGGCGGCTTTCTCGTTGAAAGGGTTCTTCTCCACCATGTCGTCCAGCAGTTTTACCGCCTCATCGAATCGACCAAGTTCAATGAGAATAGCGCCTGCGTTGTTACCGGCATCCTCATGCTCCGGCTGAAGGCGATACGCCTCCAGGTATTGGGCCGCCGCTTCCTTCTTGCGGTTGAGCTGATAGTAGACTCCTCCCAGGAGAAAATGCCCGAGGGCGTGTTTCGGTTGCTCTTGAATCACCTGTTCGAGGGGGGCTACGGCCTTCTGGAAATCGCCCTGCTGTGCGAAGATCTGCCCCAATAGAAGGCGGGCCTGCATGAAGGTGGGGGTGATGGCCAAGGCGGCTTCGGCCGCTTTCGCGGCGGCGGCGAATTGCCCCGCTTTCCGAAGCGCCTGGGCGTGACCATAGCGAAGCGAGGGATCTTTCGGGGTGACCGCCACCGCTTCTGCAAAGGCATTCGCCGACTCTTCAAAACGGCCCAATCCACCCAACAGGCGCGCCCGGTTGCCCAGGGCATCGGCGTATTTCGGGTCGCACCGAATGGCTTCGGCGAATTGACGGAGCGCCTCTTCGGGACGTTCCAAGTTCACCAGGGCCGCGCCCATGCCGTTGTAGGCCGCGGCGAAGCCGGGGGCGCTTTCGATGGCGGCCCGGAACTGGGCGAGTCCTTCCTCGGCGCGGCCCATGCGTGTCAGGTTCACGCCCAGGGCCGTCCGTAGCTGGGGATTCTTGGGAAAGAGTTTGACCAATTGCTGGTATTGGGGCAACGCTTCGGCGTATTTTTTCGCGGCGCTTGTGGCCTCCGCCTTCGCCAGCAGGACACGGGCGTAGTTTTCCCGGGCTTCAAAGTCTGAAACCCGCTGCGAGGTTTCAATGTCCGCCACCAGGTTGTCCACCGGGGCATGGTTATCGGTCAGCACACGATGACCGGCGCGGTCGACCAGTTCATCCAGTTCCTTTGTTGTCAGCAGATCCCCGGTATAGAAGGGATACTTGCTTCGGATACGCCCCGGCAGGGGGGCCAGGTCCAGGGGCTGCTTCGCGCAGACCACGACGAAGCTGTCGTGTTGCGCGGCATCGCGGGGCCGGCAGGAGAAAACGCCGACTTGGGGAAAGACTTGCCGGCACGTATTGATTACGGCTCCCAGGAAGCGTCCCGAATCGAAGCGGTCCGTGGTATTCAGCAGGTAAAGCCCCGTGTCCCCGAGCAACGAATAGATGTCTTCATTAAACTCCTTGGTGGTCAACTGGAAGGGGACGCTGTACTGGTTGATGGAATCGCCGATGATGACATCGAAGGGCGGTGTTTCGGGGTTCCGCTCCCGCTGCCGGATCAGGTCTTCCACGTGGTTCCGGCCATCCATGTCGAAGACCTGGATAGTGCTGTCCTCCGGGAGGCCGAAGGCGGCCCGCGCGGCCTTCGTCACCGCCGGGTCGATTTCGGCGACCTGCACCTCGCTCCCCGGCCGCGACCGTTCGAGATAGTGGGGGAATACATACCCGCCGCCGCCGATGGTGAGCGACTTCAGCGGTTTCCTGCCGGGGAAATGGTCATCGATGACCCTGTCATACACCCACCAGAAGTAGAACATGAGCCGGTCGGGCTGACTCAGGACGATCTCGCTGTGGTTGAGGCTGTCCAGGATCATTTTCCGGTGGCCGGGGTAGTCCGCGTCATCCGTGATGCCCACCCAGGCATATTGGCTATGGTCTTCGTAGATGAGGCCCGGCAACTTCGCTTCACGCAGGCGAAACGCCCGCCCGAGCGTGTTCAGCGGCCCGGATGGCGCCAGGGACACCAACAGGGCCAGCGCGCACAGGCCCACCAGCAGGTGGTTGACGTAGTTGCGGCGGCTGTAGAGGGAACCGCCCAGGGCCAGGAGCACCGCCAGCGTGCAGATGGTGCTGATGGGCCAAAGCCGGTCGATAAGAACGTATCCCGTGAAGAAGGTGGCCGCCACGCTTCCCAGGGCGCCCCAGGCGTACACATTGCCCAAGGCGTTGCCCTGCGCGCGCCGTGTCCGCAGGGCCAGCTTGGCCGCGGCCGGGCTGATGGCGCCGAGAAGGGTACAGGGCAGGAAGAAAGCCAGCCCAATGTGCCAGAACGTCCGTCCCATCCAACTTAACCGCGTTAAGGCTCCGCCGAAGGCCAGGTACTCGTTGATGGCGGGAATGGTGAGACAGACCAACGCGGACAGGGGGAAAAGGAAGGCCAGCAAGCGGCGCGGGGTGAAGCGGTCGGCCAGGCGTCCGCCCACGTAATTGCCTACCGTGACCCCCGCCAGCACCACCCCCAGCAGGGTTGTCCACGTGTGCAGCGAATGCCCCAGGGTGCGGGTCGCCATGCGCGAGGCGGCCAGCTCCACCGTCATGAAAGCCGCGTTGGAGAGGAAGACGGTCGCATTGGGCGCGAGCCACGTGGTCCAGGGCAGTTTGCCTTCTCGGAGGGGCTCCCGCCGGTCTTCCGCCGCCCGGGTGGTTGCCGTGTTCTTTCGTCCCACGAAAAGATGGATCACCCCCAGCAGCGCCAGGGCGGCGGCCATGAGCAGCACGATTTGGCTTACGCCCAGGATCATGACGAGATAGTAGCCCGCCAGGAAGGTACCGAGGATACTGCCCGCCGCCGTCGAGGCATAGAGGGTTCCCACGGCACGACCGTCGGGCTTGCCCCGGCCCAGGCCGAGGCGTGTCGCCACGGGATTCACCGTGCCCAGCAGCAGGGCCGGTCCCAGGAAGGTGAGGGTGAGATGGGTGAAAATGCGCGCGGGCCACGGCCAACCGCGCAGGAGGGAGAGGTTCCCCAGCCACTGGTTCAGGCCGAGAATCAGCAGACAACCCGCCGCCGCCGCCAGAAAAAGCACGCCCAGCAGCGGCGCGGGACGGTAGCGGTCCGCTAGGCGACCGCCGAGGTAGTTGCCCATGGCCATGCCGCCGAGAACCACGCCGATGATGGTTGTCCAGGTGTAGAGCGAACTGCCCAGGTACCGCGCGGTCAGGGGGCCGGCGATGATTTCCAGCACCATGATCGCGCCGTTGGCGGCGAAAACCGTGGCGATAAGGCCGGCCCAGAAGGTGAACGATGCTTGCGGACCCTGTTTTTTTGTGGAGGGATTGGCCACTTCTCGAGGCGAATGATTCTTGATGCGTTTTGCCAAGGCTGATACTCCTGCGAAAGGGGATAATGGTGGCGTACTGAGAAAAATGTAGTAATAAACGAAACGCGGCGCCAACGACAAAAGGCGAAAGGTATCTTTTTTCGTCATTGCGAAGGAGCCCGAGCGACTGTGGCACGATCCTGTTGTGCAAGGACCTGGATTGCCACGTTACTTCGCTCATTCCGTGCCATGAGCCGTTGAAATCTTAATTCATTTCAACCACGAAATACACGAAACACACGAAAGGGAATCGGGAGGTGCCGTTTGCGAAAAGGCGATTCTCAGCGAGACCGCCACTTGATCCTGTACGTTGCGGCTCTCTTAGCCGCAACATACAGGATGGCACGTAAAAAGATCCTCCATTTCGCAAATGCCTCGGAAGAATAGTTGTTCCCGCCCGCACCCCTTTTCGTGTATTCTATACTATTAACATCCATGATCGTTAAACTTGTTTGCCTTTTTCGAGGGGGATGGAGCCTAAGTCATTGTGCAGTAATATGTTGACTGAGATGGCGAAGAAGGAGATCTCGACACAACCAAAGGCCTTTCTCTTATGTGGCACAGCCGCCCTCGGCTGTGGGGCCGACAGGCCCCAATTGGACTCAAACTTTTACGCGCATTCAAGGTCTGTTGCTCGGAGAAGGCAAATACCCGTAAGGGGGAGATGGAACCCTGCGGGTTCCACAGCCCCCGGTTCGGGCCGAGTACGGCCCACAGAGGGCGGCTGTGCCACATTCAAGAAAGCCTTTGCGCCGTGAACGGTCTGCACTTCCTTTGGTTGCGGCCAGACGGTCGCGCTGTGTGTTTCGTGGTTCATCTTTTTCCCGGGTTGTGGGGAAAGCCAACGTCAGACCTCGATATCCGCCACCGAATTCACTACATGGGAGGGGCGGTAAGGAAAACGCTGAATGTCATCGCGGGTGGTCAGGCCACTCAGCACCAGCACCGTTTCCATCCCCGCCTGGATGCCGCCGATGATGTCCGTCTCCATGCGGTCGCCCACCATGACGGTTTCCTCGGAATGAACATTCAGGTGATTGAGCGCCGTGCGCATCATGAGCGGGTTGGGCTTACCCACGAAGAAGGGCGCGCAACCCGTGGCCCGCTCGATGAGCGCCGCCATGGCGCCGCAGGCCGGCACGATGCCGTTCTCCGTCGGTCCCGAGGCGTCCGGGTTGGTGGCGATGAAGCGGGCGCCCCGCGCCACGAAGCGAATGGCTTTGGTGATGGCCTCGAAGTCGTAGGACTGGGTTTCACCCAGCACCACCACCTCGGGGTCGTGATCCGTGATGATGTAACCCACCTCGTGGAGCTGGCTTGTAAGCCCGCTTCCGCCGATGACAAAGGCCTTGCCCGCCGGGGCCTGGTGGTCCAGGAATCGCGCCGTGGCCATGGCCGACGTAAAGATATTCTCCCGGGGGATGTCCAGCCCGACGATTTTCAACCGGTGGGAAAGGTCGCCGGGCGTGTAGAGCGGATTGTTGGTCAACACCACGAATTTTCGCTTCGCCGACCGGAGCCGGTCGATAAAGGTATCGGCGCCGGGAATGATCGTCCTTCCATGCACCAGGACCCCGTCCATGTCGATGATAAAATTCTTCTCTGTCTTCAATCTGAAACCTCCGAAGAATTCGGGCCGGACACGGGAACAAACATACCCGTGGAGAACATGGGCGGCGAAGAACTACGCGGCCTCGACGATCTCTTCGACCAGTTCCTTCCGCACCGGGTAGGTCCGCCGGCCATAGCGGATGTAATAATAGGGGCCGCTTTCCTCGACACTGTGTGCCGGTTGCTTCAGGCCCCGCTTGAAGCGCACCAGGTAACGCGGGGGGCCCTGCGGCGTTGGCGATCCCCGGCCCGTTCCGCCCCGGCGCAAGAGGACCGTTGGCGCCGTGCCCCCCTCAAAAGCCGCGTACTGTTTCATCACCTTCGATACGTATGCCCGTGTCTCGCGGTACGGCGGTATGCCATTATACTTTGCCACCGCCTCGGGACCGGCATTATAGGCCGCCAGGGCCAACTTCACGTTGCCGTGGAAACGGTCCAGCATCTTGGCAAGATACTGGGTTCCACCGGCGATATTCTGCGCCGGGTCGTAGATGTCGGTGACCCCCATCTCGACCGCCGTGGCCGGCATCAACTGCATCAGCCCACAAGCCCCCGCCGAGGACACGGCCCTGGGGTTGAAGCCGCTCTCGCATTGGATCACGGCATAAATGAGGTTTTCCTTCACCTTGTTTCGCCGGGCATAGTGGCGCACGATGGATGCCACCGAACCCGACGGAACGGTCTTCAAGTTGTCCGGGATCGAGACCGGCTCCAGCTTCATGACGCGCTTGTTCCGGCTTCGCGGCGCTCTGCGCCGTTTCGTAATTTTCAGCGTGGGAACGCCGTTCCCGTCCACGAACGCCCGGTGTTCATGGTCCGCGGATTCACGGTTTGCCATTAGACGCCGTGCCTTGATGCGATCCTTGATGGTTTGCCCCTGCGCCGCCACCGGTGGACACCATGCGGTGAAAAGCATCAGGATGATTACAATGACCATGCCGGAGCGCACGGAGCGAAGTCCTTCCTTTGCAGAGGCATTTGCGAAATGGGGGATTTCTCCACGTGCCGCTCGCAGGAACACGTTCGGTTTCCCGGTTGCCGCCGAGAGCGCCGCAACATACCGGGTCACCTGGCGGTCTCGTTGAAACTCACCTTTTCGCAAATGGCACTTGACTACCTGTTTAACCTGTTCAGTGTCAACAGTATACCGCAGCCACGCGAGTCTCGCAATAGGCCCATGTCGCAATAGGCCGAATTGCCTCACCAGGGCATTTGTGAAATGGAGGCGCCTGTGACGGTCTCGCCGAAAACCGTCTTTTCGCAACCGGCACTCGATTTGTTCACTTGGATGGGCCTGACCCGGTGCGTTAGTATTCATGGCCCAAGCTCGGGGGCAAACCACAGGGAGGATTGGAGCTTTGTTGACTGCCGCGGTCGCTGTAATGGCCCTTGCCATGTTTTCCGGTGCCACCGAGTTGTCCGGCTGCGTGCGGGACGAACAGGGCCAGGCGCTTGGAGGGGCGCGCGTGTTCCTGGAAGAGGGCATGACGGGGCCCGTGCGTGAAGGAAGCGTTTCTCCCGACGGCAGGTTTTACTTCGACGAGATTTTGCCCGGGCAGGTAGGGGTGTTTGCCGTGGCCGAGGGATACGGTTTCGGGGGCATGAGTCTCACGGTGGGCGTGGAAGACCGGCTTTCCGAGGTGTCCATTGCCCTTCGTCCCGCCGTGTCAAAAAAAGGCAAGGTGAAAAACGCCCGTGGGGACGCCGTCGCCGGCGCGCGCTTCACCCGTTTGCTTTTGCTCGCTCCCTATAAAGTGGGTATTCCCCTGGCCAAGCTGGTTTCCCTGGGATTTGATGAGCCCGTGTCGGGCAAGAAGGGCGGGTACGTGCTGGATCGTCTTCCCAGGGGCGTGCCCATCGGGGTGAAGGTCGCCCATCCGCTTTACGCGCAGGAAGCCGCCGTCTTTTCGGGGGACCATTCGGATGTGGTCCTGTACAAAGGGGTGTTGGTGCAGGGCGATGTGTTCACCCGGGGGGAAAACCGCGCCGTATCGAATGCCCGTGTCATTATCAAGAACGCCCAGCCCCCGCACGATACGGCCATCACGCGCACGGACAACATGGGAGCGTTCAGCATTCGCCTGAAGCCGGGGGTATATATCTACCATTCCGAGGCGAAAGGGCTTCGGAGTCCGGGCGGTCAGCAACTGCGGGTGTTGGGAGACCGGCCCCAGCCCCGCGCCAGGCTTTTCGTCGCGGGCGCCGGTGAGATTGTGGGGACCGTGCAGGACGCGATTACCGGGGAACCCGTCGAGAATGCGCGTTTAACCCTGCACACCGACGGGCACCTGGCCGCCATAACGCGGACGGGGCCGACCGGTCTTTACCACTTCGCCGTGACCGCGGGGGAAAGTGTGGTCCGCCTGGCGAATGCGCCGGGCTACCTTCCCCCCGAGACGCAGGCCTACCGTGTGAGCGTGGCGGAGGGGCAGCGTCTTGAATTGGCCGGCCTGTTCCTCGCGCCCATCCCTTCCTTCCGGCTGCGCGTGGTCCGGACGGACGGCGAAACCCCCGCGGACGGCGCGGTGGTTACCCTGCTGCGACCACAGGCTTTCGGCTGGCAGGTGGCCGATGCCGAAGGGTGGGTTGAACTCAAGATCAATGCTGTTCCCGACGACGGGCGCATCGTGGGGATGGTCGAGCATCCGGGCATGGCGGCGGGGGCGCTTTTCGCCTTGTCGTTGCAGGATTCCCGCGATGCAAGGGTGCAGTTGCTCCCCTGGTGCCAAGTGTCCGGGCACGTGTCCACGGGACGCGGCAAGGACCTGGCGGGGGTGCGGATCGAGGGCGTTTATCCGGGAAAAGACGGGGAAGGGGCCGTTGTACTCTGGCGGACCGTTTCCCGTCGCGACGGGATATTTCGTTGGCCCGCCGTGCTGCCGGGGGTGCCACAGCGTTGCGTGGTTCGGGGTACGGCGGACCTGGGCGGCGAAAGCCGTCTCTTCAACCTTCCGCCCCAAGGCTCGGAAACGGATGTCAGGCTGGTGTTGGACAAGACCTTCGCGGACACAACTTTGTTCGGCGAGACCCTGTCGTGGCGCGATACCAGCGGGAACATGATACCGGTAACGGCCATCTCCCGGTTGAAGGGAAAGCCCGCCGTGGTCTTCTTCTGTCGCGGCGGCGAGGTCAAGGCGGTCCTGGAGGGGATTGCCGCCGCGGAGCGGGCGCTGGGTGCCACGCCATTGGCCTACGCCGTGGTGGTTCGGGGCGGCGTTATGTCTTCCATCACGACCAGGATTCCCGTTCTTGCCGGGGAATCGCCCGGTCCCGCCACGACCTACGTGGTGAACGGCAAAGGCAAGGTTATCCTGGAGACTTTTGACATGCCCCCCGCGCATTTTCTCGGAGCGGCAAAATGACACGGCATGCCTGTTTTCTCCCGATTTTCCTGGTATCCCTGGTGGCGGCGTGTCCGGCCTTCGGTCTTACCATCATTGGTCACGTGGTGAATACCGAAGGCGACCCGGTCGAGGGGGCCGGCGTGTGGGTGAGCCAGGAGGGACGCGTTCAGCAAACGGAAACCGGACCGGACGGGGCGTACCGTTTCGACGGACTGCGCGTGGGGAGTATCGAGTTGACCGCCTTGAAGACAGGCCGTGCCATTGGCGGTAGAACGGCTTTCGCCGTGGGGGACACGGAAATTCGCCTGGTCCTGGTGGAGCCGGGCAGCGCGTCGGTTCGCGTATTGGACCGGCGTGGCCGCCCTATCCCGGGCGCGCGGGTCAAGACGCTTGCGGTGGGTGGACAGTTCCTCGCTCCCGTGGAGGCCCTGGCCCCCCATGGATTTCCCACGCTCCGCGCCGATGATGAAGGTGTTATCAGGATCCCCTTTGTTCCGGCCAGGGGTTACGTACAGGCCGTGATCTGGCATACCGGTTATGTCGAGTCTCCCGCCACCTATCTGCCCGACCGTGAAAAGCAGGCCGTCCTGGTGTTGCGGGATGGTCTCCGCTTCCGGGGACGGGTGCTCTACGAGGGCCGGCCCGCCCCCGGGACCCGGGTGTCCGTTTTTCAGAACACGCCCCGTGGCCGGAAAAAGGTTTCGGAAACCATCACCGATGACGATGGGCTTTTTCGCACGGTCGTCCTCCCCGGCGTGTATTACGTGGCCCTTCGCCACCCCGATTATGCTTCTCCCGAGCCACAACAAGTGGGGATTTCCTACGACACCCAGGACAAGGTACACGTTTTTTCCCTGATCACCCCCTGCGTGATTTCCGGGCGCGTGTGTTATCCCGATGGCCGGGGCTTTGGTGGCGTGCGCGTGGCTTACCGTGAAGGCAAGGTGATATACGAGGACGTTTTCACCGACGTGGACGGAAACTACATTCTCAAAGTGCCGGGCAACAGCGGCGGGTTCCTCCGGGTTTACGCCCCGCCCGGTTACATGACGGATATTAAGGAAGAACTTCCCCTGGCCATTGGCGAACAGCGCTTGGTTCATGTGCAGGACCTCATGCTTGTCCGCCTGCCCACGATTCAGGGAACCATCCTCGTGGATGGAGCGCCGGCGGATCACGTGCTGGTGGCGACCATCAATCTTATCAATCCTTCCCTGGCCATTACGGACGAGGCGGGGCATTTTTCGCTGTCTTTAAGTGACATCCCCGAGGGAAAGATCCTTTTGGCACGCGCCGAACATGCTTTCCGCTTTCTCCGCAAGGATTTTGCCGTTCACCTGGATCAGCCCAACCCCGTGGAACTGACGCTGGAGTCTTTCACCCCCAACCAGATCCAAGAGCCGGAAAAGAAGTACCGGAATGACCTGAAGGCACTCGTGGACGACCCCGCCCCCGATATTGAATGTGATACCTGGTGGAACTCCGATCCCATTCAGATGAGTGACCTGAAGGGTAAGGTGGTGGTGCTCACCATGTGGGCGGGCTTTGACAGAACACCCGTGGGGGTGAACCGTATCCAGGAGATGCGTGCCCTGCATGCACTCTACGCCGACACGGATGACGTATTGATCATCGGCGTCCATGACGGAAGCAGCCTGCCTTCGGAAATCGAAAACTACATCCGTTCCTATGGAATCACTTTCCCCGTGGGCCGGGACAAGGTCCCCCTGGTTACTTTCGATCACTACGGCGTGAACGCCATACCCCAGACGGTACTCATCGACAAACAGGGCATTCTGCGCTATTACCAGATCGAAGGCCGGCTCCTGGAACTCGTTAAAGTCCTGCGCCGTCGCGGTTGAATAAAGTGGATCACCTTGGGGGAGCCACGGTCATGCACCAAGTGGAGGAGTGCGGTGTCCACTACGTCCATTCCCGGCGCCCCCCGGGGGCCTGGCCGACAAAGAAACAGCCGCGAAGCGGGGTGCCTCGCGGCGGGGGTGAATCTGGATGGTCGGCGTCTATGCCTGTATGGACGAAACGCGGCGCTGGATCGAGGATTTTTTCCGCCCCGCATTGTTCCGGTGGATAACGCCCTTGGAAGCCGCGCGGTCGATGGCCGAAAGCGCCCGCGGAACGACCTTCTTGATCTTCTCCGCATCCTTGCTCTCAAGCGCTTCTTCGGCCTGCTTGACCAGGGTCCGCATACGGGTTCGGATACTCATGTTACGGACACGCCGAAGCTCATTGGTGATAATGCGTTTCTTCTGCTGCTTGATATTGGCCATTACGGGTACTTTCTCTCCGTCCGGAAGTTGCTTGGCATACGTGAGCGAAGTATACCAAACGGATATGGACCGTTCAAACTTTTCTCGCGCGTCAACAGGGCCAACGCCTTGGCGGGCGTGGCGGGAATATCCTGCCGGTGCCTCCCGTTAGGTGCATCGTGTCCGGTCGAAAGGCGGCCCATCACAACCAGGAAAGCATCGCGGTATGTCACATGGCATTCTCGGAACGGGCGAACACTGTTATAGATGGACTCTATGGGGAACGCTCCCCAGGGGTATTCAATTGGGCTACACCCACGGGGTTTGCGAAGACGCCATGGGACGCATCTTCATTCACAACATGAGTGAACACGCCGTCGTTCTATTCGATCCGGAGGGTGAGTACCTTGCTTCCTGGGGCGGCGATTTCGCCCGAGGCGCGCACGGGATGCAGTACCGCCTGGAAGAGGAGGGTGAATTTCTCTATCTCGCCGATATCGCCCGTCATATCGTCGTGAAAACCACGCTTACGGGCGAAGTGGTCTGGACTATCGAGTGTCCCATGAACGCGGGGGTCTATACGGCCCCGGAGGAATTCGTGCCCACCAACGTGGCCATTGCCCCCAATGGCGACATCTACATCGCCGATGGTTACGGCAGGAGTTACATTCACCAGTACACGGCCCGGGCCGAATACGTCCGCACCTGGGGCGGCGAGGGGGAGGAACCCGGAAAAATGCGCTGCCCCCACGGCATCTGGGTGGACACACGGGGGGAGCGCCCGCTCCTCGTGGTGGCCGACCGCGCCAATGTGCGGCTCCAGTACTTTACCCTGGAAGGCGAGCATGTGGGTTTTGTGGCCAACGACCTGCTGCATCCCTGCCACTTTGACCAACGGGGCGCCGATTTGCTGGTGCCCGACCTTCACGGTCGCGTGACCATCCTGGACCGGCATAACCGGCTGGTGACCCATCTCGGCGAGGACCCGGGCGTGGAAGCGCGGCCCGGTTATCCGAACCTCCCCCGCGACCAACGCATACCCGGTAAGTTCATTTCGCCCCACGCCGCCATCTGGGACCACCAGGGCAATATCTACGTGGTGGAATGGATCGAAGACGGCCGGATTACCAAGCTCGTTCGCCAGCCGTAATGGCTTTCTCTTTCCACCTTGTCCATGCCGTTGGCACCCGTCCCATGTCCTTGGCTATACTCCCTTCCCGTGCGGGAACGCGCGGGAGGGTGCCTGTCCCAATGCATCGGTGACACGGCGGAGGCGGCGGACCGCTTCCCTCTTCTTTTGCGGGAAAATGAATCCAACCAGTGCCATTTGCGAAAAGATGATTTTCAGCGAGACCTCCACATGATCCTGGATGTTGCGGTTCGCTGAACCGCAACATGCAAAACACTGGGACCGAACACGGTCCTACGGATGCACGTAAAAGGATCCTCAATTTCGCAAATGCCTCAACCAGGGAATCCAAGGACATGGGAACCACCCTATCACTCGATGGCGAATGGCAACTGACGGGCTACGGTTCCGGGGAGGCGGCGAAGGCCGGGGGCGAAGCCGAGTTCAGTCTCGCCGCGACGGTGCCGGGCGACGTGCATCTCGACCTGCTCCGGACCGGGCAACTTCCCGATCCCTATTTCAGTGAGAACGCGCTGGAATGCCAGTGGGTGGCGGAAAAATGGTGGACCTACCGGCGTACCTTCACGCTCGAAGCGGGCGATCTGGGCGACCGTGACACCCTTGTCTTCGAGGGTATCGACACCTACGCCACGGTGCTGTTGAACGGCGAGGCGGTCGCCGAGACGGATAACATGCACGTTCCCTGGCGCTTTGACGTGACGGGCAAGGCGCGCGTGGGGGAGAACACGCTCGAAGTGCGTTTCCTGCCGCCCCTCCTGCCCATGTCGAAGCGGGACGCGTCGAAGTATTCCGCCGCCTTTTTCACCAACTACCGCGTCTTCGACCGCAAGATGCAATGCAGCTACGGCTGGGACTGGTGCCACCGTTTCCTCAATATCGGCTTGTGGCGCTCCGTGCGTTTCGAGTCCGCCCGCCGGGGCCGGATTGACGATGTTTTCGTGCGGGTCGGCCTGCTCGAATCGAACCGCGCCCTGGTCGATGTGGACGTGGCCTGCGAAGCCTTGACCGCCCATGCCGATCCGACCGTGCGGGTGGTCATCGAGGATGCCGGGGGCGTGGAACAGGCCCGTTGGGAAGCGAAAGCCGACGGCCACCTTTCTACCACCCTCACCGTGGTCCATCCCCGGTACTGGTGGCCCAACGGCGACGGAGACCAGTATTTATACACGGCGCGGGTGAGCCTGCTGGAGGGGGGAGAAGAACGGGATACGCGGACAATCCCCTTCGGCATGCGTACCGTGGATATCCTGGAAGAACCCGACGCGGTGGGTGCCAGTTTCACCGTCAGAATCAACGGCGAGAAACGCTTCATGAAAGGGGCCGACTGGGTTCCCATGGATTCCTTCCCGGCCTCGGTCACCCCGGAGCGTTATCGGGAAGTGCTTACCCTCTTCCGCGACGCCCATTTCAACATGCTGCGCGTGTGGGGCGGCGGCATCTACGAAGCCCCCGCCTTCTACGAGATATGCACCGAACTGGGCATTCTCCTCTGGCATGACTTCATGTTCGCCTGCGCCGAGTATCCCGAGGACGACCCCGACTTCCTGGCGAAGGTGGAACGGGAACTGCCCCTGGCCTTCCGCGCCCTGCGCAACCACACCTGTATCGCCGTGTGGTGCGGCAACAACGAAAACGGCATGAACCACCCCACCGGCAAGTATTACTACGGAAAGCATCTCTACGAAGGCTTCCTGCGCCGCCTCTTCGAGACCGACCCCTCCCGGCCCCACCGCATCACCACGCCCTATGGCGGGGAACAGCCGAATGGTTCCGAGTCTGGCACGACCCACTGGGGCGCGTGGATGGAATGCACCCGCACGCCGGAGCCGGAAAACTTCACGAAAAAGCTGAAGGACTGGGGCGGCCGTTTCCAGGCGGAGATCCACATCAAGGGCGCTCCGCCGGAACGGAGCCTGGCCCGTTTTCTCACCGAGGCGGAGCTTGCCGACCCGCTGGGTTCGGCCTGGCTGCACCACAGCAAGGACAACCCCCACGGCGGCTGCGACCTGAACATGCTGGAGCGTCTCGACCTCTTCGCCTCGACCTGGTACGGCGCGCCCGACGCGCGGCGCGGCCGGGCCGCGCTGCGGGCCTACCAGCTCCGGGAAATGGTGGCCCGTCACGCCGAGGAACATCGGCGGCAAATGTACCATTGCAGCGGCGCCCTCTTCTGGATGTCCCACGACTGTTGGCCCGCCGTCTCCGGCGCGCTGGTCGATTACTACATGGCCCAGACCGCCGGTTATTTCGGCGCGAAGCACGCCTTCCAGCCGGTGCTCGTCTCCGGGGAAATCTGGGAAGACACGGCCCGGGTGGTGCTCTGCAACGACCTGCGCGAAGCCTTCGACGCGGTGGTGGACGTGGAAACCGTGGATTTCGCGGGAACCGTGCATTGGGCGGACCGCTTGACGTGTCACGTTCCCGCCAACGCCGCGACCACGGTCTTCGAGGCCCCTTTGGCGGAGATCATGCCCGAACCATGCCACGGCCATGTGCTGACCGCTCGCCTTTACCGCGATGACGTATTGCTGGGCAAAACCGTGGTGCTGCCCTTACTTCCCCGCGAGATGGCCATTCCCGACATCACCCTTTCCGCCGAAATCGTCGAGCGGACCGGCACGGAGGTAACCCTCGCCCTTCGGGCCGGGGGCTTCGCCCACGTGGTAACCATTGACCCGGAAGGCAACCTGCCCGGCGGTCCCCACGATCCCACGGGCATGCCGGAACAATGGGATGCCGTGGTGTTGTCGGACAACTATTTCCATCTCCTCGCCGGGGAGGAGCGGAACATCCACGTGCGCCTTCGCTACCCCGGCAAGGTGGAGCGCCTCACCGTGCGTGCCTGGAACGCCGACCCGGTGGCGGTGTCACTCGGCTGAAAAAACGCTGTTTTTAGTCCCTTACCCGTGAAGTTCTGTGCAAATGATCATGAATACGTTTCTGCCTCTCCCTTCCGTCATTCCCGCGAACGCGGGAATCCACGGGAAAAGGTCAAGGTGTTGCCCCCTATTATGGTCCCCCTCTTTTGCGGGGATGACGGTAATGTAGAAGCGGCTTCCAGCCGCTTTGAAGAGGCTGGAAGCCTCTTCTACTTTGCTTTGGAACCACGGTTCTCCGTGGAGACGATTCCTGGTTCCGGCTACGCCGGGTTAGGAAGCTCCGGGCGAAATAGACTACAACGCATGTCCACCAGGGCCACGGGGTCCACCCCCGCGGTACAGGAGAAGACTTCAACATGACGATAGAATCCACGCTGACCACTTTTCGTGAACGGCTGGGCGAGGTGATGGACCTTCACCAGGCGGCCAGCGTCCTCCACTGGGACCAGGAGGTTTTCATGCCGCCCAAGGGCGCCGCCGCCCGGGGCCGGCAACTGGCCACCCTCTCCGCCGTGGCCCACCGCTACTTCACGCGCGAGGAAATGGGCCGTCTGCTCGATGAACTGACCGAGGCCGCAGACCAACTCGACCCGGACGACGCGAAGCTGGTCGAGGTGACCCGCTACGATTACGAACGGGAGACGAAACTCCCCGAGGCCTTCGTGCAGGCTTTCGCCCTGGCCCAGAGCGCCGCCTACGAGGCCTGGGTCAAGGCGCGGGAGACGGATTCCTTCGCCACCTTCCAGCCCCATCTCGAAAAGATCCTGGACCTGTTGCACGAAAAAGCGGACTACCTGGGCTACGAAGGGTCGTCCTACAACGCCTTGCTCGAAGAATACGAGCGGGGCATGACCGTGGAGACCCTGCGCGGCCTGTTTGACGTGGTTGCGGAACGCCAGAGCGCCCTGGTGGAAAAGATCGTGAACGCCCCCGACCCGCCTGACCTGGCCTGGACCCGGGGACCGTGGGACGAAGACGCCCAATGGACCATGACCCTCCGTCTGCTCCAGGATATGGGCTACGATTTCGAGGCGGGCCGGCAGGACCGAAGCGTCCATCCCTTCACCACCAGCTTCGGCGCCCGGGACGTGCGGCTCACCAACCGGGTCAGCCCGGACGACCTGTTCAGCGCCCTCCATGGCGCGGCCCACGAGGGTGGCCATGGCCTCTACGAGCAGGGCTTCCAGGAGAAGGATGGCCGCACCCCCCTGGCCGACGGCATTTCCCTGGGGGTGCATGAATCCCAGTCACGCATGTGGGAGAACATGATTGGCCGCAGTCTGCCCTTCTGGGAACACTACGCGCCCGTCCTCCGGGACCTTCACCCCGGAAGACTCGACGGCATCACGCCGCAGCAGTTTTACCAGGCGGTCAATCATGTGCAACCTTCCCTCATCCGCGTGGAGGCCGACGAATGCACCTACAACCTGCACGTCATCCTGCGTTTCGAGATCGAGGTGGCCCTCATGGAGGGCGAGATCGCCGTGGCGGAGATTCCCGAGGCCTGGAACGCGAAGATGAAGCAATACCTCGGGCTGGACGTGCCTTCCGACGCACAAGGTTGCCTCCAGGACATCCACTGGTCCCACGGCAGCCTGGGCTATTTCCCCACCTACGCCCTGGGCAACCTCTACGCCGCCCAGTTGTTCGAGAAGATTCTCGAAGACCTGCCCGGCCTTTGGGATGACGTTCGCGCCGCCAACTTCGCGCCCCTCCTCGGTTGGTTGCGTGAAAACGTGCACCGCCATGGGCGGCGGAAGACCGCGGTGGAATTGATCCGGGACATCACCGGCCGTCCCCCCGCGCCAGGCCCTTACCTGACTTACCTGGAGGAGAAATACGGTCGCCTCTATGGCTTGTCGGGAGGGTGACGGTGCAAGAGGCGGGAAGCCGTTTTTTCTCGTTCCCATGGTCTCCCGTGGGAATGCCTCTCGCGGGCGTTTCGCCCGTGGCTTTCCGCGCCGCGCGATACTGGCGGTGCGCTGAAGCGCACCCTGATACAACTTCACTCCGTATTCGGGAATTCGGTGTCCGAGCTACTGGACGACTCGGTCTTTGGCACGACTTGTCTCAACGGGGACATATACGGCTGAAGCGCCTTTTCAAGGCGCATCATCGCCTCGATCATGCGGTCTTGAATGGCCGGCCACCGCTCTTGGGCGTCACGCCATCCACCATCGAAGTCCTGCGCAAGGTAAGATTTCTTAAGATGGTCACACCGGTACCAATCGAGTTTCCCGCCAAAGGACTTTTCAATTGCTTCGCGCTGTTCACTGAGCCAGTCGAAGCGCGCTTTATTGGTGTTCTTATCCCCATCAAGGAAGAGTTGAATGGCGTTGGAATGCTGGCGAACCGCATAACCGTAATGGACGCCGCCAAGGCCGGCCCCCGTTACGATCCAACTCTCTCCTGAAGGGGAGACATTGGAAAACAGCTTGGTCTGTCCGAGAGAACGTTCGAGTAGACTCTCCCAGAATGCGTAGCGCAATGCTTGCCGCCCGCCCTCTTCAAGCCGGTCCTGACGTCCCCGCGTGGCTTTTTCACGGATGCGGACAATGTAGTCTTCTGCCTCGGGCAGGGGAATGACCTGCTGTACGTCAACGAGAATCCGTTCCCCATCCCGGTAAGGACGCATGCGTACACACCGGATATCCAGGTTGCGCTCGTTCAACCACATCACGGAGGTCGTCAACTCTTTTGAGAAGTCGGCTGCGACGAGGACAATACGGACATCCTGGGCAAACCGGTCTTCATCCGCTTCATCCCAGTCGAGGAATTCCAGCAACCCGGTGGTTGCGTCACCCGCAATTCCGTTCTTGCGTATGTGTTCCGCGTAAGCCTGGGCGGCTTTCTCGAAGGTCATCGCTGAAACCATGGCCGCGTAGCGAATGGCCTGAAGTTCGGCGTACGCGGCATCTTCGGTGCGTTTCAGTTCGATAACGACCAGGTTTGCGTTCCGATCGATGGCCAGCAGATCCAACTCGCGCCGGGATTCCTCCCACTCCCGGAAACCCTCCGCAATAACCAGCACATCCGGGCAAATCACATCGATCTGCCTTTTCAGCAACCGTTGCAGGTCATCACGTTCGCGCAGACCGACCGCCTCAAAAGTGGTCTTGTCGAATGGAACAATTTGGTTCGGTGTAATTTCGTATATGGCCATTGTGTTATATCTCCACGTCGTCAGGTTTGCCGTCCCCCCGTGGGAATGCCTATTCGGGCGTTTCGCCCGTGGCTTTCCGCGCCGTGCGATACTGGTGCTGCGCCGAAGCACACCCTTACAATAAGCCGGCCACGATCTCCGGGGCCTTGGCGATGGCTTCCGGCAATTTCTCCGGGCTTTTGCCGCCGGCCTGGGCCATGTCGGGGCGGCCGCCACCGCCGCCGCCCACGATGGGGGCGACCTGCTTGACGATGTCGCCGGCCTTGATACGGCCGGTGAGGTCTTTCGTCACGCCCACGCAGAGCGCGACTTTGCCGCCGTCCGCACTGCCGAGGATGATGACGCCCGATCCGATCTTGTCGCGCAGGTTGTCGAGGGCCATGCGCAGGCCCTTGCCGTCCTGTCCGTCCAGTTGCACGGCCAGCACCTTCACGCCCGAGATCTCCTGGACCTGGCTCATGTAGTCCACCGCGCCGCCGGTGGCCGCGGCCTGTTTCCATTTATCGACCTCGCGGGCGAGGCGCTTGTTTTCGTCGAGCAGGGCCTGCACCCGGCCGCACAGGGCCTCGGCGGGGGCGCTGAGCAGATGGGCGGTTTGCGCCATCTGGCGTTCCCGCTCCTGGAGGTAGTCCACGCAGGGTTCGCCGCACACGGCCTCGATGCGCCGCACGCCGGAGGAAATGGCGGACTCGCCGGTGATCTTGAAGTAGCCAATCACGCCTGTGCGGTCCACGTGGGTGCCGCCGCAGAGTTCGAGGCTTGTGCCGCCTACCTGCACCACGCGGACCACGTCGTCGTACTTTTCGCCGAAAAGGGCCATGGCACCCTCGGCGCGGGCCGCGTCGAGGGGCATTTCCTTCGTGGACACGGCTTCGTTTTGCCGGATGTAGCTGTTCACCAGCCGCTCGATGTCTTGAAGCCGTTCCGCGTCGATGCCCTCGAAATGGGTGAAGTCGAAGCGGAGTCGGTCCGGCGCGACCAGGGAGCCGGCCTGGTGAACATGGCTTCCCAGCACGTTCTGGAGCGCGGCCTGAAGCAGGTGGGTGGCGGTGTGGTGGCTTTCCGTGTTGCGCCGTTTCGCCTCGTCCACATGAAGCGTCACCGTGTCGCCCACGTGAAGGGTCCCGCGCCGTGTTTCGGCCTGGTGGAGGGTCGTTTTGCCCACGAGCCGGCGCGTCCCCGTAATCACCGCGTTCCCGTCCGCCCCATCGACCGTACCCGTGTCGCCCGTTTGGCCGCCCGCCTCGGCGTAGAAGGGCGTTCGCGCGAAGACCAGCTCGCCCGTTTGCCCTTCGCTCAATTCCTCCACCCGTTCGCCGTCCCGCACGATGGCGGTCACGGTGGTTTCCAGCGTGGTGGTGTCGTAGCCCTCGAAGGCGGTTTCGCCCAGTTCGTCGTGGATCTGGTTGTAGACCGGAGCCACGGCGGCCTGACCGCTGCCGGACCAGGCGCTTCGGGCCTTTTCACGCTGACCGCGCATGGCCGCGTCGAACCCTTGCCGGTCCACGTCAAAGCCGTTGTCCTCGGCGATGTCCGTCGCCAGGTCGAGGGGGAAACCGTAGGTGTCATGGAGGCGGAACAATTCGTCTCCCGGCACGAGGGTGTCACCCTGTTGCTTCATTTTCTCGAAGACTTCGCCCAGGATATCCATCCCACGGGCGAGGGTGCTCCCGAAACGTTCTTCCTCGGTGTGGACGATCTTCTCGATTTGCACCCGGCTCTCGCCCAGCTCTGGGTAGTGATGGCCCATGAGGTCAATCACGGTGGGGCACACCTGGTGGAGGAACGGTTTGGTAAGGCCCAGCTCGCGCCCGAAACGCGCGGCCCGGCGCAGCAGGCGGCGCTCCACGTAGCCCCGGCCCTCGTTGCCCGGCAGGATGCCGTCGGCAATCATGAAACACAAGGCCCGCGCATGGTCCGCGATGACCCGGTAGGGCACGGGATTCTCGGCGTACTTGATCTTTGTCATGGCCTGCGTGGCCTCGATAATGGGGAAGATGCCGTCCGTGTCGAAGACCGTTTCCACGTTCTGTAAAATGGCCGCCAGCCGCTCCAGGCCCATGCCCGTGTCGATGCCCCGGTTCTTCAGTGGCGGGCGGGATCCGTCCGCCTGCTGGTCATATTGGGGGAAGACCAGGTTCCAGAACTCCAGGAAGCGCTCGCACCGTTCACAGCCCGGCGCGCAGTCCGGTGCGCCGCAACCCTCCGCCGCGCCCCGGTCGATGTGGATTTCCGAACAGGGACCACAAGCCCCCGTGTCCCCCGCGGGGCCCCAGAAGTTTTCCTTGGCGCCCAGGCGCACGATGCGCGAGGCGGGCACGTCGGTCTCGGAGAGCCAGAGTTGTTCCGCCTCGTCGTCGTCTTCGTAGACCGAGACCCACAGTGTTTCAGGGTCCATTTTCAGGATGGTGGTGGTATATTCCCACGCCCACTGGATGGCCTGTTCCTTGAAATAATCGCCGAAGGAGAAATTGCCCAGCATCTCGAAGAGGGTGAGGTGACGCTTGGTCTTGCCCACCTCGTCCAAATCGTTGGCCTTGCCCCCGGCGCGCAGACATTTCTGCGATGTCGTGGCGCGGCGGTAAGGCACGGCGACCTCGCCCGTGTAGTAGGGCTTGAACTGCACCATGCCCGCGCTGGTAAAGAGCAGCGTCGGATCGTTGGACGGCGTCACCGTATCGCTGCGTTCGACCACATGGCCGCGCCGGCGGAAGAAATCAAGAAAACTGGCCCGTATTTCGTCACTTTTCACGACGGATTCTCCGTTGATTGGAAGCAGGGGGTAGGGGGCATACTCTAGCAAATACAGGCCGGAACATGCACATCCCGGCGGCCGGGGAGCCTTCCTTTCGGTCATGGGCAATCGGGAACTTGCCTTGGCCGGCGTGCCATCAGGCGGGCGGTGCCGGGAGGGGGAGTACCCCCGTCTCCCTACGGCTGTCCGTGCACGTCCGTGTTCGTTCGTGACGGTCCGTGCTGCTTCGCCTCGTCCTTCCGACGCTCTTCCTCTCCGCCGTGCAGGAACTTGGGGTTGTTGCCGCTGATGACCACGGTGATCTCGCCTTTCACCTTACGGTCCGCGAATTCCTCGGCCAGGTCAGCGAGGTAGCCCCGGTGGACGCGCTCGAACTTCTTGGTCAGCTCGATGCAGACCGCCGCCAGACGGTCGCCCAACGCCACGTGGGCGTCGGCGAGCATTTTCCCGATGCGGAAAGGCGACTCGAAGACGACGAGGGTATGGGGCCGGTCGGCGTCTTCGGCGAAAAAGCGTTGGCGTTGTCCCGATTTTCTTGGGGGAAAGCCCTTGAAGGTGTAGCTCGACGTGGACAGCCCGGAGGTCAGCAGCGCGGTTGGTACGGCGCTGGGGCCGGGGAGCACTTCCACGGGGAAATCCTCCTCGCGGCACGCCGCCAGCACCCGGTAGCCGGGGTCGCTGATGGCGGGGCATCCGCCGTCGCTGCAAAGCGCCACGGAAGCTCCCTCCCGCAGTAATCCGAGGATGCGCTTCGTCCCCTTTTCCTCGTTGTGTTCGTGGTAGGCGAAGATGTTTCTCGGGCTGGGGATAGCATGACGCGCGAAGATTTTCCGTGTTACCCGCGAATCCTCGCAGGCCAGCGCGTCCACCTCCCCCAGCACCCGCGCGGCCCGGTAGGTGAGATCCTCCAGGTTGCCGATGGGCGTGGCGATCACGTAGAGCGTACCGCCCACGACGTGAGGGCCTTCGGGCTTCTCGGGGGTATCCATGGCGTTAGTCCTCGATGGTGGGCTTGAAGACCTCGATGTCGCCCTCGTTCATCACCTCGACCAGGCGCTTGTACATGGTTTCATCCTCGTAGGTGCCCACGATGGCGCCACCGGATCCGGAGAACTTGCCATGGGCGCCGACGGAACGGGCGCGCTCGACCATGTCCACGTTGCGGGGATCAAGCTGGAAGATGGAACGCCGCCGGTCGAAGTTGGCGTCGATGAGGGGGCCGATCTCCGTGCCTTTTCCCGCCACGATCAGGTCCCGTGCTTCCGAGGCGTATCCCGCGAAGTCCTTCATGGCCTGGACCACCTCGGGATCCCCCTGGCGCCAACGCTCCTTGATGTTGTTGTGGAAGGTCTCCGAGCCCTCGCCCAGGTCGCGCCGGTACGCGATGAAGAGGTTGGGCAGCAGGCCCGGATCCAGGGATTCATAGGCCCCGTGCCCCTGCGCTTCCATGAGCGCCCGGTCGAAATCCATGAATACGCAGCCTTCATAGACCTGGATAACCCGGTCCTGCAAGCCCGCCGCAATGCCCAATTCCTCCGTCTCCACCCGCAGAATGACATTGGGCTGAATGGGCTTGGGAATGTCGATGTCGTAGTACTCCAGCAGGCACCGCAGCGTCGCCGTGACCAGAGCGCTCGAACCGGCCAATCCCAAACGCCGGGGGATGTTGCTGCGGTAACGGATGGAGAAGTTCTGATCGGGCAATTCAATCTCGTTTTCGTCGCAGTACTCGAGAAAGGTGCATACCGTCGCTTTCATGATGCGAATGCCGCCGTAGTAGCCGTTGTCCCGCACGTCGTTGACCAGGTCGCGCATGGAAGGATATCTCGACCGGTCCTGGAGGCTGGGCACGATTTCCACGTCGCGGCTTTCGTAGAGGCTAACCTTGGCGGCGAAATCGCGGATGACGAAACTGATGGTCTTGCCGAAATACCCGTCCGACGGGTTTCCCAGCAAACCGGCGCGGGCATGGGCGGTGGCTTCAACGGGCATAGGGATTCCTTTTCGCAAGTTATGGTGAAGCGGAAGGATACGCCATGGCGACAGGCGCGTCAAGCGCGCATTCGGCATCCATTGCTGCCTATTCCGGCAGGTTCCATGCCATGGCGCGACGCCTTGCCCTTTCCCCATGGGTTCCTGCTTTCGCGGGAATGACGGGCGGGGTGGGACAACCACGTTATTGTGGCCATTTGCGGGATTTCACGGGCGAGGGACTACAGCGGTCGTCTTCCGCTCTACTCTATGTACCCGAGTGATTCGAGTTGCTCGGTCAATTCGTCGGAAATGGGGGCTTCCGTGGTGGGTTCCGCGGCGTTTTCCCGGATCACCTCCTGGTACTCTTCCATCCGACGGCCGAGATCCTGTTCGCATTCAACCAGCGTCCCCTGACCGGCGAGATTCTTCTGCTCTTTGGGGTCATTGGCCAGGTCGAAGAGTTCCACGGCGGGAAGACCCCGGGGGTTGTTTGCGTTGGCGTGGATGAGTTTGCAGTCCGGACTGCGCACGGCCTGCAAATCCTGCCCTTCGAAATGAACCTCCGCGTAGGCATAACCGATGGAAGCGTTGGTGAAGGTATCGCCCACCTTATCGTAGAGCGTCTGGCCGGGCATGTGAGCGCCTTTCTTCAGCCCCGCGAAGTGCAGCATGGTGGGTGCCAGATCCACGTGTCGCGCCAGGTCGGGATTGCGCGCCCCACCGTGGGCGTTGCCCGGCAGTTTGATGATGAGGGGGACATGGGTCATTTCGTCGTAAAGGGTTTGCCCGTGCCACCAGCCCTGGTGCTCGAAGAATTCCTCGCCGTGATCCCCGGTCAGAATGATGAGCGTGTCGTCGTAGAGGCCCCGCGACTTCAATCCGTCAAAGAGCGCGCCCAGGTACTGGTCGAAATGTTCGATGTCACTGATATAAGCGTTACGCATGGGCTCCTCGAACTTGTCCGGGTCCGGATGGGCCATGCGCGAGCGGGCATAGCCGCCCTCGATGTAATTGGGGTCCATGAAGGGATCATGGGGGTCCATGTAGTGGAGAAAGAGGAGGAAGGGCGTGCCTTTGGGGGCCATCTTCTTGTCGACCCAATCCAGGCCCACGCGGGTGACGACCTCGGCGGGCTGGTAATGCTCTGTCACGTCGAACTGCACCAGGCCCCGAAAGAGGGGCATGCCGATGAGGGGAAGCCTGGCCAGCTTCATGCCGATGCGCTGGGAGAACTGCTCTTTCGCCAGGCGCAAAGTGTTGTACATGAAGAGCTTGGACGAACTCAATTCCGCGCCGAAGAGGTGGTTGGGCTTTAGGTCGGTATAGTTCACGAAGCCCTGGTCGAAGTTGAACAGGGTGTCCGTGTTGGGGTTGTTCGAGAAGCCCTGTGTGTAGTAGCCGCCCGCCTGCAACAGCTCCGCGAAGGTCTCCACTTCGTCGGGCAGCATGGCCGTTTTCGTGGTGGCTGTGTGGGATTCCGGGTAGAGGCCGGTGAACATGGTGGCGAAGGAGGGTTTGGTCCACGACGCCTGGGAGAAAGCCTTCTCAAAGAGCACCGCGTCCTTTGCGAAAGCCTCCAGCGCGGGGGTTTTCGCCTTCGCCTCGGGGTTGAAAAGGGGCAGATAGTCCGCCCGCAACGTATCGACACCAATGAAAAGGATGTTCGGCCCGTCGCTCTTCGCGGCGGGCGTGAAAGTCGCCTGGTCGTGACCGGGTTCATACGCGCGCCCAAGCTGCGTGCCCAGCACGATACAGACCACCCACGCGGCGATACCCAACGGGATGAGACCCATGGGCTTGTCGCGCAGGACCTTTCCCGCGATGATCGCGAGGACATAAAGAAGCACCCCGGCCACGATGGTAATGCCCGCCACGAAGGCCAGCACCATGATTTTCTTGTCCATGGGGATACCGTCGCCGTGCATGATGTCGCGGTTATACTGAAATATGCTAATCAAGAGTCCCGTGATCCCCAAGGTACCCGCGAAACTAAGCACATAGGAAACGCGCCACGAGGCGAAACGGTCGAACAGGAGGTAGAGGAGCAGCAGCGCACCGGCCACCCCCAAGCCCACGCCCGCGAAACACAAGCCGTAGACCACGGGCGCCCAAGTGAACATCTGCATCTCGGTCAGTCCGGTAAGCAGATGGTGGTGCCACATACATTCCGCGAGGCCGACGAGGCCTCCCGCAAGCAGCCCGCCCGTGATGCCTGCGGCAATGCACCCGTAGATACGCCGGGCATAGATCCCGACGACCTCCGCCGGCAGGTGGAGGTAGTCCGCCGCGGGACCGACCGCCTCTTCCCGCGCGGTCGCCAGGCGCGCCTCGATCTCTTCCCGGGGCGGACGTTTCCGCACCAGGTAGATGGGCAGGCCAATAAGAAAGGGCACCACCTCGCCCACCCACCAGCCGAGGTGGGCCAGCGTGGCGGCGGCGACCGCCGTGGTGCTCGCGGCCAGCATGGTGACGAAGACTATCTCCCGAATCCCTTCGCCGCCGACCGACGGTCCGATCACCGTGGCGCCAATCATCAGAGGCGCGGCGAAGAGGATATCCAACAGCCCCGTGTTCTTGGCGCTAATAGCCGACATGGTGCCGAAATACATGAAACACGTGCCTGCGTGGCCGAGCAGTCCGAAAAACACGGCCAGGATCAGGTTCAGCCGGTTACCGCTGTAGGCCGTGGCCGCGGCGCCCAGTTTGTTCAGCTTGCTCCGGACAAAGCCCGGCGTGGGCAGCACGGCCACCAGGATCTGGATAATCCGGGGATTCAGCAGCAGCAGGAACAGCACCACCACAACGGACCCCGCAATGCCCAGCATGACCGCCAGCGTGGGGATATTGATGTTGAACAGGCGGAATCCCAAGGGAAAGGTGAGGAAGACCAGCGCCGTCAACGCGATGAGGCCCGTGAGTTTTTCCACCACGATCACCGTGGTACACTTGATGACCTCCCCCGTATACATGGACGAATCATAGAGCCGGTAGCCATCCAGGCCGATGGTGCCCGGCAGGAAAATACCGATGGTGCGGCCCACGAAGAAACTCTGGACGAGGTAGGGGAAGGGGATATTGAGTCCCTGGCCCTTGAGCAGAAGCCGCCACCGCAGCATGTTGCAGAAGATGCCCGCCAGCTTGACGATGAGGGCGAAAGAAAGCCAGAAGGCAATATCATGGCCGTTGGCCGCCTGGATTTCACGCCACAGGTCGCCCGGTTTGATACCGCCGAAAACATCCGGCGCCAGCCCGAATTTTTCCGGCCAGAAGAGCAGGACAAAAAGCCCGACCGTGACGGCAAGCTTGACGAGGAACATGACGGCTTTTTTCGGCATTGATACACTTCTCCGCAAGTTTGCCGGTTGCAGTGATTTACGCACGGTCAAGAGACGACGAATGCTATCATAGCTTGCCCGAAGCCCTCAACACGCGGCCCCGTGGCGAAAGCCTCCCAATGGGATTGGGGTTCGATAAAATCATGGAAGGATGGAACAGGATGATCACTTTCGAGCAGGCACTTACAACCGTGTTGGACGGCGTGGCTCCCCTGGATGGCGAGCGCGTCCATGTGATCGAGGCGGTGGGCCGGGTGCTCGCCGAGGATGTGCTTTCGGACATCGACATGCCTCCCTTCAACAAGTCGGCCATGGACGGCTATGCTTGCCGGCGCGCGGATTTGGACCGGGAACTCACCGTGGTCGAGGTTATCAAGGCGGGCTTCCCCCCCGAACACACGATCAAAACCGGGCAATGTGCGAAGATTATGACCGGCGCCATGGTGCCCGAGGGCGCGGACTGCGTGGTCATGGTGGAACACACGGAGACACCCACCGAAAACACCATGCGCTTCACGGGCGGGAAGACCCAGGACAATATCTGTCCCCGTGGCGAGGATATGAAAGTGGGCGGCCTGGTGCTGCGCCGGGGCACGCGCATTGCACCGCGGGAAGTCGCCATGCTCTCGGCGGTGGGGTGCGTTGAGCCGTTCGTGACGCGCCGTCCCAGGGTTGGTGTCATTTCCACGGGAGACGAACTGGTCGAGCCGGAGGTGAAACCCGCCCCGTCCCAGATCCGAACCAGCAACAGCTACCAGTTGCACACCCAGGCGGCGGAGGCGGGGGGGGCGCCCACCTACTACGGCATCGCTCGCGACGTGGAGGGCGAAATAGACCGGCTTCTTCGCCGGGCCATCGCCGAAAACGACCTGGTGCTGCTGTCCGGCGGTGTATCCATGGGTGATTTTGACCTGGTGCCGCAGATCATGCGCGAAAACGGTATCGAGATCGTCTTCGACGCCGTCGCCATGAAGCCGGGCAAGCCCACCACCTTCGGACGTTCACCGGGGAAGTATTGCTTTGGTTTGCCCGGCAATCCCGTGTCGACCTTCGTTCAGTTCGAACTGCTGGTGAAGCCCCTGATAGGCGCGCTCCTGGGCGCGGAACACAGGCCGCTGGAATTTCCCATGCCCCTGCGCGCGCCCATCACACGCCGGGGCCTGGATCGCGCCGTGTGGCTCCCGGTCCGCCTCACGGACGATGGCGGCATTCTCCCCTGTACCTTCCATGGCTCGGCCCACGTGGGGGCCATTTGCGAAGCGGACGGGCTGATCTCGATCCCCGTGGGGGTCGCCGCCGTCGATGCGGGAACCCTGATGAACGTCCGTCCCATCAGGTCATAGGGCAACGGGAGGATGACCGGCAAGAGTCTGTCCCCCCGGCAGGTTGCGTCCTGGTGGCATAAAAGCCCGTGACCCGGTCGGGGCTTGTTTGGTGTATCCCCGGGGCTTTCCCCCGCATCGCGGAACACCGGGAGAGGAAGCCCGGTTTTCAAGGACAGCATCACCGGCGGCCAGGCAAGTGCTCACGCTTCCCGGGATTCCAGCCAGCGGGTGGCGTCGATGGCGGCCATGCAGCCGCTGCCGGCCGCGGTAATCGCCTGGCGGTAGACGTGGTCTTTCACGTCGCCGGCGGCGAAGACACCTTCCACGTTGGTATAGGTGCTGTCGGGCCTGGTCACCAGGTAGCGGTTCTCGTCCATGTCGAGGATGCCTTCGAAAATACGGGTGTTTGGTGAGTGGCCGATGGCCGCGAAATAACCCACGCATGCCACCTCGCTCAGTTCGCCCGTCTTGACGTTTTTCAGGCACACGCCCGTTACGCCGTCCGTGTCATTACCAAGGATCTCCTCTACCACGCTGTTCCAATGGACCGTGACCTTGGGGTGGGCGACGACGCGGTCGCCCATGATCCTGCTGGCACGGAAGGCGTCGCGCCGATGTACCACGTGGACCTCGCTCGCGAAATTGGTGAGAAACAGGGCCTCTTCCATGGCAGTGTCGCCGCCGCCGACCACCACGAGCGGCTTGCCGCGAAAACGGGGCAAAGCCCCGTCGCACGTGGCGCAGGCGGAAACCCCTTTGTTCAGGAAGCGCTCTTCCGATTCCAGGCCCAGGTAGCGCGCGCTCGCGCCCGTGGCAATGATCACGGCCTTGGTCTCCCACAGGGAGTCACCGCTGTAGATTTTCAAAGGCTGCCCGGAGAAATCGACCCTGGTGACGGTTTTGTATTCAAACCGCGTTCCGAAACGTTCCGCCTGCTTCTTAAAATCCACCATCATCTGGGGCCCCGTCACCCCCTCGGGATAACCCGGGAAATTCTCCACCTCCGTGGTGGTCATGAGCTGGCCGCCCGGAAGGATGTCCTTGCTCAGTTCGCCCTCAAGGCACAAGGGTTCCAGGTTGGCCCGCGCCGCGTAGAGGGCCGCCGTGTAACCCGCCGGACCCGATCCGATGATGATCACCTTTTCCATGGGTAAAACTCCCGTTGTCGTTGCTGGCACGTTCGGAAAATACGCCCCCGCCGTGTGGTTGAATTATAGCCACGGACTTCCATAACGCGCAACGGCGTGGCGCCTATTCCGGGGGCGGCGTTTTTCCGGAGGTCTTTTGTGGTGTTATTCGCGGTATCCGTTCACGTCTCACCCGGCCCGCTTGACCGGAACCGGGAATCGCGTCTCCACAGGGAACCGCCGTGGTTCCGCGGTAACGTAGAAGAGGCTGGCAGCCGATTCTACCTTACCGTCATCCCCGCGAAGGCTGGGATCCATGACAGGAGGCAACACCCTGCCCTTTTTCGTGGATTCCCGCGTTCGCGGGAATGACGGGGAGGGAGCATGAACCCCTTTTCTTGACCATTCGTGCGGAACTTCATTGCTAAGAAATTAACGGCTTCAACGCAACTACGTATGGATGCGTAGCATGAAAAGTTTCGCTTTTTTTAAGGCCTTCTTGAGGGTAAGGGACCAACCCGGCGCAGCCGGAACAAAAGGCCGTCATTGCAAGGGAGCTTCGGGCGACCGCGGCAACCTGGCGCATGAAACGGTGCCGCGATTACACCAGGTTGCCGCTTCGCTTCGCTCCTCGCTCTGCTATAATCCGCTTCCGAGGTGGCGCAACGCGAGGCGAGTGATTCCATGAGCAGGAAACGAAAAAAACAAACGGGGCTTCCACCGCACAACAAGGGAGCGGCCTCCGTCAAACGGCGTTCTTCCAAGACGGGGGACACCAGGGTTCCTCTTGTCCTGTGGTGGGTTATGGGGGTGGCCGCTTTATTCCTCCTCGCTTCCGCCGGACAACAGGCGGGGCGTTACTACGAGCGTTTTAACCGTTGGATGAACCCGCCGCTGGCCCGCGCCGAAATCCAGCGGCAGGGCCGTATTGTCGATGTTCATGAGCACATTGGGTCGGCCAACCTGGCCGCCACCTACCTCGATGTGATGGACGAACTGGGCATCGGCAAGATGTGTCTCATGGGATCGTCGAATTTTACCCTCACCCTGAACGAGCAATACGGCTTCACCGGGTACGACGAGAACAACGAAGAACTCATCAAGATTGTCGAGCAGTACCCCGACCGTTTCGAGGCCTGGCCCACGGTCAGCCCCACGGACCCGGACAAGCTGGAGAAGTTCAAGGCACTGGTGGCACGGGGTGCCACGGGCCTGAAACTCTATGTCGGTCACGGCTACGTCACCAAGAAACGGCGGTACATGTTTCATCCCGTGGCCATGGACGACCCCGGCATGCTTCCGCTCTACGCCTATTGCGAGAAAAACTTCATCCCCGTCTGCATCCACGTGAATCCCTTCGACGACGGCTCACCAAAGGGTAAGCCCGGCTTCGCCGAGGAGTTTTATGCCGTGCTCAAGCAGTTTCCCGATCTCAAGGTGGACGCGCCCCATTTCATGCTGTCCAGCGTGAAGGATGTGCGTCTGCAGGAGTTCCTGGATACCTTCCCCAACCTTTACACCGATGTCAGTTTCGGCGATTCTTTCATGAAAGAGCGTTTACGGTATATTTCAAAGCACCCCAAGAAGTTCAAAAAGCTCTTCGCAAAGTATCCCGACCGTTTCATGTTCGGCAGCGACCTGGTGCTCACCCCCGGGCCCCGCAAAACGCGAAAGTGGATTCACGACCAAATGTCCGCCTACCTGGACATGCTGACCAAGGAGACCTATACCACCGACGCCATTCCGGGCGAAGTGCTCAACGGCCTCGCCCTGCCCGATGAAATTGTTGAGAATATTCTCTACAAGAACTTTGAGCGCCTGAAGAATGACCGGCCCCAAGGCACGAAAGTTACCCGCCGTTTCCAGTGGACCCGCACGGGGGTCAAGCGATCCGGACGCGAACCCGGCCAAGCCTTCCCGCCCAGGCCGCTGAAACGAAGCGGCGGGTAATCCATGCGCTTCGGCGCAAAAGGCGGCTATCCCGCCGACACATACCGGTAGTTGAAGCGCCGTGGCGGTGCGCTGTCGCCGTTGATAAAAAACTCGGTAATATCACCAAGCTTCTGGATATTGTCCGCCCAGTGAAAATCAAAGGCGACCCGGTCTGTTTGGCCGACAGCCTCGCGGGGAAGGGCGATCATCAATTCCCTGCCTTCAACACGAAACCGCGCCCGCCCCGCATCGCGCCATTGGCCGTCCCAGCGTTGGATGGCGGTGGTCGAACCGTCCACGATCTCCGCGTTGACAAGGTAATCATAGCCCTCCCAACCCGTGGCGTGGTTTTGATCCGCGTCGAGGAAGAGCAGCATCCAGAAGGGATCGGTACTGGGCGTAATGATCCCGCTGCATGCAACATACAGGTAAACCATGGTGTCGTCGTGGGCCACCTTGGAGGCAATGATGTCATTGCGGCCCGTGGTGTTCACATACGGTCCCGCGTCGCCCCAGCCCGGGTGGTTTCGGTGGTCCGTGCTGCCCGCGTGGTTACGGAACTCGGGCCGTACCTCCGTCCACTGCGTGAAGGGTCCAGCCAGGTCGATGGTTTTGGCGGGACCGGCGGCTTCGGGCACGCGCACGCCCTTGTATCGCCGCACGTTGGCCACAAGCTGGTAGTAGTAGTCGTCCGTATGGCCACCCTTCATGGGCTCCGCATCGCGGCTGAACTCCCGGTTGTATTGGTCGATAAAGAGCGTGTCTCCCTTGTTTAACGCCCGTGTGGCCCGGCCCATTTTCGCGCCCGGAAAGAAACAGAAGCGCTCCCACAGGTTCTTGTAATCCCCGTCGAAGGTGAAGCGTCCCGCGATCCATTCGTTCCACCCCGTCACAAAAACAAACGCCGGGTCCACTTCGAGGGCGCGGCCCCATTGCTCCTGAAAGTGGAGTCCCTCGTCCGTGAAGGGCGTTACGTCATACCGGTCCACCGGTGGCTGTTTGCCGTCATGATAACTGCGGCCGATACCCGACACGGGGTGCTGTCCCACGCCCACGGGTACGTACTCCGCTTCCCCCTTTACGTCCCAGCCGACGGGCTGGGGGTAGTGGGCGATCCAGGGCCACCGGTGGTAGCCGCCTTCGCCGTACCAGGGCAGGGAATCCCAGGCCCAGGAGGCACGCATGGTGAAGAAGTCGCGGATCTCCCGCGGATAGGCCGCCTCCGGCTTCCAGCCGATATGCTGGCCGAACATGAGAAGGGGCTTGCCTTTCCACAGGAACCAGAGGTCCCTGTACAGCCCCTTGGAATAGAACTCCTTGTAGAGCTGGTGGACGCATTGTTCGTGGGCCAGGAAGGCGATCTGCGGGGTTCCTTCGCCTTGGGCGCGCATCTCCGTATAGACGCGGCAGATGTTGGTGTAGATCTCGAAAAAGGTACGCCCGTTGGTGACATCGAAGATGATGACATCCACCCCCGCATCGGCCAGTTGACGCGCGTGACGGCGGGTGACGTAGTCATCGTCGGCCAGGTAGTAGCCCAATTCGGGCTCGCCCCAGTGATGGGAGCCCTTGCCCCATTGCGGGTTCTCCGGGTTGGCCGCGAGGATCTTGGTCACGTCGAAAGGCCCCGATTCCTGGTGCGTACCATGATTGATGAAATAGAAAATCCCGACCGTCCGGTCTGCCTTCGGGGGGCCGCATTCCGCGTAGCCCGGCAGCGCGCGCCCCAGCGCATCGGTCGCCACCCAGGTATCGGGATAAAGGTCCCGTACCTCTTCGGCGCGCGCCGTTCCCGTCAAGAGAAGCATCAGCGCCGCACACAACAAAACCACCATTACCTGTGTCATCGCCATGATCTCCGTCCCGTGGATCTTTTCGTGTGTTTCGTGTTCCAGGCATTGTAATCATTCACGGCGCAATCCGCCAAATGTTCATAAACTTGGGGCACTTGCGAAATTGAGGATCCTTTCAAGTGCCATTCATGGGGCCGCGTTCGCGGGAATGACGGATCCTGTGCCGCCCGCCATGCGGCGCATGACCCTACCCGGCCTGGCCGTAACCAGGAATCACGGTTTTCGGTCAATTCCGAAATGAACCTCGCAAGGATGGGTTTGGGGGCGTAATGTGCTATGCTGTGTTCCATCCGCGGCATTCCATGAGGGATTGCCGCATGGCGACGGGCTTGGACAGGATAGGCACCATCCGTCACCGTACTTTTTCCGGAACAGGCTGTCAAGGAGAATTGCCCATGAAGATCCATGAGTACCAGGCGAAAGAACTCTTCAAGGAGTTCGGCATCGTCACAACCGATGGCGAGGCCGTCTCGACGGCGGAGGAAGCGGTCAAGGCCGCCGAGGGCATGGGACTGCCGGTGGTCATCAAGGCCCAGGTCCATGTCGGTGGGCGAGGCAAAGCCGGTGGCGTGAAGGTGGTCACCGAGGCCGCCGAGGTGCGTCCCACGGCGGAGAAGATCCTGGGCCTGACCATCAAGGGGCTGCCCGTGCGCAAGCTGCTGGTGACGCCCGCCGTGGATATCGCCAAGGAGGTCTACCTGAGCATCCTCGTGGATCGTGGCGCGCGGACGGTGGTCTTTATCGGCTGCGCCGATGGCGGCGTGGAGATCGAGGAAACGGCCAAGACCGCGCCGGAGAAGATCCTACGCCTGGAGGTGAAGGCCAGTGAGTTGACCCGCCTCCCCTTGGACCAACTCCGCGATTTTGCCGCGAAACTTTTCACCGGGGAAAGCCAGGTGAACGAGGCGGCCGACATGATGGCCCGCATGGGCAAGCTCTTCCGCGAGAAGGATTGCTCGCTGGTCGAGATCAACCCGCTGGTGGTAGACGGCGCGGGCAAGGTGGTGGCCCTGGACGCGAAGGTGCTGCTTGACGACAACGCCTTGCCGAACCACCCGGAGCTGGAGCCGCTCCGCGACATGGATTCGGAGGACGAGGACGAACTGAAGGCCAAGGACGCGGGCCTCAGCTTCATTCGGCTGGATGGGGACATCGGTTGCATGGTCAATGGCGCGGGCCTGGCCATGGCCACCATGGACACGATCAAGCACTTTGGCGGCGATCCGGCGAATTTCCTCGACGTGGGCGGCAGCTCGGATCCGAAGAAGGTGGTCACCGCCTTCCAGACCATTCTGAAAGACCCGAACGTCAAGGTTATTCTCATCAATATTTTCGGCGGTATTACCCGCTGCGACGATATCGCCAAGGGCATCCTGGCGTCGCTGGAACAGCTCGACGTGGCGGTGCCCATCGTGATTCGCCTCATTGGCACCAACCAGGAGGAAGGACGTAAGTTGCTCGAAGGAACGAAACTCATTGGCGCGAACACGCTGGAAGAAGGGGCCACCAAGGCGGCCAAGATCGGAGGTGCGGCATGAGTATCCTGATTGATGCCAACACGAAGGTCATTGTACAGGGCATTACCGGCCGCGACGGTTCCTTCCATACCGGCCAGATGATCGATTACGGCACGCGGATCGTGGGCGGCGTGACCCCCGGCAAGGGCGGCCAGGAAATCCACGGCGTGCCCGTCTTCAACAGCGTGCCCGAAGCGGTGGAAGCCACCGGGGCCGATACGTCGGTGATCTACGTGCCCGCCCGATTCGCCAAGGCCGCCATGCTCGAAGCCGCGCAGGCGCCCCTCAAGCTGCTCGTGGTGATTACCGAAGGCGTGCCCACCCTCGACGCGCTGGAGGCCTACGAACTGCTCCAGGAAAAAGGCATCCGCATGATCGGCCCCAACTGCCCCGGCCTCATCACCCCCGGCCAGTGCAAGATCGGCATTATGCCCGCCCCCATCCACGCCCCCGGCAAGGTGGGTGTCATTTCCCGCAGCGGCACGCTGACCTACGAGATCGTGAAGGAACTCACCGACGCCGGTCTCGGGGAATCCACCTGCATCGGTATCGGCGGCGATCCCGTCATTGGCAGTAAGTTCATCGATCTGCTGCCCCTCTTCGAGGAAGACCCCGAGACGGAGTCGGTCGTCATGGTCGGTGAAATCGGCGGACAGGACGAAGTCGTCGCGGCGGAATATGTGCAAAAGCACATGACCAAGAAGGTGGTGGGCTTTATCGCCGGCGTCACCGCGCCTCCCGGTCGCCGCATGGGCCACGCGGGTGCCATCGTGGGCGGGGAAGACGATACCGCCGCCGCTAAAACCGCCAAGCTCGAAGCCGCCGGTATCCCCGTGGCCAGACTCATCAGCGAGGTGGTGACGCTCCTGAAGGGATAGGCCGCACGGACGAACACGAAACGTATTGGCGCTGCCGTGAAACGCCTTAGTATGGAATACGGCGCCTGCCCACGTTTCATATCGTCATCTCCGCGAACGCGGGGATCCATGGGGGGCGGATTTGTTTTGACCCATTCCATGGATTTCCGCTTTCGCGGGACGGACGGTGGGCGTGGCAGGAACGGCGGTTGCGATTCCCGCTTCCGGCCAAACCGGGTTGGGAGAAGCACAACTGGTGGACTGACCGCGGCGCTTTCGGGTACGATCTCCCCCGTTCGTTTCCCACCACCCCAACCCGGAAAAGGCTTTACTGCATGGTAAAAATCCTATTCGTCTGCCTTGGAAACATCTGCCGTTCACCCACCGCTGAAGGAGTGTGCCGTCATGTGGCACAACAACGCGGGATGGACAAGCGGCTTCTGATTGACTCCGCGGGGACGAGTGCGTGGCATGTGGGTGAAAAGCCTGACCGCCGCGCCAGCGCGGAGGCCGCCCGCCGTGGAATCGACCTGAGCACCCAGCGGTCGCGCCAGGTGGAAGCGCGTGATTTCGAGCGCTTTGATTATATCCTCGCCATGGACACGGAGAACTTGCGGGAACTCCGTCAACGGTGCCCCGTTCAATACCGGGATAAACTGCACCGTTGCCTGGACTATGCCCCGGCGACGGCGGAAAAAGACGTGCCCGACCCCTATTACGGCGGACCGGGCGGCTTTGCCCACGTTTTCGATATCATCGAGGCGAGCGTTCATGGGCTGCTTGACGAAATCGAACAAAATCACCCGCGCAAGGGCCGGTGACATGGGCAACAACCTGTTTCTCCGGCTCGAAGAAGTTCTTGGCGTTCGCGCCGGGAAAGCCCGTCCCCTCGGCGGCGGGTGCATCGGCGAGGTGCATTCCGTCGACCTGGAAAACGGCGACCGGGTGGTGGTGAAGGTGGACCGAAGCAGTACGCCCCGCCTCGATGTGGAGGGCTATATGCTCCAATACCTCGCCGGCCACAGTGCCTTACCCGTCCCCGCCGTGCGCCACAGCAGTCCCGGCCTGCTGGTCATGGACTTTATCGAAGGGGACAGCCGTTTCGGCGAGGTCGAACAACGCCATGCGGCCGAGTTGCTGGCGGCCCTGCATGAGGTCCGGGGCGAAACCCATGGTTTTGAGCGCCCCACCCTCATCGGCGCATTGCACCAGCCCAATCCACCCACCGATTCCTGGGTGGCCTTCTTCCGGGATGCGCGCCTGCTTTACATGGCCGATGAAGCGTTGAAAGAGCGGCGTCTGCCCCGGGAAGTGCATAAGCGTCTTCGCGCCTTCGCGGACCGCATCGGGGAGTTCATCGAGGAGCCCGAGTATCCTTCACTTCTCCATGGCGATGTGTGGACCACGAACGTCCTCGCCCACGGCGGGCGCATCACCGCCTTTATCGACCCGGCGATCTACCATGGCCACCCGGAAATTGAATTGGCCTTTACCACGCTCTTCGGCACCTTTGGCCCATCCTTTTTCAAGCATTACGACGACATCCGCGGCATACGCCCCGGCTTCCTGGAAGAGCGACGCGACATTTACAACATGTATCCTCTGCTCGTCCATGTGCGGCTCTTTGGCGACAGCTATCTCGGCGGTATCGATCAGACCCTCCGGCGCCTGGGCTTTTGAAAAGGTTTGAAGAGGCTTGTCGTGCGCTTCGCGGTAGCCCTCCAGATGTAATCATCTTTTGAATGTGGCACAGCCTTCTCCTCCCCGTCACCCCCTGCCGGCCCATGGTCCCGGACGCGCGAAGGGTTGGCATTTTCCATTACGCCAATATCCCATGCTACCATCCGGTATTGGGAGGAGGAAATGCCATGCGGAACGTGGGGCTGAACGAGACGCTTGATCTTTTGGTGGTGGGCGCGGGACCGGCGGCGCTGGTGGCCCTGCACGAGGCCAAGGCGCGGGGACTGCGGGCTGTCGCCATGGACAAGGGCCCCGTGTGCAGCGCCCTGATGAAACACCCCACGTACATGCGCTGGTTTTCCACGACGGACAAGCTGGAGCTGGCCGGTTTCCCCCTGCTGGTGAACGAGAAAAACCCTACGCGCGAGGAGTACCTGCGCTACTGCCGGGCTTTCGTGGACTACTTCGCGCTTGAGGTGCTGACCTACCGCGAAGTCACCGCCGTCATCCCCCTCGACGGTCTTTTCCGCGTCGAGGCGCTGGACATGTTCGGTCGTACCTACGCATGGCGCGCCCTGAATGTCGTGTTGGCCACGGGATTCTATGACAGTCCGCGGCCCTTGGGCGTGCCCGGAGAGGACCTGCCCAAGGTGTCGCACCGCTACACGGAAGCCCACGGTTACGCGGGGCACGATGTGCTGGTTGTGGGCGCGGGTTCTTCCGCGGCGGAAGTGGCGCTCGAATTGTACCGTGCGGGCGCGCGGGTCACCGTGGCCATGCGGGGCGAGCGCTTCCAGACAAAGTATTGGGTCGAGCCGGACATTGAAAACCGCATCCGGGAGGGTTCCATCGTTTGCCACCGGAACGTGGAGGTGACGGCCATCGAAGCGGATGCCGTGCTGCTCAAGGATGATCATGGCCGGGAGGTTTCCGTGCCCAATGACTTCGTGCTGGCCATGACAGGCTATGAACCGGACACGACGATCCTGGAGCGCGCCGGGGCGGAGGTGGATCCCGGGACAAAGAAACCCACCCTCACGGAGAACTTCGAGACCACGGTGCCCGGGCTTTACGTGGCGGGCACGCTTTGCGCCGGTTGTGACTCCAACGTCGTTTTCGTTGAGAACAGCCGGGAACACGGGCCGCGTATCGTGGCGCATATTGCGGGGCGGAAGTTGTCTTCCGGCCACGCCGAGGAGTAATCCCCCATGTGGTGGCATATTATCGAAGGGGAAGCGGGGTGTGATTATGCCCGGGAACGTGGTTGCGTGGCCGTGGTGGTGGACGCCTTGCGTGCCAGCGCCACGGCGGCCATGCTGCTGCACCATGGCGCGCGGTCCATCCTGGCGGTGCGCGAGGTGGAAGAGGCCCTGACCGCGAAAACGAAACATGCTGACGCCCTGTTGTTCGGCGAACGGGGCGGTCTTCCTCCCGAGGGCTTTGATTTCGGCAACAGTCCTTTGTAAACCCCGGAGGCGCGGGGCCGCGACGTGATCTTCACCACCACCACCGGCGCGGGGCGTCTCGTGTCGGCCTGGGGCGCGGCGGCCCTCTATCTTGGCACCACGGTTAATGCCAGGGCGGTCGCGGAACGCACGGCCGCGCACGGCACGGACGTGGTGCTGATCCCGGCCGGTCTCACCGGTAACCCGGACTTCGACGCCCAGGAAGACCGTGCCGCCGCGGTGGCCATCGCCATGGTGGCGGATATCGCTATCGGCGAAGGTCGGGACCTTTATGATTGCTGGGCACCGCGCATCGAGACGGAGGGCCTGAACGCGCTTTTCCGTGGCGCGCCCCATGCCGCCAAGCTTCGCGCCATTGGAAAAGACGCGGATATTGATTTCTGTGCCCGCATGGACATAACGGACGCCGTGCCCCGGGGCGTGTTGCGCGAGGGCGTGGGGATACGAATGGTGCGGGCGAATGAAACAGGGTAACGGTTCACGGACCAACGTAGAAGCGGCTTCCACCCGCTTCGAATGCGGCAGGATGCCGCATCCATGTTACCCTTATTCCGGTTCCGACCCCAAAACCAAAGCATAGGAGACCTTTCATGTTTCTTTACGATATGCCGCTGGAGGAACTGGCCAAGTGCCGTTTCCCCCTGACCCGGGAAGCGGATTTCGAAGCCTTCTGGGAACGAAAGTTGGCGGAAAGCCGGCGGCAACCCCTGTGTGCCGGGGCGGAAAAGGTGGACTATTCCGTGCCGGAAGTACGGGTGGAGAAAGTTTCGTGCGAGGCCTTTGACGGAGGCCGTCTCGTGGGATACTGCATCACGCCGGCCGAGATACGACCCCGTCCCACGCTGATTTTTCACCACGGTTACAGCGGCAACAGGGGTACCGTGGCCGATTACCTCATGTGGGCGTTGCAGGGCTTCACCTGTATCGCCTTCGACGCCCGCGGCCAGTCCGGGGAGAGCAGCGACGAGGCCCGATACCCGGGGGGAAGCCGGCTGGGCCTGCTGACAAAGGGCATCTTTGACCCCGATAACTACTACGTGGTGCGTCTTTTTGTGGATGCGCTGCGGATGGTCGATTTCGCCGTGGAGCGGGAGGAAGTCGACCCGGAACGTATCGGGGTTACCGGCGGCAGCCAGGGGGGCGGTCTTGCCCTTTTTACCGCCAGCATGGACGAGCGAATTCGGCTGTGCATGCCGGAGGTGCCGGGGTTTTGCCATTTCGGCAGGTCGCTGGAGATAACCCGGGAGTTTCCGTGGACGGAATTAACGGGGATTTTCAAGCAATACCCGCACGACTACGAACACATCATGCGCACCTTGAGCTACGTGGAGTTGAACAACTTCACGGAGCGCATCCAGTGCCCCACCCTCATCAGCGTGGGACATGTTGACGCGCTTTGCGTGCCGTCAACCATCTTCAGCGCCTACAACCGGCTGCAAGTGAAAGACCGGCATTTGGAATACTGCCCCTATGCCGGTCATGAAAGCGGACTCATGACCGAGTTGATGATAACCTGGGCACGGCGTTACCTGGTGGGAACGTAGGGATTTCGCGGGTTATCAGCCGAAATGCTTACGGAAGTACGAGGCGTCATCAATACACTGAAGGTCGATTCGGGTAAACTTATCCACTTCCTTCTGGGTAATCGCTCCCAGGGCGGAAGCGTTTTCCGTCAAGGCCTCTTCTGTGCCCCCCGTCCCTCCCCCATCGCCCCGCATTAATTCCCTGATGCCTTCTCCTGCCATGGGGAAAAGGCCCGCGTCCAGAAATTCAGCGATCACTTCCGCCAAGTGATCGCGCCGCTCCTCGCGCGTTCCCTCCGTCAAAACACGGCGGTTCAGGGCAATCACGGTGTCGCGGTAGTAGACGGCCAACTCATGACACTGGGGGCAGGGCATAACCGCCACCACGTCGCGCGGTACGTCCTGTTTCTGAACGCGGTGAAAATTGCAGTGCGGGCAGACAACAACGTCCATGGGTAAACTACTCTCACCGGCCAATACGCTGGCCATTTGTTGATTACCGCGTAAATTGTAGGATTCACCGTAAAGCACTGTCAAATGGGGCGCAGCACACGCAGCATGCCTACGACACGGCGGCCTCCAGTTCCTTGAGCTTGGCGGCCATGGCGCCCAAGGTCGCCGGAACGGGCCGAACACAGCGAAAGCCAACGGTCGCCGAGCGTTGGTGAAAGGGTATGGAAACACGCGATTGCGCGGGGGGGCGCGGTGTTTCCGTATAGTTTCCGCCACACACCATGAGGGAATCGCCCAACTCGGGCAACGGCTTGTTCACATCTCCGGCAACGGTCCGAGTCCATTCCGCCACATTGCGTGCCATGTCGCGGCAGCCAAAGGGGGAAGTATCGGCTTGGGCCTCTTCACTCGCCACGGGATGGAGATACATCATCCAACTCTCCACGACGGCCTTGTCCCCCCAGGGAAAAGCGGGGGGATCCTGTCCGTAGGCCGCCCGCAACCACTGCGCCTCGGTGGGCAGTTTCTTGCCCCGATACGCGGCACAGGCCATGGCCTCGTAGCCCGTTACGTAGTGCATGGGAAACTTGAGCATACTCCGGTCCCCGATGCCACGGGCGATTTGCGGCGGAAGATCGAACTTTCCCCCGCTATCGCCGCAGAAAGCCCGGTAATCGCCAATGGTCACTTCGGTCCGGTCAATAAAAAAAGCGTCCAGCGACTTCGCCCGATTGCCCAGCGTCACCATTCCCGGTGGCACGAAAGCCATGTCGGGCTGCCACATGGCCACGCCCAGGTAACATTGCAGGGCGTCACGCCCCTCGGCCACGGCATTGACCAAGTTGCCGGCGGCGGCCTCGGCGGCGGCCTTTTCCCACCGCGCTTCCGCGTCATCCAACACGCTTTGGGCATCGGGATAGCGTCTCACCCGCGCATCCGTCAACCGAAGCGCATCCGTGCGCAATTCACCCATAAGCCGCCATTCAGCGAGCACGCCCCGATCTGCGGAGGCCACGGCGCCGCCGGCATCGGACAGGAGGCGCGCCCGTGTTTTTTCGGCCACGGCCAGCCCCAGCAGCATCATAAAGACCACGCCCACGCAGAGGACCCCGCCCACCAGGCGGTTCCGCGGCGGCTCGGTCCGCTGCTCACGATGAATCGTGGCCTGTTCCCGTTCGGTGGTCCGGTCCAGGATCGGCCGCAATGCCGCGCGTAACTCCGGCGCCGTCTGGTAGCGGTTGGCCGGTTCGGGATCGACGCACTTCTCGATGACACGGTCGAGGTCCGGTGGCACGGCGGCATGGAGTTGCGATGCCGGTTTGGGCACGCCCGTGGGAAGATTCCCCGTCAGTACCTCGTAGAGCATGACACCCACGCTGTAGATGTCCGCCCGCTGGTCCACGTCGCGGCTGTTGCGCAACTGTTCGGGAGACATATAGAAAGGCGTTCCCATCACCACGGAGGCCCCCGTTAAACGGGTGTTCGCCATGAGCTTGGAAATACCAAAATCCATCAGCTTGATGGAACCGTCCTCCATGACCATGACGTTTTCCGGTTTGATATCCCGGTGGATGGTGAAGCGGTGGGCGTATTCCAGGGCCGAGCACAACTCGTCGAATATGCGCAATACCTGCCCCAGGGGCATGCGCGCGCCGAGAGGAAGATTGTCGAGAATGTCCCGCAGGGACCGTCCCGCGAGAAACTCCATGGAAATATAGACCGTTCCGGCGGCGGAACCGATGTCGTGAACCCGGACGATGCCGGGGTGGGCCAGGCGGCGCGCGATCTTCGCCTCGTTGAAGAAGCGTTCCACCACCACCTTGTCTTTCACGAACTGGGGCAACAGGGTCTTCAGCGCCACCACCTCGCCCAACACGTTGTCATGGACCTTGTAGATACAGCCCATGCCGCCCCGGCCGATGAGCTGCTGCACCGTGTAGCGCTTCGCCACCACCTGCCCTTGGCTGAACTGCAACGCCGGCCCGGGCCCCCCGCCCCGGGTGGTTTTTGCCTTGAGACGGACTTTGGGCAACCCGACTCCGCAGGACACGCACACCTCCTGCCCGTCCTCGTTTACCCGTCCGCATTTGTGACATTTCACTCGCGCCATCGGTCTTCCCGTTACCCGCTTGCCGGAGACTCTATCGTAGCGCGTGGCAATGGGGCAAACAAACAAACGCGCTGAGCCGTCGCCTCCACGAAGGAGCCGGCTCCCTGTTCCCACAGACTATTCGCCCCCTCAATCATCCGTACCTGTGTTTTCATGGCCCTTTCACGACGGTCCGGTTGTCCACCTCAAAAAAGGCCCCGAGGTACTCCGTCAGGCGTCCCCGGAAGGTGGCGGCAAGTCCCTTCGAATGGGTGACCTGCGGAATCTGTGCAAGGTTGGCCCGGTACCGCTCCACATCGAAGACGACCCCCTGCCCGGGGGCGCCCAGGCGCTCACCGTTCCGCGGGTTCAACCCCGTGTTCCACGTGAAAAGCCATTTTCGGCTGCGCAGCGCGATTTTCAGGGGCGATCCCGTCACCGCGACGGGATCCGCCGCAAAGTGACGCTCCAGCAGGTTCCGGCCGCGCGTCGCCTGGGGAAGCTCCACCCCGCCCAGGTCGAGGATCGTGGGCATAAGGCTGTCAAGCGACACCATCTCGGGCCGCCGGGCCGCCTTCTTGCCGGGCACCCGCAATAGCAGGGGGACATGGAGGCCGCTTTCCGACAGGGCGGGAATGCCCGGCCCGTCGCGCCGCCATGTGCCACGGCCCGGCTCCGTGAAATCCAGGCCATGGGTGCCCGCGATAAGGATGCTCCACCTTTCGCTGTCGGGGATCTTGGCGATCTCGTCAAGAAAACGGCCAATCTGTTCATCCACGTTTCGAATGGCCGTATCGTGAATATCAATCGCCCGGGGATTCACCTGCTGCCCCATATACCCGCGCCCATAGCGTCCCCGCGCAACGGGGGTTCGCAGTTCGCTGAGGCGAATCGCCATCAGGAAGGGATCTCCGCCATGGGCTTGCGCCCACGCCCGCGCCCGGTTCAACGTGTGCCGCGACCCGCCATGACGGCGCGGTCCCGCAGCGCCGGGCCGCAGTTTCCCCCGGGTCCGCTCGACGGGATAGGCCGGGTCGAACCAGTCAAAGCCGCGTTCCAGTCCGCCGCCCCAATAGAGGTCCGGTTCCCCCGGCTCTTCGCCTTCCGTGAAGGCCGCCGTCAGGTAGCCCCGCCTCCGAAACACTTCGGCCAGCATGACCACCTCTTCCGGCAAGACGCCGCGATGGCCGTTCAAGTATCCGTGGGCGAGGGGTGACAAGCCCGTCATGACGCTCCACACGACCGCCGCGCCTTCCGGTGCCATGGTATATGCGTTTTCAAAGACCAGAGCCCTATCGGCGAAGGCGTCCAGGCGGGGGGTGGTCTTTCGGTTGTAGCCCTGGAAGCCAACCTGCTCCGCGCCCAGTCCTTCCACCAGCAGCACGATAATGCCCGGCGTCTTGGCGCGGTCCCGAGGCAGGGGAAAGCGCGGTCCCCAAAGCAGCATCTCCCGTTCGCTCTCCTCCGCCGGTTGCAGCCCCATCTCCGTGACCCACGCGGGCTGGCGCTCGGTGCTCCACATCACGGTGCAGCGCTCCGCCTCCATGGGCAACGAATCACCCGCCAGCCGAAGGATGGCCCAGCCGTCGCGATCCAGGGGCACGACTTCCTGGCGAACCGCGGCATCCGGCAGGTCGGGCCGCAACGTTACGTAGACCTCCCGTCCTTTTTCACGGTCGCCCTCCGGGGCCAGCCAGCCCAGCAGCACGTCGTTGCCCTGGCGGCCCGTCAGATCGATGGTGGTGAAGGCGTTCTCGCGAACTCGGCGCGCGGTAATGCAGGCCTTGCCCACATGGACCATTTCCTCCGCCGAGCGGGCGGCGGCATGGCTGGCGGTCAGGGCCTGGTGCCAGGTTCCCATGGCCAGGACGCACCCCAGCACGGCGAATCCACAGGCCGCGAACCAGATGAGCGAGGCCACCCGCTCCGAGGGCCGTGCTTTCGTGGCGCCAAAGAAGGACACCAGCTTGAAGAAACCATGGACCACCGCAAAGGCCCCCACGAAGAGAAAGACCTCGAGCTTTTCCGGCACGCGGGGCGGAAGAGGCAGGTCCATGCCCAGCAGGTAGGGCACGAGAAACGCCGCCCCGGCGTTCGAGAGTGTTTCGGCGAACCAGGGAACGCCGCTGTGGGTGGGCTTGAGCAAACGGAGGAGCGCCACGTACAGCAACTGGAGCGCGGCGAATCCGCAGGCGATCCCCGCGGCCAGCATGAGCCCGGCGCTGAAACCGGGCACATAGCCCAAGCCCGCCAAGACGTGGCGGCCCAGGACACCCACCAACCCCGCCGAGAGTCCAAGAGATAAAATATACAACGGTCCGATCAGCAAGAACACACCTCATCAGCCAACCGCGGGCGGCAAGGGTCGTTCAACCGCGTCAAACCCTTATTCCATGCCGTTTTACGCCGCGTCGCATGGAAATCACCAAGATTGCCCTGCTATGATGAAAACATAGCATGATGTTTCATTCGGAGGCCACTTTTCCGTGCTTAATACACTGCTGAAGAAGGTGCTCGGTACGAGCAAGGAACGCGATATCCGGCGTTACGCGCCCCTTATCAAGGCCGTTCGTGACCAGGGCCGCCGCGTTCGCGCCATGTCCGACCACGAACTCAGGGCGCAAACCGGGATCTTCAAGCAACGCTTGGCCGAAGGCGCCACGCTCGACGACCTCCTTCCGGAGGCCTTCGCGGTGGCCCGGGAAGCCGCAAAACGGGTGGCCGGCCTGCGCCTCTTTGACGTCCAGATTATCGGCGGCCATGTCCTCCACAACGGCAACATCGCCGAGATGGTGACCGGTGAGGGCAAGACCCTCGTCGCCATTCTGCCCGTTTATCTCAACGCGCTCACGGGCCGCGGGGTCCACGTGGTCACCGTGAACGATTACCTGGCCCGCCGTGACTATGAATGGATGTTGCCGGTCTACGAGTTCCTGGGCCTGACCGCCGGTCTTATCCAGCAGGGCATGGATACCCTGGAGCGGCAGGTGGGCTATCGCGCCGACATCACCTATGGCGCCAACAACGAGTTCGGATTCGACTACCTGCGCGACAACATGGCCCGCCATCCCGACTATCGTTGTCAACGGGAATTGCACTACGCCATCGTTGACGAGGTGGACTCCATCCTCATCGACGAGGCGCGCACGCCGCTCATCATTTCGGGCCGCCCGGAAAAAAGCTCGGATCTTTACGTGAAGGTGGACGACGTGGTGCGCCGTCTGCGCAAGGATGAACATTTCGAGGTGGACGAAAAGCAGCGCAGCGTCATCCTTACCGACGAAGGGATGGATCTGGCCGAGAAGATGCTGGGCGTGGACGACATCTACACGGAAGAGTCCATCGGGATGGTTCACCTCATCGAGCAATCCCTCAAGGCGCACAATCTCTTCAAGCGCGACCGTGAATACATGGTGAAAGATGGTGAAGTACTCATCGTCGATGAGTTTACCGGTCGTGCCATGGAAGGCCGGCGGTATTCCGACGGTCTTCACCAGGCCCTAGAGGCGAAGGAACGCGTGCCCCTGCGCTTCGAGTCGCAGACCATCGCCAGCATCACCTACCAGAATTTCTTCCGTCTCTATGAAAAGCTGGCCGGCATGACCGGCACCGCCGCCACGGAGGCCATGGAGTTCTCCAATGTATACGGCCTGGACGTGATGCAGATTCCCACGAACCTGCCCCTCATCCGGGAAGACCTCAACGACCTGGTCTTCGCCACCGAATTAGGCAAGTTTCGCTACGTGGCGGGAGAGATCAAACGCTTTGTCGAGAAAGGCAGACCCGTCCTGGTGGGTACCGTGTCCATCGAGAAGTCGGAACTGGTTGCCCAATTGCTCAAGGAAGAGGGCATCACGGACTTCCAGGTGCTTAACGCCAAGCACCACGAGCGGGAGGCCTCCATCGTTGCCAACGCGGGCAAACGCGGGGCCGTTACCATCGCCACCAACATGGCCGGCCGAGGCACGGATATCAAGCTCGCGGAAGGCGTGCGCGAGCTGGGCGGGTTAAGCATCATCGGCACGGAGCGTCACGAGTCCCGCCGTATCGACAATCAGCTCCGTGGCCGTTGCGGACGCCAGGGCGACCCGGGCACCACGCGCTTCTACGTGAGCCTCGAGGACGAAGTGGCCCGTCTTTTCGGCGGTAACAAAGTGAAGAAGCTGGTGGACTGGTTCGGCAGTCAGGAAATGGACACCCAGCCCCTAAGTCAGCGGGTGGTGTCGCGCTCCATCGAGCGTGCCCAGCGGCAGGTCGAGGAGTTCAACTTCGAAGCCCGAAAGCACATCCTCGAATACGATGAAGTCATGGACCGCCAGCGCAAGTACATCTATGCCATGCGACGCGACGTACTCGAAGATAAAGACATCAGCGAGCGTCTCGAAAAGATGTTCGAGGATACGCTGGCGGACTACGTGGACGAGTACGCCCCGGAGGACGTTTCCCATGACGAATGGGATCTCGACGGCCTCGGCAAGAAGTTGAAAAGCATCTTCACCATCGAATTCGACTTTGAGCTGGGTGACGAAATCACCATGACGCCTCTGGTGGATCAGGGGCTCGAACAGGTGAAATCCGAGTACGCCAGGCGCGAGGAGATACTGGAAGAGGAAATACGGGAGAGCTTCCGGAAGGAGATCGGCGGCGATGAAAGTAAAATCAATTTCAGGGCGCTGGCCCGAAAACGGGTTCATGACCTGGAATTGATGTGTCTGCTGCGCGCCGTGGACGACAAGTGGATCGAGCACCTCTACGAAATGGATTACCTGCGCGAGTCGGTTCGTCTTCGCGCCTTTGGCCAGGTGGACCCCCTGCTCGAGTACAAGCAGGAAGGCTACGAGATGTTCCAGAGCATGATCCGGAACATCGAGGAGAGCGTCATCCAGGCGCTTTTCCGGCTTACCGACCCCGAGGTGCGCAAGCGCCGCGCCGCGAGCCTGCGTCACGGCACCCTCACCGCCCGGGAAGACCCTTTTGCCCAGTTGCAGGACTACAGCTACATTGCGGCGGACAAGGAGGTGGACAATAGTTTCTCCACTTTCGACACCTCCCGGTTCACCTTGGGCGGACAGCGTCCCGGTGGTTCACATGGCCGGAACGACGGTGAGGAAGCCGAACGGCCCAAACGTCAGCCCATTCGTGTGCAGAACAAGATCGGCCCGAACGACCCGTGCCCCTGCGGCAGCGGCAAAAAATACAAAAAGTGTTGCGGCGGCGTCGCCACCTGATCGGCCTTTGCTCCGGTCGTCTGAATACCGCGCCTGGGTATGCTTATCCCATGCGTGTGGGTAAGCCCGGTTTCAATCACAGGGAGTTCTGAGGCGCCATGGAATCCTTTCGCGTGGAAACAGAACATCAGACGGAGTTCGTGAAGATCGATCACCAGGTCCAAGCCCTGGTGGACGCCGCCAACGTGCGCGAGGGCGTCGTTCATCTGCACGTGCCCCATACTACCGCGGGCATCACCATCAACGAAAACGCCGACCCCGACGTGGTGGCCGACATGGAACTCATCCTGAACCGCATGGTGCCGTGGGAGGGCGGCTACGCCCATGCCGAGGGCAATGCCGCCGCCCACGTGAAGGCAAGCCTTATGGGCAGCGATCTGAACGTACTCATCGAGAAGGGGCGTCTCCAGTTCGGCACCTGGCAATCCATCTACTTCTGCGAATTCGACGGCCCCAGGAACCGGCAGGTTTGGGTCAAGATCATCCCCGGCTGACGGGGCCACGATTACACCCGATTGCCCCGGCCGTCGAATATAGTCTCTTACCTGTGAAGTTCTGTTCAAATTGTCACGAAAAAATATTCGCCCCTCCCTTCCGTCATTCCCGCGAACGCGGGAATCCACGGAAAAGGTCAATGTGATGCCCCCCATCATGGATCCCCGCTTTCGCGGGGATGACGGTTGGTCGTGGCATGAACGGCTGTAGCGATTCTTGGTTCCGGCTACGCCGGGTTAGGCGCCTCCACGGAGAACTGTGGGAACGCGAAAGAAGAGTTCTTGAAAGATGGTCCGCGCCACAGAGTGCTTCGTCCTTCCTCCTCGCAATGACGATTTCCTGTGGGTGGCCTCTATAGCCCATGGCCGCCACCCATGGCCGCATCTCGCGGTCAGCCCGACGTGACCGTCCACGGGCGATTCGTCCGGGGACGGTCGAAACAGGCAAGGCGCCCTCTCTCATTCTCCCTGTCATTTCGAACGCCGGCGGGACGCAAGCCCGTGCTCGGCTGGGCACCGAAAGGGTACGAAGCGCTGGCGTGGTGAAACGTCTATGAGAAAGCTCAACAAGGACCCCTTACGAGGTATTTGACACTTCCCCGGCCATGTTTTAGAGTGCCCGTGGTAAACCATCCGGAAAGAGCCCGTTCCATGCGCCTGTTCATAGCCCTGTCACTTCTTGTTTTGCCCCTGTTGCCCGCTTCCGCGGGGCCGCAGCTGGACGCCCTGAACATCATGAAGGACGAATACCCACGGGCGTTCTACTTTAGACGCCCGGAAGGATTGGCTGCGCGGTCGCAGGGTACCTACGAGGCGTGGGAGCAGACGTTTCTCTCGCTTGATGGCATTATCGGCAAATGCCTCGACGAAGAGTTGCCGGGCCGTTCGCGCCGTAACATCGACTTCTTCACCCGCTATAAGCACCGGAATCTGGAGAAGCTGGTGTTGTTGCACTTCAATGGAAACTCGCGCGATCCGCGCTTTGAAACCGGTGGCTATTTTGCCGGGCACTGGTTGTACTTTAACGGCTGCGGGTTGCGCCGGGATGCCAAGGCGGATTCCTCGGTGTTGCATGTGACGGACCCTGCGCTCTTCTCCACCCGAGTCGGCCGCCTTCAGGGCAACCGCACCGACGACATCGGCATCTGCCGCCTGGACGCGGATGGCCGTCCGGATTGGTCGGTGGCGGAGCAGGTATCCCTCCTCTCCGTGGACAAAGCGGCCGGAACCATTACCGTTCGCCGGGGCATGCTGGGCACGAAACCCCGCCAATGGCCCGCAGGCCAGACCTATGTCGCCGCCCATGTGATGGAAGGCCCCTGGGGCGCGAAGTCGAACATGCTGTGGTCGTACAACTATGCTACGGCCTCCCCGAAAGATGGCGAGGGAAAACAGTGCGCCGACCGGCTGGCCGATGATTTCGCGCGGTGGTTTGGCGAGGGCGGCCCCCTGGCGGCCTTCGATGGTGTCGAGTTCGATGTGTTGTCCCGCCGCCCCCACGGCGGAAACCGTTTCCGCGGCATTGACACCGACGCCGACGGCCGACGCGACGAGGGCGTCGTCAACGGACGCCACACCTATGAAGCGGGGGTGCTGCGTTTTCTCGCCCTCCTGCGGGCGCGGCTGGGGGAAGATCGCCTTATCCTTGCCGATGGCCACGGCGAGCTCAACCAGCGTGCCGTGCCGTACCTCAACGGTATCGAGAGCGAGGGGTGGCCAAGCCTGCACGACGAAGTGATCGGCGACTGGTCGGGCGGGTTGAACCGGCACGACTTCTGGCGGGCCAACGCGCGCAAGCCCGCTTTCAGCTATATCAATCACAAGTTCCTCCGTGGGGGCTCCATGGTCGAGGTCCCTTTGAACATCACCCGCCTGGTCATGGCGGGCGCATTGATGACCGATTCCGCTTTCACCTTCGCCCTCTGGCCGGAAAACAACGCCCGCGTGTGGGATGAATTGGTCATGGGGGAGGAGCAACGGCCCCGTTGGTTGGGAAAGCCCTTGGGCGCGCCACGGGCCCTGGCCCTGGAAACGCCGGATTTATGGGGCGGACGGAACCTGCCGGCGGAATGGGTGACCGACGCGAAAACGGGTCACGTCAGCCTGAAACTTCCCCGGGTGGAACCCGGCACACGGGACCTTACCGTGTGCTGCACGTTCCGTGGCGCGCCCCTCCCCGAGTTTGGTTCCGGCGTGCCCCGGCTGGCGCACCTTCGCGCCATGTTGTCGGGCCAGCTTATCGTCCCCGCGCTGCCCGCGTTTGCCACGGCCCTGCGTGGCGGGGAAGAGCAAGCACCCGTCGACCCCGACAGCCTGGTGCGCTACTGGCCTTCCCAGGACTTGGGCGGCGAGCGGCATGAAGCCTACTTCACGCACCCGCCCTATGGGCCGCGCGGTACGGGCTACCTGGTGTGGGAACGCACGGTAGAAGTGCCTTCGGAAAAGCCCGCGCTCTTTTTTTACACCGGGCTGCGCAAAGCGCCCAATCCCTCCGATGGCGTGGTCTTTCGCATTGAAGTGCGCTCCGGGGAGGAAACCACGGAAGTTTTCAACACGCACCACACGGACTTTGCCTGGAAGGCCCATGAGGTTGCCCTGACCCCCTGGGCGGGACAAGAGGTCACGCTCCGGTTCATCACCGATTGCGGTCCGGCCGACAACCCCGGTTCGGATCACGCCTTCTGGGGCGATATCTTTCTCGCAACGGACGGTCGCCGTCCTCAACGTCCCGGCGAAACACCGGGTACCCTCATGACCTGGGTCAATGATAGGCCTTTCACGTCACGCTTCTATTTTCGCGACATCGGTCCCGGGCCCGTGGATCTGCTGCTGGAGGTGGAAGGGGATGGGCCCGTCCACCTGGACGCCCTGTCCGCCCACGCCGCCACCGACGCGATGGTCCGGGAGTTCGAGCACGGCGTCGTCCTCGCCAATCCCGCCCGCCAGCCGTACACCTTCGCCCTTGAATCGTTGTTTCCCGGTGTTCCCTTCCGAAGGCTGCGGGGCGCCCAGGACCGGGTGGTCAACAACGGCGCCCGCGTGGGCACGACCGTGACGCTTCCTCCCCGAGACGCCCTGTTCCTGGTCAAGGCCGCGCCGCCGGGCGCGTAGGCCAAGGGCGCGGTCAGACCGGCCGCACGGTCTTGCCCACGCCGTAAACATGCACCGCGTTGTTGTGGAGCATGTCCGTGGCGGCCCGGCGCTGCCGCGCGGTATCCACGCCAAAGCTCTGGGCATCGAGGGCTTGGGCCAGGATTTCGCGGGTGAAGCGGCTCGAGCCCACGGCCATCTCGATGGAGGTGGCGTCGTGGGCCAGCATGATCTTGTGGGTGGGCACGTAGTTGAGCCAGGTGTTGAACGATTTACGCAGGAATTGCGGGCTGAGCACGGGCTGCCAGCAGGTGTCGATGTACATGTTGGGGACATGCTTGGCCAGCCACCCCGCCTCGTCAATAAAGGGCCAGCAGTGGAGCATGACGATCTTCATGCGGGGGTAACGCCGTGCCAGGGCCTCCAGGGGCATGGGGGAGGACTCCAGGAGGTTGTGGGTGCCCACGTGTACCTGGTGGGGCCAGCCGCGTTCGTGGGCCTGTGTGCAGCACTCGTGCATGACCCAGTCCTGGAAGCGCTTCACCTCGTCCGGCGCAAGGTCGCCACGCCACTTCACCGCGGCGTCGTCCACCGCGTCAAAGCGCAGTGGACGCGAGTAGGCCTGCAATTGTTTGATGCCCGTCGTATTCCCTTCGGCGGCGACATCGAAGAGCTTTGTGATAAAGGCGCGCCATGTGGCGGCATCGGAAGGGTCCACACCCGCGATATGGGCCAGGACGTCCCGACGCGGGCTGTCCCGCTTCCACAGGTCCATGAACGGATCGACGCGCATGATGGTGTGCGTAAAGGCCCGCTCAATGGCCGCCTCCTCGGGGGTTGCTTCGCGCACGTAGAACTCGGGATGGACCGGCCGAATGAGCGCGCTGAAGCGGGCCTGCTCCATGGCCCGCTCGTACCACGAGAAAAGGTCGCGGTAGCATTTTCCCACCGCTTGGTCCGCCGCCCGCCAATCCGCCAAGGCTAGGGTTGCAATATCGATGCCGTGGAGAAAAAGCAGCCCCCGACGGGTACACTGAAAGACGCCCGTGAAGACCTGCCGTTCGAGGTGGGGACGGATGGCGGAGAAGGCCGTCTTGGGATCCTGGTCCCACCACGCGCCGAAATCCGGCGCGCCCCGATCCTTGCCCAGGGCCAGGGGATTGACCCCGGTCGCGCCCATCCACCCAGCGAAGTAAGGGTCGAGCACCAGGTCCCAGATACGCACCGTCCGCGTGGGCACGGCGCCCGCTTCGGTGTCGGCGCGAAACCCGTTCTCCTTCGGCGCCGGACCGATGGCAGCGATGCTGCCCCAGTGTTCATGGGAGCAGAAGTTGGGAAGGTCGTCCATGCCGAGTCGCTTCATGGTGTGTTCTTTCGGGGTCAGGTCGCGGAACGTATATATTCGGAGGCTATTGCGAAATAAAGGTTGTTTTTTACGTACCCTCCGTGGGACCGCACTTGGTCCCGCTATCCTGTATGTTGCGGTTAAGAGGGTGTTTGCAAAGGCCCTATGCCTTTGGGTGGGGCAACCTTTTGCTCATGAGGTTTATCATGGCGATGAGCACCATGGCTTCGCTGTTCTCGGTCAATTGCTCATAGTCCTTTGAGAGCCTTCGGTATCTGCCGA
>JAJRTN010000001.1 GCA_024278275.1 Candidatus Hydrogenedentota bacterium
ACGACCTTTGGGTTATGAGCCCAACGAGCTACCAGACTGCTCCACCCCGCGATTGCGTTGTATTGGCCGTATTGTAGCAAATGGTGGAGGGCTGGTGCAAGGAGATCCCTATTATCTCGCCGAATCAATAAAAATGTCACCGTGGGGGTGGGGGCGGAGGGTTGTTGGGGGCTGGAGCCGGTGCAGAATGGTCGAATGCACTGGTGGATAGATCAAAAGGCCTGTCCCGGCCACGCTTGGGTCTGGCAGGGGTAAGCATCGGCCCCATCGAGGTCTTTGGCATCTTCCGCTGCCTTTTTGCTAGAGTGTGTTCATGAACCGACAGGGGTATGTTGCGGGAGGTTGTCGTGCGGGCGTGATTTGTGCCCGCGCCGGGTATCCCAGCGCCTGATGGTCGGCTCCTTTCATTCCTTTCGGCCCCGGAAGGCCAACCCCCAACACACAACCGGCTCCAGCCCGGCGGGAGGTGTTTCATGACCCTTTTTGAAGAACTGTCCTGGCGTGGTTTCATCCACCAGGTGACCCATGAAGAACTGAAGGACGCGCTGGAGCAAGCGCCCATGACGCTTTACTGCGGCTTTGATCCATCGGCCGACAGCCTGCATATTGGCAGCCTGCTGCCCATCCTGGGGCTGGCCCACTTTCAGCGTGCCGGGCATCGTCCCATTGTGCTCATTGGAGGCGGGACGGGGCTCATCGGTGATCCCAGCTTTAAGGCGGAGGAGCGCAGTCTGCTGACGAAGGAGGACGTGGCGCGCAACGCCGCGGGGATTCGTGCGCAGCTTGAGCGTTTTATCCGTTTTGAGGGGGAGAATGCGGCTATCATGGTGAACAACGCCGATTGGCTCTGTGAGTTTTCCCTTATCGATTTCCTGCGCGACGTGGGCAAGCATTTCTCGGTCAATGTCATGTTGAGCCGTGAGTCGGTGCGGCAGCGGCTGGAAGACCGGGACCATGGGATTTCTTTTACCGAGTTTTCCTACGGGCTATTGCAGGGGTATGATTTTCTTCATCTGAATGAACATTTCGGGTGCCGCCTGGAGATAGGCGGCAGTGATCAGTGGGGCAACATCGTTTCCGGCATGGATTTGACCCGGCGGATGCGTGGCGAGGACACCTACGGCCTTACGTTCCCCCTCGTAACGAAGGCCGACGGCACTAAGTTCGGTAAAAGTGAGAGCGGCAATGTGTGGCTCGACCCCGCGCGCACATCGCCCTATAAGTTCTACCAGTTCTGGATCAACCAGGCCGATGCCGATGTGGTCCGCTATCTGCGCTGCTTCACCTTTCTCACACGGGAGGAAATCGCGGAGTATGAACGTCGGACCGCGGAAGAGCCGCATCTTCGCGCCGCGCAGAAGCGCCTGGCGGGGGAAGTGACCCGGCTGGTCCACGGTGAGGACGCTTTGGCCAACGCCCTCATGGCGTCGAAAGCCATGTTTGGCGGCGGGCTGGAGGGGCTGGATGAGAGCACGTTGCTTGACGTGTTCAGCGAAGTCCCGAGCACGGAGCTTCCGGCGGCCGTCCCGGGTGAGGGCCGGTTACTGCTCGACGTGTTGACCGAGGCCGGTGTTTTCAGGAGCAAGAGCGAGGGCCGCCGCATGGTGAAGAACGGCGGGCTCTATCTTAACAATGAACGGGTGGGGACGGAGGACGCCGTTCTGGGGGAGGGCCACTGCCTCTCCGGCGGTATCGCCGTGGTTCGCAAGGGCAAGAAAAACTATCATCTCCTGCGGTTCACGGCGTAACCCGTGGGGAGATCTTTAACAAAGGCAGGGGCCATAACGGGGGGGCAAGGTGAAGCTTTTTCCCGTGGATCCCGTCTTCGCGGGGGTGATGGATTATGCCTGTATGGTGGGCATCTGTAACATCAGGGTTCGACAAGGTGGAAACCGTTTCTACACGAGGAGTGGCTCCCATGAACGGCTGCGCTCTCTCGGGCCGTGAACATTTCCCCTTTTTCCCCGTTTTATCGTCATGGTCTGTGTCGGCCGCTAATGGGCCAGTGCCTGGTATTTTTTGCGGGTGCCGGGCTTCAGCTTGCGTACGGCGTCGATGTTGTCCACCACCTTGCGGACCGCCGCCGCCACGTCGTTCATGTCGGCCCGGCGGTTCATGAGCATCTGGTGATGCACCACGATACCTGCCCGCTGGTTGGCTTCCTCGCACACGGGCAGCTTGAAACGCTTCGGGTTGATGGCTTTCCAGTAGTCGCGGTCCAGCTTGTGGCGTTTCTTGGTAAGAGGTTTGTAGAGGTCGCACTGGTGCAACGGGTCGTAGGGTGCCTCGAAGGCGTCGCCGCAACGCAGTTCGGCATTCAGGGCATCGCAGAAGGCGGTGTTCGTGACGTTCAGTTCCTTCGGATCAATACGGAAGGCGAAATTGAAATAGCCCTGCTGCGTGATCTCCCTGCGCCGGCGCATGGGCAGAATCCCGGGAATCTCCGCGAGCAGGCCGTTGAGGTACCGGGCGTTTCCGTCGCGCAGTTTCACCTCCCCGTCGAGCCGCTTCAGTCCGCCGAGGAGGAGGGCCGCCTGCATTTCCGTAATCCGGAAGTTGCCTGATTGCAGCGCCGTGCCGATGCCCGCCGGTTTCTTCAGTCCGAAAACCGGTGGGTCCGCTTCGTAGGGACGGCCGCAATTACGCAGGCTGTAGAGCTTGTAAAAGAGGTCCCGGGTGCGGCACATGTTGAAACCGCCCTCGCCGCTCGACAGGGTTTTGGTTTCCTGGAAGCTCCACGAGCTGACATCGCCGATGCTGCCCACGCCCTGTCCTTTCCAGAACGAGCCGTGCTGATGTGCGCAGTCCTCGATCAGGAAAAGACCGTGTTTTTTGCACATCCGTTTGAGGCGCGTGAGGTCCGTCATGCATCCGTAGAGATGGACCACGATAACGGCTTTCGTGCGCCTTGTGATATTGGCCTCCATGGCATCCAGATCCAGGCACCACGTATCGGGTTCGATATCCGTGAGGATGGGGATGGCATTGATATCGAGACAGGCGGCGGCCGTGGCCTGCCACGTCATGCCGGGGACAATCACTTCATCATAAGCGCCGATGCCGAGCGCTTCGAGGGCAAGTTGGATGCCCACGGTGCCGTTCGAGCAGCACAGGCCATACTTTGCGCCCTGGTATTTCGTGAAGGCCTCGGCAAAGCGCCATTCATACGGGCCGTCATAGGACCAGCGTTCCGACTTCGAGATTCGGGCGAGTGTTTTCGCGTCGTCCGGGTGTGCCATGGGCCACGACACCCATGATTTGGACTTTGCCCGAACGGGACGTCCACCAAGAATGGCCAATTTCGACATGGGCACCTGCTCCTGTTACTGTTTGCACCACGCTTCCTGCAAGACAGGACGTATGATAAGGCTCGCAGGCCCACCGGTCAACGCGAGAGGCCCGTCCACCTATCCCGCCAGGCGCTCCATATGCACCGAACCAAACTGTTCCTCGCAGAGATCCCGGTATGGGCCGGGCCGGGCGATGAGATCGGTGTGCGTTCCTTCCTGCACCATGCGGCCTTCTTCCAGGTAGACCACCTTGTCGCAATCGAGAATGGTGCTTAGGCGGTGGGCGATGACCAGGGTGGTTCGGCCTTCCATGAGCCGGGTGAGGGCTTCCTGGATAATGCTCTCGGCATGGGAATCGAGGCTGGACGTGGCCTCGTCGAGTATGAGGATCCGGGGATTGCGCAAAAAGGCCCGGGCAATGCTGAGACGCTGCTTCTGCCCGCCGCTGAGGGTGACCCCGCGTTCGCCGATGATGGTGTCGTAGGCCTCGGGCATCTCGTCGATAAACTCATCCACATGGGCCATGCGGGCCGCTTCCCGCATTTCCACCTCTGTGGCGCCCCGGCGGCCATAGTGAATGTTTTCGCGGATGGTTCCGTTGAAAAGGATGGTGTCCTGCATCACCATGCCGATACTGGCGCGGAGCGAATGCTGGGTAACCTCGCGGATATCCTGGCCGTCAATTCGAATGGCTCCCTCGTTCACGTCGTAGAAACGGGGCACCAGCTTGGCGATGGTGCTTTTCCCCGCGCCGCTGCGGCCGACAATGGCCACGGCCTGCCCGGGGGCTATGTCCAGCGACAGGTCACGCAGGACCGGTTGTCCTTCGTTGTAGCCGAAGGATATGCGGTCCAGCTCGATGTGCCCCGCCTTTACCCGCAGTTCGGGAGCGCCCGGCAAATCCTGGATCTCGGGCGCCTCGTCGAGAATATCGAAGACCCGGTCCAGGCCCGAAAGGTGCATTTGCACCGCGGCCGAGGCGTCGGCCAGGCGCCGCGTGGGCAGGTAAAGGTGGGCCACCAGCCCGTTGAAGGCGATAAGACCGCCCGGCGTCATGGTGTCATGAAGCACCAGGTACGTGCCATAGCAGATGACCACGATGGGGCCCAGGTTGGTGAGAAACTCGGCGAGATTCTGCATGATCACATGGAGCTTCACCCGTCGCATGACCCGCCTGAAGTACTCCCGGTGCGCCCGGAAAAAGCGCATCCGTTCGCTTCGTTCGCGGACGAAGGCCATCACCACGGGCTGCCCCATGAGTTTCTCGTTCACCTCGCCCGACAACTCGGCCATCTGTTTTTGCACGGCCCGCGATGCGAGACGCAGCTTCGGGTTGAGTACGCCAAAAACCAGGCCATAGAGCGGGAGGGTGCAGAGGCTCACCGCCGCCAGCCGCCAGTCCATGAGAAAGAGCACCGTCACCACCCCCACCAGGAAGATAAGGTCGATGGAGACCGACATAACGCCGCGGTCGAGAATGCCCTGCGCAGTGTTCACGTCGTTGACCACGCGCGACGTGGTCTGGCCCGTACGATTTCGCGTGTGGTAATCGAGACTCAGCCGCTGAAGGTGGTGATAAAGATCCGTCCGAATGTCGAAGATCGTCCTGTTGCCCGCCAGTTGCGCGCAATAGGACCGGTAAAAGGAAACGGGCATGCGCAGCAGGTAAACACCGATGAGGACGCTCACCACCCACGTCAGCCGTCGCGCCAGCACGTCCCCCGGGACCTCTTGCGCCGCCATGATGACATGGTCAATCACGTAGCCCATCGCCAGGGGGAGGAGGAGCGCGCTCGAAAACTTGAGCACCCCGCAGACAATGGACCCCCCAATGAGCGGCCAGTAACGCCGCGCATAGCCCATAAAGCGTCGGAATGTTGGAGAGCCGAATACCATCGGACCCGCAGTATAGCACATTGGATGAATGGCAGGGACCGACAGTTCACATGGTACGGCTTCCTGGTCCTAATCCGGCTTGGCCGGGTTAGGCTGAAGCGGGTGTCTGCGGACTGCCGGTCCTTCGGGCCTGGTTCCAACACAACAAAAAACAGGTTCCTACCTGCAGGAAGGCGTTCACGGCTAAATCAACACCCCCTTTCGAGGGAATGACGCCAAGGGGGTGGTGTGGACGGATTTCCCCCGTCGTTTGGCCGTTTCCGCCCGTGGCTGCTATGATGGGCGTCCTGCCGGGTCAACGCCCGGCAGCGTGGTGGAAACCGGCAAGGAGGAACAGGCGTGCCCACGAAGATCGTGTTTCGGGCCATGTTGTGTGCCATGGCGCTCTGCGGAAGCGCCATCGGCGCGGCGGAGTCTCTCGATGCCCTGAAAAGCTACGATTATGGCCGGTCCCGCGCACCGCTACTTGCCGTCGAGGCGGCCATACGCGAGGCGAACGGTTCGGCGGATGCCTTGGCCGGGATCGAACGGCAACTCGTCGCGATCATTGAGGGAGACTGCACCCGCGCCTGTCGGCAGTTCTGCTGTGAGCAGCTCGCGCTCATCGGTACGGCCCGCGCGGTGCCCGCCCTTGCCGCCCTGCTGCAAAACACCGAAACCGCCCCCATGGCACTCTATGCCCTGGAGGAAATCCCCGGCCCCGAGGCCACGCAGGCTTTGCTCGAAGCGTTACAGGGGAGAAGCGGGGCGTCCCACGTGGCCGTGATCAACGCTTTGGGCACCCGAGGCGACTCGGTCATCATTCCCGCATTGATACCGCTGCTTGACGACGCAGATGCGAAAGCAGCCTTGGCCGCCGCCCATGCCTTGGGACTGTCGGGCGCCTCCGCGGCCATCGCGGCCGTGGAGGCGGCCCTGGCCGGGGCATCCATCCACCGGCACCCGGCCCTGGCGGAAGGCTTCGCGCGGGCTTGCCTGCTCGGCGCCGACCGGATGATGGCCTCGGGACAGTCCGAGCAGGCCCGTTCGATCTTTGAGCGTTTTTTCTGGTCCGACTACGATAAGTCCCTCCGCGAGGCGGCCCTCAACGGCCTCATCCGGTCCACCGGCCCGTCCGGCCTGGCCGTGGTCTTTGAGCTGCTCTGGGGCAACCTGCCCGGCATGGAACACGTTGCCATTCCCTTCGTCCGCGACATGCCCGGTGGCGGGGAGGTGGCCCGGTTCCTGCCGAACATGCGCCCGGAAGTACAGGCCATGGTTATCGACGCCCTGGCCGAACGGGGCGACCCCTCGGTCTTGCCCCACATCATCGCGTGCTTCGACCGCCCCGGGTTCAGCGGCGAGGCCGTGCTCCTGGCCGCAGTGCGCGCCGTGGGCCGTTTGGGCGACGGCGATGCCCTCGACACCCTTCTACAGGCGGGCGTGACGGACCCGGTGCTTCGGGAAGCCGTCGTGGCGGCCTTGAGCCGCTTGCGTGGATCGGAGATAAACGGCTTGCTCCAGCGGGCGTTGAGCACCTCGAATGACGAGACCCGAGCGGTAATGGTGATCCGCGCCCTCACCGACCGCCGTGCCATTACGGCGACCCCCGTGCTGCTTGAACACGCCCGCCTCACCGGGGGGGCCGGACAAGAGGCCGCCCTCAAGGCGTTGGCCGTGCTGGCCGGCCCCGGCGAGGTGTCTCCCCTGCTGACGTTGGCCTTAGCCTTGAAAGGCGGGGCGCGAAGGTTGGCGGGCGATGCCGTGGTGGCGGCGGCCCATGGAAAGGCCGGCCCGGTCCTGGCCTCGTTGCGCAATGCCCCTTCTTCGCAAGACCGTCCTTTCCTCGTCGGCCTCCTTCCCCGTATCGGCGATGACGACGCGGTCGAAACCCTGCGCGCCCTGGTCGAAGACGCGCCGGAGGCCCTGGACGCCCTGGCCCACTGGCCCTCGGGCGCGGCGGTGACCGTGTTGGCGGACGCTTTCACGGGCCTTCGGGGGGACCGGCGCAAGACGGCGCTGGAAGGGGCGATGCGCGGTTTCACGAAGCCCCACGCGCCCACGGGCAACACAGCGCTGTCGGTTTTCAAGGCTCTTCTCGCCGCAGCATCGGCGAAGGCGGAGTACACGGAAATCTTCGCCGCCCTGGCCCGCGTGGGGGACGCCCGCGCGCTGGACCTGATTCGCCCCTACCTGGCGGGGCATGGCATCGACCCGGAGGCCCGGGCCGCCCTGGACGCGACACGGCGCGGGCTGTACCGGGCCACCGCCTCGCATAAATCCGGCGCGGCCGCCAACGCCATCGACGGCATTCTTGAAACCCGGTGGGACACGGGCGCGCCGCAGCTTGGAAAGGAATGGTTCGTGCTGGACCTGGGGTTGCCCTACACGGTTCGCGGCGTCACCCTCGACACCTCGCCGAGTCCCGAGGGTTACCCGGGCGAGGTGGCGATTTATCTCGGCAATGACGGACGAAACTGGGGCGAGGCCGTGGGGAAGCAGAAAGGTGCCGCGAAAATGATCTTCACCTTTGCCCCGACACCGGCCCGCTATGTAAAGGCGGCCCAGGTCGGCAAGCGGGAAACCCAGCTTTGGTCCATTCACGAAATCACGGTCGATGCCGTGCCCGGTAAATAGAGGAGTCATCAGCGCACATGGAAACAATAGGTATCGCCATCATCGGCTGCGGGTGGGTCGCGGAAGAATACATCAAGGCCGTTCGGAATGATCCCCGCGCGGAGATTCGCGCCCTCGTCAGCCGGAGTCCCGGCAAGCCCAACGAATACAAGGCCCGCCATGGGCTGGATTGCGCCATCGAAACCCACTCCACGGGCGTGGTCAAGCGCGACGACATTCACCTCGTTATCGTCGCCACGCCCCACGACCGCCACACCCCCTATGTCGTCGAAGCGGCGGATGCCGGTAAACATGTCATCGTTGAGAAACCCGTCGCCCTCACACGCGACGAAGTGCGACGCCAGTGCGATGCCGTGCGCCGTGCCGGGGTCAAAAGCCTGGTGGGTTTCGTGCTCCATTGGAACCCCCTGCTCAAAACGGTGGATCACCTGATTGAACAGGAGGTTTTCGGCAACATTTTCATGATCGAAGTGGACTACTTCCACCGCATCTGGCTGGGAAGCGAGCACTGGCTGGGCACGGCGAAGCAGGGCGGTACCTCCATGCTTGCCGCGGGCTGCCATGCCGTCGACGCCCTCCGCTGGTTCGCCCGGAGCGACATTCTCGAAGTGAGCGCCTATAACGTGCGCACCGAGAACCCCCTGGAGTACACGGGGACCACCAACGCTATCGTCCGTTTCGAGGATGGTAAAACGGGCCGGGTCACCAGTTGTTTCGATGCGCAAATGCCCTACCGTTTCAACATCGGCATCTATGGTACCGAGGGCACCCTCCGCAACAGCGAGATCTTCGCGCCCGGGCTTTTTCCCGGACAGACCGATTTCGCGAAGATCCCCGTGGTGTTACCCGACAGCGGCGACGTGGCGCACCACCCCTTCCAGGGCGAGGTCAGTCACATGCTTGATTGCCTGGAGCACGACCGAACGCCCTTCCCCGACCTTGACGACGCGGCGCACACCATGGACGTCTGCTTCGCCGCCGACCTCTCCGCCGAATCCGGCGAACCCGTCGGCATATACGCCAACTACGCCGGCAAAGGAAGGATCCTGCCATGAAATGGCTCACCATTACGCTGCTTATTCTGTCCACGCCGGCCGTGGCCACGCCCGTCCTCCATGTGGATGACCCCGGGGGGGCTGCCGCCAGGGTGGGCGCGCCTGTGTCCGCCCCCATCACGCTGGCGAACAACATGCTGGAGGTGGCGGCCATGGGCCAGTTGCGCCTGAAGGTGCTCGACGCCCGGGGAAGTCAAGTCGCCGAGATCCCCGTGCAGTTCGCGCCGAGCGTGGACCACCCGAACAAAGGCACCTTCTGGTGGCTTCTCCCCCCCGAACATGAGGGGCCGGAAACGGCCTACCGTTACTTTGCCGCCAACCCGAAAGCAAACATCCTGGTGGCCGCGTCCTACCTGGAAACCAAACGCGCCGTGATGGTCACCGAGGGCGGCAAACCCGTATTGCGCTACAACCAGGGAACCACCGCCGTGCCGGAGGGGATTGATCCCGCTTTCGCACGGGGCGATTACATTCATCCGCTATGGGGGCCTGAAGGCGAGGTGCTCACCGATGACTACCCCGAGGACCACCCGCACCACCGGGGCATCAATTGGTCCTGGGCCACCATTCGCTGGAACGGCGAGACCCGCGACGCCTTCGCCGTGCGGGGCGTAAGAGCCCAACCCGCGGACCGTCCGACCTTGGCCAATGGTCCTGTTTTCGCCACCATCCGCGCCGAAAATACCTGGCGATGGGACGGCGGCCCGGCGATCATGGCCGAAACCGTAACCATGCGTGTGTACCGCAAGACCGGCACGACGCGGTACATCGATATTGATATCCAGCTCACCCCGCTCGTGGACGGGCTTGAGGTGGGCGGCCGGATTCACCGGGGTTACAGCGGCTTCAATCTGCGCATGGCCCCCGGCACGGAACAGGAAACCCGCCTTCGCCGTGAACAGGGGGTTGACGGCGGTTACGGCTGGGGCGATTATTCCGCTCTTTTCACGGGACAGAATCATCGCACCGGCCTGACCGTGCTCGAAAACGCCGCCAACCCGGGCTATCCCAACGAATGGCGTCAGTACCCCACCCTCAACTTCTTTCAGCCCGCCTGGCCCGGCGGCACGCCCGTGGCCCTGACCAGGGGGCGGTCCGTCATCCTCCGCCACCGTTTGTGGCTCCACGAGGGCCGCGTGACCGGGGACCTGCTCAAGGCCCTTCGCGCGAGCTACGACCGCCCCGCACACGGCGGCACGTGAGGCTGTGAAACGGAGGCTGCGTCGCATGCCCCCACGCATATGTATTCTTGCCGAGACGACGCCTTTCGCCTGGGTGGCCCATTATGTCCGGGCCTTTCGGCGGTGTGCCGAGGTATTCACGGTGGGACCGTCGCCCTCGGCGGAAGATTTGGCACGGTGGGGGTGGTCCCACCTGGTGCACCTGGTCGAACCCAATGACGTGACGTTGGACCTGGGAGACCTGGCGGACCCGCGCACCGTTCTTCCCGGCGGTTGGACGCCCGACCTGGTGGTGGCCATCGCGTCCAATGGCCGGCCCGCCTGCCATGCGCTCCACCTTCTCGACTGCCCCAGCGTATTCGTCAGTGTCGATTCGTGGCAATGCCTGGCAGACTTCGAGGACGCTCGGTATTACGACCTGGTCTTCGTGGCGCAACGGGAGTTCGTCGCACCCATGCGGGCCATGGGCGCACGCCACGTTCAATGGCTGCCCCTGGCGGCGGACCCCGAGGTCCATCGTCCCGTGGAGGGCGAACCGGACCACGACATGGCCTTCGTGGGCAACGCCGACGCCGTGGCACACCGTGAACGGGCGGCTCTCCTGCACCGGCTGCAGCGGCACTTCACCATTCATCGGGAAAACCATGTTCTGGGAGAAGACTATTGCCGGGCCTTCGCACGGGGAAAACTCGCCTTCAACCGCAGTGCCATGGAAGACCTCAACATGCGCGTTTTCGAGGCACTGGCCATGGGGCGCTGTCTTATCACCGACCGCCAGGCGAAACGAAACGGCCTGCTCGACCTCTTCGAGGAGAACAGCCACCTCGTCACCTATGCCAACGAAACGGAATTGTTCTCGAAAATCCGCCGTTTTCTTGACGACGAAACCGGGCGGCACGCCATCGCGGCGGCGGGACGGGCCGAAGTGCTCGCTCGACACACCTATGACCACCGCGTGCGGACCATCCTCGACGTCGTGGCGGGGTGTAAAGCGCGCGTGGATCCGCCCGCGAAACACGGGCTCCTCGCCTGTCTGCCCCGTATCCCCGGCGTGGTGGTGGATGTGGGCCTGGCTTCACGGGCCTCGAAGTACCTGCTCCGGCGCCACGGCGCGACGCGCTTCATCGGGCTCGGCGTTCCGGACGGGAAAGGAAAGCCTTCCCCTTCTCGCTACGATGAAATGCGTCCCTGGCCGGGAAACGGACTCCTGGCGGACACGGCGCTCGTGGCCGATATATCGGCCCTGCCGGGCACGCCGGAAGAAGCACTTCGCGCCGTTCACACGCTCCTGACCGAGGGAGGTTGCATGGTCCTGGCGCTTCCCGCGCCCGGGTTGGCGGCCCTCGGCCTTCGGGCGGATAACGACGCCCTGACGGCGTGGCTTCGGGCACGCGATTTTCACCTGGTTCACGGCCGGCACAGCGCCGGCGGCGTGATACTTGCCGCGCGCAAACGGACCCGCCTTCTGCGCGAGGTGCTGGGCGATTTTGAAAACCGCTTTTCCGCGGCCGAGGGGGCCTTTGAAAAGGGATACCTGGACCACATCCCGGCGGACCTGTAGGCACCACGCACCCCCTTACCACGGGGAATCATGGAAGAAACAAGACAAATACGTGTGCTTCCTTTCCCCCCCATGGCCGCGGCACTTTGAACCGAAACATCACCTCGTCATACACCACCTACTCCTTCCAACCGCTTTTCCCGGGTCTGTCCCTTTCTTTGCGAACCCATCGTGTGCAGAAGAAAGCAGGATAAATACGTAGTCTGTCCCGAGTGCTTCCCCGGACATCACCCCGTTATCCCGTCTCTTTATCTGTATGGCCTCATGTCGCTTTTGTAAATTGCTGACCGGCTCTTCCGTTTGCCAGGCCCTTTGAGGGTCTGCGTTGGGAGGTGAAACCACAGAAGATAGCGTCTCCCTGTCCGAAAGATAACATCGTCATTCCCGATTACCTCGAATTCTCCTTGCCAACGAAGCGCTTCATGGTCTACATAGAACCCGTGCCACGTACCAGAGACATCACAATACCACAGCTCAACAACATAGGGTTCCATTGTTCCGGTGAATGTCTGCACGAGCACAAGCTCTGTAGAGTCGTGTAATTCAATCCTCGCCACGAGTTCTGCCGTACCCGTGGGTTGACGCGGAATAATGTATCGCCAGAGGAGCCCATATGTCGTGCCAAGCAAGAAAAGCACAAGAACAGGGATAGCTATTACTGCCAACGTACGTCTATTCATCGCAAGGGCAGTCCTCATATTCATAGTCGGGAGGAACGTTCCCTTCATCGCCTCCCTTCTGCTCAGGGGATTTCGAGTCAGATCCGTTTGGTCCGTTTGGAGTCCATCGCCGTTTGTCATACGGCGGCTTATCATTACAGGGGTCGACGCACGCTCCCGATTCAATGCCTTTAACCTGGTAGAAGCCGCCGCCACATGTCATACCATCGCAGTCGGGAATAACTGGGGACAGTAACCAATTTTAGCGATCTTCTTTGGCATGATGTATCTTGATTGTCCGAATCTTCTTTTGATCTTGGCTTTGCTCAACCGTGGTTCCAGCCTATCACATCACCCCGCACAACACAATAAATGG
>JAJRTN010000031.1 GCA_024278275.1 Candidatus Hydrogenedentota bacterium
CATGAACCTGCCCGAAAAACTGCGCGACGAGGGCATTGAGCCAAGAATACCTTGGCTATACGGACTCGAACTGGATTTCCGATTCAAATAATAATAACTGTAAAATCATTCGACCTGAAAAAATCTCTGCGAAAGCGGGGAGCCATGAAAGGAGGCAAGACCCTGCCCTTTGCCGTGGATTCCCGCTTTCGCGGGAATGACGGGAGTTTTATAGGGTGGGCCTTGGCCCACCATGGCCTTTCTTCCCAGGGAGGCTGTTTCGTCGTCAAGGTTTCTAATTGCCCAGTAATTCGTTGACGGTGCCGACCAGCATATCGCTGTCAAAGGGTTTCTTAAGCGCACGGTCCGCCCCGAGTTGAAGCGACGTGGGCAGGAAGTCCATGTTGATGGCGCGGCTTCCACCGGAGATGGCGATAACCTTGATTCCAGCGTGGGATTTCTTTATGCGCATCAATGTTTCCAGCCCCTCCATGCCGGGCATGAGGAGATCGAGAATGACGAGATCGAAGTGAGATCGCTGCAACAACCGCAGGGCCTCGCCCCCCTCTTTCGCGGTTTCCACTTCATGCCCGTTTCGAACGAGAAGCGCACCAAGTATGTCGCGCACAGATTTCTCATCATCCACAACGAGCACGTTACTCATGTTTCCCTCCAAATGGGCCGCGCCCTTGGGCAACAGGCCCTTCACAGTCCCGTTTCATACTACGGAAGCCTCCCTGTCATGTCAACGGTAATCCTCCACCGGAAGAACCGCCATCGGGCGGACGCACCCGAAACGGCACAGACCCCCATGTAGTCCGCAGGCACCGGGAGAGCCTCAAAGACCCATTGTCCCGCCTCCTCGGCATGGCCGTCGACGTGGAGCAGCGCGGCCAGCTCCGGGTTCACGGAAACACAAAAAGTGTCCAGCGGACGGCGCAATCCGTCACCCAGGGCCTTCACATAGGCTTCCTTGCTGGTCCAGCAGTGATAGAAGGCGGCGGCACGGTCGGCCTCGTCGAGGGCCAGGAGTGCCTTGACTTCGTCCCGCGCGAAGAAGCGCCGTGCAATGGATTCATCGGCGCGGTCGGGCCGAATGTACTCCGTGTCGATCCCGGTTTCACGATTCAGGGTCACCGCGCACAAGGCCAAATCGCGGGAGTGGCTGAGGTTGAAACGCAGACCGGACTTCCCCTGCTCACCCGACAGGCGCGGTTTGCCGTGCTCGGTATAGTCGAAGGCAACCTCGCTCGCCCCACGGCCGAGATACCGGCCCAGGATATCGCGCAGGGCGGCCCGGGCGATAATAAACTGACGCTGTTTGCGTTCATGGACGAAACGGAAGGCCCGGCTCCGCTCCTCGTCGTTGAGCCAGCCTTGCAGAGCGGGCAGGCGGTCAACATGGTCCTCTATGTCGATGCGCCACACATCCACCCGCGCCGCATCCAGCGTGACACGTTCGGGCGGCACGTGCCACTGTTCCCCGGAATCGATATGAACACTTTTACCCACCCGTTCATTATGGAGACACCGGCCATTAGAGGTCAAAAAACATGGACAAGGCTTGTCTCGTGCGGCAAACGCGGCGTGTATCTGCACGCTGTCGCCAAGGGAAAATCCCTCTCGCGATGATCATGGGCGAGGTGCCGGATGAACGGAGCAAGAGTCCTCACGCGGGTGTTCGGGATGACAAGACAGGGCCGGCATCGGCTTCGCCGCGGCTGAAACACCGGCGCCCCTTCCAGGTCCTTACCGGCCCCGTTTCGGCACGTAGATCTCCGTGCCGGGGTAGAAGGCCTGCCAGGCAAACCAATAGGCGGTAACGTGGGGGATGCGGCTTCCATCGGCACCGGAAAAGGTAGCGTACTTTGCCCTGGCGTCATAGGTAACCACGAGAGGAAATCCGTTCACTTCATCCTCAAGATGTTGCCGTGGCCTCATTTTCTCCAATTCAGCGATGGGATAGGCTTTCGCAACGCCGTCGATCAGCACGCCCGCCACCCAGGCCTTTTTCTTCAACTCGATCCGCGTGAAGCTCACGGGAAACATGATATTGTCACTCGTCGCGTAGCCGGCATAGGCGGTGCCTCCGTAGTCGCGGCCGTATCCCGTGTTGGTGGAGAGCACCTCCGTCCCGGGGTACTTGGCCTTCCACGCCGCCCAGGTCATCTGCTCGGCCGGGAGCCAGGTAAGCGATTCGCCCGCCCGGTCGCCCGCCACCGAGGCCATCTTGAGTTGCGACCACAAACTCTCGCTTTGGTGGTCATACATGAGCACGTCACTGTTATACAACAGGCCGGATACCCCGAAGGTGAGTTCCTCGCCGTTCACGCGACGGTCGAAAACCATGCAGGTGCCGCAGAGAGGGCAGTAGGTCACGGCAACAGGGACGCCATCCACCGTGTCATTCACCACCTCGTGCCACACCACGATCCGCAACGGATAGGCCCGTTGCGTTTCCTCACCGGCAATGCCGAGAACCAGGTCGTCCCGTTTCATGAAGCCGGCCCGCCCCGCCCGAACAAAGCGGGGCTGGAGAATGGCGGGGATCCCGTCCTTGGGCGGTCCGCCGCGAAGAATTTCCTCGCGGGGTATGGTGGCGTTGCCCACGTAAAACCCAAGCAGGTGGTCCGGCGACTTCACCCGGGGCGGTGACGCTGTCTGCGCCAACGCTTTCCCCGGTGAACCCGGACGGACCAGGTAGCCCTCGTAAAGCCATCGCCAAAGAAACAAGTTCGCCACCACGAGAAGAATCACAACAACAAAGGCCGCGGGACGGGGCAACGTCCTCAACCTCAGGAGTAAACCTTTTCCGGCGGTTTGGCCGGCTGTGTCTTGTCACATGGAACAGATCCTTTACGTTGCGCCGGAAAATGTCATTCGCAAAAAAACTTTTTCAGCGGGACGGCCCCATGGTTCCGTATGTTATGGGTCTCCGAGACGGGACCAAACAGGCCCCACAATGGCACGTGGAAGCATATGCCTTCGTGTATTCGAAAGGTACGGCGGTTCATGTCACGATTGCCGGCCGCTTCATGTGTCCTTTGCGAAAAGGCGATTTGCAGCACGACCGCCACACGATCCTCAATTTCGCAAATGCCTCCTCGTGTATGCCTCTTTCGGACCATTCTGTTATTCTTCCGTGTATGGAAGAAGGACCGGACACAGCCCCCCGGGGTGCCACCGGCTTCAAGAGCGAAGCGCCGCTTCCCGGCGTCAAGGAACTTCGCCGCGGGGGAAGCCGCCCCCCGTTGGTGTGCGTATCGCCCACGGGTAGCGCGGAGGGCTTTGGCGCCTTGGCGGCCGGGCTTCCCGGGGATCTCCCCGTGATCGGGCTGGATGGCATGCACCTTTCCATGGAAACAAAGATTGGGGACAGCATGGAAGCGCAGGCCGCCCGATTCCTGTCGATCTTAAGGGAAACGCGGCCCCGGGGGCCCTACCGGCTTGCCGGCTTTTCCTTTGGCGCCCACGTGGCCTATGAAATGGCACGGCGCCTCATCGAGGAAGGCGATGATGTCACGTACCTGGGTATTATTGACACGTGGCCGGCGAACCGGGATCGCAATCGTCTCATGGGCATCCTGACACGTGGTGTTGACTTGGCGGGGAAGCTGCCCAAACGATCCGCCATGGCCTTTCGGGCGCGAAGGTACGTGATTTCGGGAATTGTGCGCATGGTGAAGCACATGGCGCGCCCCGGCGAGGGGGACACCGCCGGAATGACGGTTGCTGAATGCCTGGAGGCCATCCTGCTCGACATTCACCGCCATGGAAAAGCAAAGGGAAACAACGCGGACAACAAGGCTCTTGAAACAAGTACCCCTCATGGGGAGGATGACGCCGCCAAAAGCCGTTTTGCCCGCATGATTGCCGCCGACAAGCGGGCCATGGCGGCATACTGCACGCCCCCCATTCCGGTCCATGTTTTCCTGATGGCATCGAAGGCCGAACGGAACCGGAGAAAACGCGCGGCCCTGGAGCGTGGGTGGCGACGGCTGGCACGGAACGGTCTGACCGCACACTGGTTCGCGTGTGGTCACGTGGACCTGATCCGTGAACCCATGGCGACCGAAGTGGCCCGCGCCATGGGGAAAGACCTGGATGTATTGGATAAGAAAGCGTGACGAAAGACTTTCGGAAAACTATGGCGTCGGCAGTGACGCCTTTTCCAGGAGTCCCTGCAACTCCTCGGCGAGGGTCTTCACTAAAGGTTCACGCAGCAGCACGAAATGGTTGCCGGGAACAGTGAGTACCTCCACCCCCCCCAAGGCAAGATTCCCCCAGCCGCAGGTGGGATCTTTTTCCACCCATCCATGGGGATCGTATTCCGCGCGAAAAACGGTAACCCGGCCCGGGTAGGACGGATAGGCATAGGCCTTCATGGCGCCTTTGTTCGCGGTAATACGCCGTGAAACACTCCGTACAAAGGGGTCGCGAAGCAATTCCATCCGGTTTTCTCCCCGCCGGGGCTTCCCCAGGCCGGAACGGGCCAGGGAGTATTGCCGGTTGATGTCGTGGCGGATATAGGAGAGGCATTCATGGAGCGTTACACGCTCTACGTCCCGGCTTCTTTTTCCTTCCCGCCAAAGGCGCCATCCGTCCAGGATGTAACCCGACAACAAGGGAAGCGTGACCCGAAGCATGGCGAGGCGTGTACGCCACTGTGTCGCCTTGCCAAGGATTGCTCCGGTGAAGCGAACGGCCCAATCCGTTTCACCTATCGGCCCGTAGCAGTCCAGCAGTCCCACGACACCAACCGTCGCGCCTTCGCGGGCAAGCTGCCGGGCCATTTCATAGGCCACTATCCCGCCGTAGGACCAACCGGCCAGATGGTAGGGGCCCTCCGGTTGCTCGTCCCGGATCCTGCGGAGATAAAGCGAGGCCATCTTTTCCGCGGACTCGGGATAGGCATCCTCGGAGCCCATGTCAATACCGTATACCCGGATATGACCCGCCAGGTGTTTTACCAGGTTGGTATAGGTATCGACCGAGCTTCCCGCGCCTTCCAGGCAATACAGGGCGGGTCCCGGACGTCCTTCCTGCAACAGGGTCAGGTTGCAGCCGAGACGTTGCGTGGCCTCCCCCCCCGGTCCGGCGTCCCTGTCCTTCGCACCGGTACGGCCTTCGATATACGCCGCAAGACCCGCAATCGTGGCATTCTCGAAAAAGGTCCGCAGCGGAACCTCCACGCCCAACACGTCCCGCACGCGGGCCATGAGCCGAACCGCCAGGAGGCTGTGTCCGCCAAGGTCGAAGAAACGCGACACCGTGTCCACCTTCTCAAGCTTCAGCAATTCACACCACAACGCCGCCAACCGCTTTTCAACCTCGCTCCGGGGGATGGCACCCTCCGATATCGCCGCGTTGGCTTCGGGAGCGGGCAGATTCCGGCGGTCCACCTTGCCACTGGGATTGAGGGGGAAGGCATCCATCATGACCAGGAAAGAGGGGACCATGTAATCGGGAAGTCTTTCCGCGAGCCACGCCCGCAAGTCCTTTGCCGAAACATCCGAACCCGCCGGTATCACGTAAGCCACCAGTTGCTTTTCCCTGCCTGCCACCAGCCCCTCCCGCGCGGCCACCACGACCTCGCGCACCGCGGGGTGTCCTTCCAGCGCGACTTCGATCTCACCCGGTTCAATACGGAACCCCCTGATTTTTACCTGCTCATCCAGCCGCCCGAGAAACTCTATGTTGCCGTCATCCAGGAACCGTGCGCGGTCTCCCGTGCGGTAGAGACGGGCATCCGGCGAATCGCTGAAAGGATCCGGAATAAAACGCCGGGCCGTCAGCTCCGGACGGTTCAGGTAGCCCAGCGCCACGCCATCACCGCCGATGAAGAGTTCCCCGGGCACCCCAATGGGCACCGGGCGCAGGCGCTCATCCAGTATGTAGCAGGTGGTGTTGGCAATGGGGCGGCCAATGGGCAGACTGGAGCCCACCTCGGACGGGGACGCGATGGCGAAGGTGGTGGCAAAGGTGGTGCATTCAGTGGGGCCATAGCCGTTGATGAGCGTAGTTTCCGGTAGTACTTCCAGCAAACACCGCACGTGCGTGGACGACAGCACGTCCCCTCCTGCCAACAATTGGCGAACACCACGAAGACCGGGCAAGGCTTCATCCACCACCTGGTGAAAGAGACCCGCCGTAAGCCAGAGCGTCGTTATTCCCTTCGAAGCGATGACACCGCCCAATTCTCCCAGCGACAGCAAGCCCGGCGGCGCGATGACCAGCCGGGCGCCGTGCAACAAGGCGCCCCAGATTTCGAACGTGGACGCATCGAAAGAGATGGGCGCGAACTGAAGAAACACTTCATCGGGGCCGAAGTGGGCATAGTCCGCGCCGCACACCAGGCGCAGAATGTTGCGGTGCTCCACGCAAACGCCCTTGGGCGTGCCGGTGGAACCCGAGGTGTACATGACATAAGCCAGATCGGTTGGATCTGGGGCCCCATCCAGGTTATCGCAGAATGCCTTGCCCGCCTCCGCGGCATCGGCACCCATGAGAATCCTGTCGTATCGACCCTCCGGAAGACATTCCGCCAGGTTCTCTTGAACTATCACCACCGATGCCCGGGAATCACACAGCATGAAGCGAAGGCGTTCCCCGGGATAAGAGGGGTCGAGCGGCAGATAGGCCCCGCCCGCCTTGAGGATGGCCAGAAGGGCCACGATTTCATCCGGCGACCGATGCATACACACCCCCACCAGCGTATCGCGTCCCACGCCGCAGGCCTTCAGACGATGGGCAAGCTGGTTCGCCCGCCGGTTCAGTTCACCGTAGGTCAGGGTGGTATCGCTGAAAATCAGCGCTGTTCTATCGGCATATTTGCCGGCCACATTTTCAAAGATCCGCGAAACGGAAGCGTCCTTCGGATAAACACGCGCCGTGTCATTGAACTCTTCCAAGAGGCGAAACCGGCCATGGGACGAGACCATGTCCAGGTCGAGCAGCTTCGCGCCAGGAGACGCGACCGCGGCGTGCAACAGGCATTGGAAACCATCAAGCATGCGCCGAACCGAAGACGCTTCGTAGAGCGCGGTGTTGTACTCCAGTCGAAGTTGAAGTCCCTCCCCATCCTCGACGGCTTCCAACAGGAGATCGAATTTCGCGCCGCCGTTGTGAAGGTATTCCTGCCGTATCGCCAACTGGTCGAAGTTCATCGTGGCTGCCGGCGTATTCTGAAGCACGAACAACACATTGAACAGCGGGCTTTCCCGGCTGTCTCGTTCGGGATGGACGGCTTCGATAATCTCCACGAGAGAAACATGCTGGTACTCCTGGATCGCCATGACGTGGGCGTGCATGCCACGAATGGCGTCGCGCACGGTCATCTCCTCATCCACCTGCGTGCGCACCACCACCGTATTGACAAAGAAGCCGACCACGGCTTCGATTTCCACCACGCCCCGCCCCGCCAGTCCTGTTCCGGTGACTACGTCGGTCTGGCCGGAATAACGGGCAAGCAACAGTTGCCAAAACGAAAAGAGCACCGAATAGAGTGTCGTCTTTTCGGCGCCCGCCAGTGCGAGGAGACGCTTCGTGGCCGACGCGGGGAAGGCAACCACCTCCACGCCACCTTCAAATGTGGGCGACGACGGGCGGGGGCGGTCGGTGGGCAGGTCCAGGGTTGCGGGCGGACAGGCCAGGTAGTCACGCCAAAAAGCCATGGCTTTCCGCCGGCCTTCTGCGGCACTTCCCCCACGCTGCCATGCGGCAAAATCCGCGAATTGCACGGGCAAAGCCGGCAGCACCGGTGTGCGTTCCCGAAGATGCGCCGAATAGGCCTCGGCCAGATCGTTGAAGAACGGCGCGATGGACCAACCGTCGAAAACGATATGATGGATGACGATGCAAAGCACATGTTCGTCCGTTCCGATGCGCAACAGGAACACGTTCAACAATGGCCCCGCTTCTAGGTCAAACACGGTGCGCGTCCATTCCTTCAAACGTTCATGGATCTTTTTCTCCCTGGTCTCCCGCGCTTCCGCGGGGCCGCCAAGGTCTTCCACCCGGATCGTCACGGGGCCGGGCGCATGGATAACCTGAAAGGGAACCCCCTGGTCTTCCGAGAACGTGGTCCGCAACGCCTCGTGGCGCGCCACCAACGTGGTCAACGCGAACTCCAGGCTGGGCAAATCCAAAGGTCCCTCGCATCGCAAAACCAGGGGTATGTTGTACGATGTAAGACTTGGCGCGAGGCGCTGCAGAAACCACAGTTGCTCCTGGGAAAAAGACAAGGGCAACCGTTGGCCCCGTTCAACGGTCCCCATGGCGGTGACACACGGTGCCCCGGCGTGTGTCAACCGCTCATCAATGCGCGAGGCCAGGTGGGTCAGGGTCGGGAAATCAAAAGTATCCTTTAAGGGCAGTTCCACGCCGAAACAATCACGCACACGGTTCACCATCCGCATGGCAAGAAGTGAATGGCCGCCCAGTTCGGAAAACACGTCCTCCCGCCCCACCGTCTCCACCTTCAACAACTGCTCCCAAAGTTCGGCGAGGCGCCGTTCCGTGTCCGTGGCGGGGGGAACGTGAACACGCTGCGGGAAATCCCCGGGATGGGGCAGGGCGTTCCGGTCAACCTTTCCATTGGCATTCAAAGGGAGCGCCGCCATGGCGACGATATGGGTGGGCACCATGTGCGCGGGAAGCCGCCCCGCGAGATGGCGCTTGAGAACCGGGGAGGCGCCGGCCGCCGCTCCGTTCCAGACCACGTAGGCCACAAGCCGGCGTTCTTCGTGGCTGCCGCCCCGCATGATCACCACGGCCTCCCGAACAGCGGCATGTTCCATCAGGGCCGATTCAATTTCGCCCAGCTCAATTCGGTAACCACGCAGTTTTACCTGGTTATCCAGCCGGCCCAGAAAGATGACCGAACCATCAGGTTGGAATTTCGCCAGGTCTCCCGTCCGATACATGCGTGCCCCGGGGCTGTCGAAAAAAGGGTCCGGCAGAAAGCGTTCTTTCGTAAGTTCAGGCCGGTACAAGTATCCCCGTGCCACGCCGTCACCGCCGGCGTACAACTCCCCCGGCACACCCACGGGGACGGGACACCCTTGCCCATCCAGTATGTAGACCCGCGTGTTGGCGATGGGCCGGCCGATGGGAATGGACGGCGCCTCCAGGTCTGCGGGAAGAACACGATGACAACAGGTAAACGTGGTCCCCTCCGTCGGCCCATAGCCGTTGACCAGCGTGACGCCGGGCAGTCCCGCCAACGCCTTTTTTACGTGTGACGTGGACAGGACATCTCCGCCCGCCAAAAGTTGCCGCACACCACGCATACGGGAAAGCTGCTCCTCCACCATCTGGTTGAAAAGCCCGGACGTGAGCCACAGCGTGGAAACCCGCTCCTCCTGGATGAGCTTCCCCAGTTCTTCGAGAGACAGGAGGCCGGGAGGGCTGATTACCAGTTGCGCGCCGTGCAACAATGCCCCCCATATCTCAAACGTGGAGGCATCAAAAGACACGGGCGCGAATTGGAGGAATACCTCGTCCGGTCCGAAGCGGACATAATCCGTGCCGAGGACAAGGCGCACTATGTTCCGGTGCTCCACCGCGACACCCTTGGGCTTCCCCGTTGAACCGGAGGTATACATCACATAAGCGAGGTCCGTTGCGGCGGGCGTGGGGAGCGTCCCCTCCGCCGGGCGGGTTTCCGGCGATGGCGATTCGCCCATATTCAGAATGATCGGCTGTGCGTCGCCCGGCGTGGGACAGGATTGAGAAAGTTCCGGCTGGGTGATAATCATCGTCACCCGGGCGTCATCGGCCATGAAGCGAAGCCGCTCTTCCGGGTAATCGGTGTCTAGGGGAAGATAGGCGCCGCCCGCCTTCAGTATGGCCAGAATGGCGATAACCAGGTCGGGAGAGCGTTTCATGTAAAGACCGACCAGCTTGTCGGGCCCCACCCCCTTGCCATGCAGTTCTCTCGCGAGACGGGTTGCGCGGGCATCCAACTCCCCATATGTGAAAGAACGCGACCCACATTTCAACGCGATTCGGTCACCATGTTGCGCCACGATTCCGCTAAAAACATCCACAATGGAAGCATCGCGGGGATAGTCGGTCTCGGTCGCATTGAATCCATGGATCACGTGACGCCATTCCGCCTCGTCCACAAGCCGTAATTCACCGGGAGGACGGCCGGGAAAAGCAAGGCCGTCCAGCAGAAGGACCCGGAGATAACGACCAAGGGATTCAACCATCTTGCGCTCAAACAGGTCCGTGTCAAATTGAAGATAACAGGTGATTTCATGGGACTTCGCTTCACAGTCCAGCACGAGCGCGGTGTCACACACGGGCGTGAAGACGCCAAGCGGTTCAACCCGAAAGTTCCCGACATCCCGGGAACGCGGGGCCTCACCGTAATGAAACGAAGCCTGCCAGGGGGGAAGGACTCGGTCCCGAAGCTCCTCGCCCTGTTCTTCCACCACGGTGCCCACGGGAATGCCGGCACAGGCCACCGCCTTTTCACATGCCTCGTGGACCCGCCCACAGAACTCGGCGAACGATAACTCACCCGGCGCGTCCAACAAGATGGGGACCCTGTCCGCAAGCGGGACGGGAAGGCCCGGGGCTTGCGTGGCCGTGTGATACATAACGCCAAGTTTCTGCTGGAAACCATAACGGGAAAGAAGCGCGAGAAAAGCGGCCAGGAGTACCGGGCCCGGCCCCAACGCACGCTCCCGGCAAAACGCCTTCAACAGGCTGGCGGTTTCGCCGTCGACCGGGACCATGACACGATCCGAAACATGTTCGGAATCCTTTGACCACGGCCTGAGGGTGGGAATATCCGGGACGGGAAGCGTTTCGGCCAGCATACGTCGCCAGTAGTCAAAGGCATCCGGCATGGCGTCATCCGGGTTCCCTTTCGGCGGTGGACCTTCAGCACAGTGATCAGCGACCCCATTCGCACCATCCGCCCGATGGCCCGTAGCCAGGGCGCCGCAAATCAGGGTGAGTTCACCCAGAAGTGCCGTCAAAAAACTTCGTCCCGCGATAAGTTGGTGCGTTCCCATGGCAAGCAGGCTCTCCCCCTCCCGGAGGGGCAGGAAAAGGCCACGGAGAAGTGCCCCCTCCGCCAAGTTAAACGGCTCCCGCCATAGGGCGGAAACAATGGACAACCCGTCTTCCATCTCCGCGAGGGTATTGCGGCCCCTCTCCTCCCCGGGAGTCAGCAAACCGACGGACGCTTCCTCGGCCGTATCCAGCACGTTACCGTCCGGCGTCTGAACAATCCGGGTTCGAAGCACACCGTGCCGGACCTGGAGTTCCCGAAATGCCTGCCGAACAATATGGGCGTCAAGATGACCACGAACGCGGCACACGGCCCCAACCGTGTACCCGGCAAACCAGGCTTCGTCACGGTATCGGAACCAAAGTTGCTCTTGCAGATTCATCACATCCCCCTCCGCGCTTTTTCATCCCGTGCCATGCGGACACCCCTGTTTCCGTACTTCAATGTGCAATCCGATGAAAAGCGGTCCGCACAAGCTATTCCTTTCCCTTCCCCGGGGAATCGACGCTGAAATAAGCGCGCCTTTCCTTGCGTGCATTCTACACACGAGCCTACAATCAGACAACGTTGCGCCGCGCGGGCTTATATCCCTGGTCCGGGGCGGAGCGGGGTATCTGGCCGCGGTGCGCCGCCCCGAAGTCTGGTGAGTCACATGAAGAATAATATGGACATATCGGTCATCATCTGCACCGCGAACCGCGCCGATTCGCTCCGGCAGACGCTGGAATGCCTGGCGCGGGCCGACAGGGACCATCTCCACGTGGACATCATCGTGGTGGACAACCTCGGCCAAAAGGAGACCAGGGCCGTTGTCCGGTGTTTTTCACGCCAATTGCCGCTCCGGTACCTCACTGCCGATCACGCCGGAAAAAGCTACTGCCTGAACCGTGCGCTGGACGAAGGCGGACTGGGACGGGTTGTGGCGATTCTCGATGATGACATGAGCCCCCGGAAAGACTGGTTCCAGGGCATCATGGCCACGGTCAGGGAGCATCCCGAATTTGACATCTTCGGCGGAAGGATCAAGGTGATTTTCCCGGGCTGCGCCATTCCCGGCTGGGCCCGTCATCCCGCGATCCGGGGCATGGCCCATTCCGCCGTGGACCGCGGGGAAAAAGACACGGAAATGGCCCCGGGTGAGTTCCCGTCGGGCAACCACTTTTTCCTTCGCGCAAAGGTGTTTGCAGACGGCGACCGCTTTGACCATCTATGGGCCACGGAACCGGAGCTTGTTCTTCGTCTGCGTTCGCGTGGTTTCCGGGGACTTTGGGCGGGAAGGGTCATGGCCGCCCATCGGATTCAGGAGAATCTCCTCGATGAGACCCATCTCCGCAAGCGGGCGGCCCTTTTCGGGCGCAGCACCCCTCACTTTCGGCGCGACTACTACAGGGCTTTCCCCGAAGAGATGCTCCACGAAAACCATCGGCTCACCTGGTTCGTCTGCCGGACCGCCAACCTGGGCCGGTGGCTTGGCGTATACGTAACCGCCTGGCTGACCTTTTCCCGCGATAAACGGGTGGTTCGGCAACTCCGCGCCATCTGCGGCATGGCGCACAATTTCGAGCGCCTGCGAATCACCCTTAAACACGGACACAACGACATTTCCAAAGAGGCGTGAAAGCAACCACGAAACGTTTTAGTGGGCCTTGGCCCACCAGGACCGAAACCCTGACGGCGAAACTGTCTCCCTTGGAAGAAAGGCCATGGTGGGCCAAGGCCACCCTATGGTACAAATAATCCGTCATCCCCGCGAACGCGGAACCCATGGCGAAATGGAACGCGTAGAAGCCTCCGCCATAAGGGCGCAACGGTCCTTTTCAGGCTCACAGCACCCCCACCACGGGTTTAACCCCGAAACCATGGGTGTGCTATGCTTTTCCCAGGCGGTCGTGACCGCCGGTGGGAGTTATCGCCATGCCGGACCTGGTACGTCTCAGTTTCACCATAGACGCGTCCCTCAACCATAAGCTTGAAACCCTCATGGCCGAGGCCGGTCATCCGAACCGGTCGGAGTTTATCCGGGACCTGATTCGGTCGCGCCTGGTGGAGGAGGAATGGAAATCGAACCAGGAAGCAGTGGGAACCATTACGCTGATCTATAACCATGAAACGCGAAACCTGAGCCAGAAACTGACCCATGTGCAGCACCATCATCATGACGCCGTACTCGCTACGACCCATGTCCACCTCGACCACGACAATTGTGCCGAGATGATCATGATGAAGGGGGCCGCGAGCATGATCCTGGACATGGCGGAACGGCTGCGGCAGCAGAAGGGCGTGCTTCACGCGTCGGTTTCGATCAGTTCGACCGGAAAGGCGTTGCAATAGTCCCTTACCCGTGAAGTCCTGTACCAATGATCACGAATACGTGTTTGCCCCTCTCTTCCGTCCTTCCCGCGAAAGCGGGAACCCACGGGAAAGGTCAAGGGCTTGCCCCCTATCATGGATTCCCGCCCTTGCGGGAAGGACGGAAGGTGCTTCCAGCCCTTTCCACCATGCAATACCGCTGGGGCGGGTGTTACGCCCACCTCGCCACCCAACCCGGGAGATGAGCTATGACAGGCCGTGAACGATTGCTGACGGCGATGCAAAACGGACAGCCGGACCACGTGCCGGCCGCGCCGGACCTCTATGAAATGGTGCCCGTGCGCCTGCTGGGACGGCCTTCCTGGGAGGCCCTGGTCTACCAGGATCCGCCCACCTGGAAGATTCGCATGGACGCCTGTGCCCATTTCGGCGTAGACGCCCTATTCGGTGTGTGGATCCCCACGGGTGACGAGCCGCCCACGGCCGTCGTGCATCGCGACGGCGACAAGCTTATCACGCGCTCCTTCTCGGAGCATGAGGGCAAACGGACGTGGGCCGACACGGTCATTGTCTACGACGGCATGGAACCCAGCGCCCATGTAAAGGCCAAAACCATTGGACTGCCCGATTCACACGACGATTTCGAGGTGGTGAAACCGAATTACACCAAGGTGGGCCGGGAGCATTACTAGGACGCCCGGGCCTACGTGGGCGACCGGGGCGTGGTGGGGCCCATGGTCTTCCTGCCCGTATTGAGCTGTTGGGAGGAGGACACCTACGCCTACTACGACGATCCGGACGCCCGCGCCGAACAGTCGCGCCGCCAGGGGGAGGCCATGCTGCGCCGGGCCGAGGAGATGCTCTCGTGGAAGCCCGACTTCCTCTTCGTCGGCAACAGTGGCATGATGCTCTTCAACCCGCCGCCCATCTTCCGTCAACTGGGCTTGGAATGGCTTCAAAAGGTAACGAAACTGGCCAAGGATTACGGCGTGCCCACCCACCTGCACTGTTGCGGCACGGAGGCGGCATTGGTGGAGATCGCCGCGAACGAAACCGACCTGAACTGCATCGAGCCGCTGGAAGTACCCCCCATGGGAGACTGCGTTCTGAGCGAAATCAAGCGGAAATTCGGGAAGAAGATTGCGCTCAAGGGAAACCTCCACACCACGGAGACTATGCTCATGGGCTCGCCGCAACAGGTCGAGGACGCCTGCAAACGGGCCATCGACGACGCGGGGGAAGGGGGCGGTTTCATCCTTTCCACCGGCGATCAGACCCCGCGCGACACCCCGGAGGAAAACATCCGCATCATGCAGCGCGTGGCGGAAACCCACGGACGGTACTAGCGGCCCACGCCGGGTGCGCTTCAACGCACCGGTACGTACCTCGCAGCCATCGCCAACACACTCGCGAGCGATCTTGTGCCGCCCGCCATGCGGCGCAGGGTGGGCCTTGGCCCACCCTACGGAACTATATGGCTTATAACCCGTCATCCCCGCGAACGCAGGGATGACGGTGGGCGGTGGCGATGCCGGTTCCGGGGGCGCCGGGTGGAGGGGAAAGGGTGAAGAGTTGCCCCATCGTGACGCGTTCGGAAGAACAGCATGGACTTCTCCCATGCGTTATCATCGGATCTCGCCCGTGTAGCGGACCTCGTCCCAATTCTTGATGCCGATGTGTTTCAGGGCGAAAGCGCAAGCCTCGTCTTCCTCGGGCGTTTCGAGCTTCTGATAGACCTTCCAGATGGGCTTCACGCCGCCCGGGCCCGTCTTGTCATCGGGGAAACGCCGCAATCCAATGCGCAGCCCGCCCTCGCCCCGGGCATCCATCCAGTTGTGGTACTGGAAGGCCTGGATTTCGTCCAGGACCTCCAGTTTTTTCCAAGCGTAGGCCATGCCCGCGGCCTGGTCCAGCAGATCCTCGTCGCTGTAGGTCTTTGAGTTCAGGCCCTGCTCCGTCAGAAAGACGACGCGCGGCGTATCTCCCCGGAACCAGGTCGAGGGTTGCCGTGCCCACGCCGCCAGCACCTCGATGTTCTTGTAGGTGATGAGCGGGGTGTCGAGGGTGAAATCAACCTTTTTGTCCTCCCATACCCGCGGTTCGTAGAGGGATTCGGGATAGGGGTGTTGTGCCACGGCCCACTCGAAATCACCCTCGGCCCCGGAGAACTCCAGGAGCAGCTTCAGCAGTTCCTTGGAGTGATAGAAATGGCGATCCGAGGTCCAGTTCCAGTAGTGGGTGAGTGAAATAAAGGCCTGCGGGTGGGCGCTGTATTGCCGTGCGATGAGGTGTACCGTGCGCATGGACTTGTGGTAGAGGTCCATGTAGAGGAGGGGTGTTTTCTCGCCTGCGTTGGTCCATACCCAGCCCGCGTCCACCTCGTTGTGGACGATGTAATGGTGTATGCGGCCATACTTCCGGTCGGGCCGGCTGTAGCGGCCGGCCAACAGGTCCAACGCCGCCGCATAGTAATTCAAGTCTTCTTCCGAGGTCACGTTGGCCATGCTGAAGATGCCCGAGGGGTCGCAGTCGGGGTGGGCGAGAAAGCCGCTCTTGGGCACGAGGAGAATCGCCAGGGTGATCAGATTACGTTTGGACGCTTCGAGAAAGGTCTTGTCCAAATGGTCGATGGCGTTTCGGTCGGCGTGGTAGGTCTTGCCGTTGAACTCGAAGGAGAAGGTATTCTTGCCCGGCTCCTGGCGCATGAACGAGAGATAGATGTTTACCGTAACACTGCCGATCCCCAGATCATCCAGGTCACTCTGGAACGGGCGCCGTGCGGAGTAGCCGCCCAGCCCCTTCTTGCAGCGCACCACCTCGCGGGGCAGGTCGTACATGGGATCCACCGTGTCGGCATAATGGGCGTGGGAGAGCAACTCGTGGGTTTCGCCCTTTTTGCGCACCACTACCCATCGTGAAAGCAGCCGGTCACGCCGGCCTTTCTCCGTTTGAACGAAACGGGGGAGTGATAAACTGAATGTGCCGTCGCCCTCCAGCGGTGTGAGGCTCACGAAAGAGGTGAGCTCGGTAATGTTCTCATACAGCGGGCTCTCGGCCATGTACAGGCCTTCCTCATGGTTGCCCAGGTAGCCTCGCAAGTCAATGGTCTCCGCGTGTACCGTGACGTCCGTTACGGCGCAGGGATACTCCCTGTCCAGGTAGGCCCGCAGGTCGGCTTCCAGCTTTGCCTCGGCCGCTTTCTTCGCTTCACGGCCCTGCGCGAGTTCAAGCTCTCGGGCGGTGGGCGCGCGGAGTACGATGTTCCGAATCTGAAACGTGCGTCCCGGCTGATTCCCGAAGTCCAGGCGGAGCCGCACGGGCGCCTCGGGCCATGCATTCCGGGCCTCGCCCAGATCCATGGTGTAAGCCGTCCATCCCTCGCTATGCCCCAAGCCCTCCCCGATCATGCTGTGGGAGGCGCTGGTGGGCGGATCGAAAAAAACCTGAAGGGAGTCGGTTGGGGTCAGGGTGAAGTATTCGAAGGCCAGGATCGGCGCCGATTCAAGGGGCAGGGGGGCCGCTGACGGCATGGTGTAAATGTACGGGTCGCCGCCGGTCGTCTCCACCGCGTAAGCGCCCGCGTCCGCGGCCTTTATGGTCACGTCCTTGGTGTTTTCCAAATCAAGCTGAAGGGCAACCCGCGCGCCCTCCGATTGGCCATGAGCGGCCAGGAGTGTCGCCTGAACAAAAGCACAGGCCAGGTGGATGATCGTGTTTCCGTGATTCATATCGGTCTTTCCTCCCGCGATGGGTTTTCCGCGCCACGGCTCCATCCTATACCATGGCTCCCACGATTCAAAAGCGGAAGAATATCACCCCAGGCAAAAAAAACGCGCCATGGCAGGCGCGCTTCAAAATCATGTTCTTCTTGGGGGAGGTCAGCCGAGATACTTGAGCAGCTTCTCCGCCACTTTCGCCACGACTTGCGGATCCTTGTAAAGCCCCTGTTCGATGTTCTGTTTCGCCTGTTCCACGCGATCCAGGCGGATATCGTCCTGTGATTTGGCCAGGGCGGCCAGTCGCCCGACTTCCGCCGCCGCACGCGCCTCCGCACTGATACTGACGTCATCGCCCGTCGCCACGGAACTCGTGGAGCTTCCGTCTCGTGCGATGTCGTTTCGTTCGTTTCGCGCCTTGTTCGGACCGCCGGGCTTGGGCTCCGGAACGCCTCCAAGTCCTTGTATACCAACCATATAACACCTCCCCGGAGCATGTCCGAGATCACTTCCATAAAAATCCGCACTCATTTTATCGGCAGACGGGCACCAACCTTTAGCGGCACCATGGAAAAGATTATTTCCCTGTCCGGCGGCAGGGCGTTCGCAAGCACTTTCGCCTGGCGCGGATATCGGCGCCCTCCGAACACTCACCAGCCCCGGCAAGTATGGAGACCCCGCGGCGCGAAGTCAACCGGTCGCCTCCTCCGCCTCATCTTCCAGAAAGTAGTTATAATCCCGTGCGTCCTCGCCTTCAATGACCTCCCACGCGTCATTCGCATCGATGGCGGCCAGGAGGCGCGTCCGGATTCGCTCGTCCGAAACCATCTGGGCGAGGCTCGCCATCACCTCCAGGTGCTCCTTTTCATAGCCCTTCGGCGTGACCACGAGCATGATGATGTGCACGGGCTGGTTATCCAGGGCGTGAAAATCCACCCCTGCGGGGCAAATGGCCAGCACGCCGCGAATGCCCGAGCCGCTCTCGATTCGACCATGCGGAATGGCGGCCCCTTTCCCGATGGCCGTGCTAAGCTCGCGCTCCCGTTCCTCGATGGTGGCATAGAGCGTATCCTTGAGCTTGGGCGATACGTGGTGGGTGCGCATGTAAAAATCCGTTACCTTGCGCAGGGCTTCCCACTTGTCCTCCGCCTGCAAGTTCATCAGGATGTATTCCTCCTGGAGGAACTCAATCAGCCGCCGGCGGTCCTTGTTCACCTCCCTGGAGCGGGCCAGGGCGGTGCGCGTGAAGAGGGGGCCGATAATCTCGTTGATCGTCACCGCGGCCAGGACCACCGTGCTGATAAGAACAGAGAGCTCCTCGGGGATACGGATGTCCCCGCGCAGAACCACCACCAAACCGATGGCCACGCCGGCCTGCGGCACCAGCCCCAGTCCCGCGCTCAGCCAAATGCGCCGCGACGTGCGCGTCAACACGCCGCCCAGGCAGGCCCCCAAGGCCTTGCCGGCGAAACGCGCCACCAGGTAGACCGCGCAGAGCATGCCCGCCTCGCCCACGCTGTCGAGATGGAGCGACGCGCCGGCGAGGGTGAAAAAGCAGATAAACAGAAGCAGTTCCAGGGGTTCCAGGGCCTGCGTCTGACGCATGGCTTCTTCGGAAGCATTGCCCAGGTACAAGCCGAAAAAGAGGCTGGTCAGCAGGAAATTGAAACCGAGAAACTCCGACAATCCCACACTCAAGAGGATCACGATAAAAACGGCGCTGAAATCGTGAACGTTTTTCCGATGCACCATGCGTTCGGTTATCGCGCCCAGCCCCAAGCCCAACAACAGGGATCCGCCGAATTGCCACCCCGTGTGCAACAGGGCTACACCGGGACCCATGGCATCTTCCGGGGAAGCGTAATACCCCGCCATCAACATGCTGGCAAAGGCAAAGAGCATGATGCAAAGCATGTTGTCGAGGGCCACGATGGTGAGGAGGGTTTTCACGAAAGTGCCCTTCGCCCGCATCTCGCGGATGAGGGCCACCGTGGTTGCCGGGGCCGTGGCGGCGGCGATGCAGCCGAGCATGAAGGCGGTAAACCAGCCGGCGCCCAGCAGCCGAGTGGCCAAGGTGACCAGTAGCACGGCGCCGACCACCTCGAGCAGCGCCATGGCAAGAATGCGGCGCAGCGCGTTGTGAATCCGGCGGTAGGAAAGGTGGCTTCCCACCGACACCGTCACCAGGCCCATGGCGAATCTTGAGAGAGGCTGCAACTCGTGGGCGATGTCCACGCCCTGAAAAAGCGGCGCAATGAGTACGCCCGCAAGAATGTTGCCCGTAATGCCGGGCACCCGTAGCCGCCGGGCCACCCAGCCGCCCGCGAGGCCCGCCATGAGAATGAAACTGAGCGTGAGCAATGGCCCCATTCCCCCCGGGGAGGGCAGGTACGCCAAAAGCGATTCAGGCATGTAGGTCCCTCTCGCCGAAACTGTTCACGGCCCGAAGCATTGCCAGTTCCACGTTGGGTTGTGAACGGTTACGATCCACACTTGAGAACGTGAGCGAATAAGGCTATTGTAGCAGAAAGCACCGAAGGCTCCGTCAATGCGGCGACAGGTGTTATTTGCGAAAAGACCATTTTCGGCGAAATCGCCACATGATCCTGTATGTTGCGGATCTCTTAGAGGGTGTTTGCAAAGTGTAGTTTAGGCTAACCCTCTGCCGCAAGAGACTGCCACCCCTTTCATCTGCCCGGCTTTGCCGGGCTTTCTTCTTGACTTTTAAGTATAGCGTATATAACATATGCTATACTTAATG
>JAJRTN010000032.1 GCA_024278275.1 Candidatus Hydrogenedentota bacterium
CATTAAGTATAGCATATGTTATATACGCTATACTTAAAAGTCAAGAAGAAAGCCCGGCAAAGCCGGGCAGATGAAAGGGGTGGCAGTCTCTTGCGGCAGAGGGTTAGCCTAAACTACACTTTGCAAACACCCTCTAAGATATTCGCCTGCGCACTGTCAGCCGACCCGAGCGGCGGCTCGCCATCCTGCTCCAAGAACGCGGTCTGCCCCTGCCCAACAAACCAAAGTCGATCTGAAATGTAGTGGAGAAAATCGACCAAAATCCCCGAGTTTCCTAGAAAAAACGACGATCTCATGGCGTAACTGCGGAAAATGGGCTAATAACTCACCCTTCGAAAGCCCTCGCAACGCCTCCAGCGCCACCGCCCTGGAATCTGGTACAACCTCCCATGCAATCGGAAGATCACCGTCGCCGTAAGTGGTGCTGTCATTGGGGTTACAACTCGATTCCGTCTGGCTACGGATTCCAGGAGGTTGCGGGTTCGATTCCTGCCGGGTACGCCATTCTTTTCGGTTCCCCCTTGTGCTTTCATGGGGATTTGGCTGGAGCGTCAGCCGGCCTGTTTGAGCGTGATGTCTTCTTCCCGGGCCACTTTCATTACATGGTTGCGCGCCGCGGTGTATTGCTCTCGTGATTCCAGGTGCTCCAGCATGAGAGGGATCTCGCCGGGCAGGGCGTCCAGACCGCGCAAGTATGCGGCATAGTCCATGTTGCCCTGGCCGGGAGGCACTTCGTCGAAGTGCAGTGCAAGTTCGCCACGCAAAATGAGGTCCTTGGCGTGACAACTGACCACCCATGGCCCCAGTACGTCGAAGCATTCCTTGTATACCGTCGCCGTATTGAAGTACATGCGTGGCGACACGATGATGTTCACCGGGTCCAGGTGTACGGCGAAAGCGGGGCGATCCACCGCTTCAATCAGCTCACGATAAACCCGCACATTGTCGGGCAGCACCCATTGCATCATCTCCAGGCAGAACCTGGCGCGTTTGGGTTTCACGCCGTCGATGACTTTGCGGACCGTTTCGACGCAAAGGTCGAATCCTTCCCGTGCCAGGTTGCGCGGATCAGGGCCGTAGTCCGTGCCCGGTGCCAGGGATCCGATGAAATCGACACAGCACCGTGCCCCCACCTCGTCGGCCAGTGCCAGGCGCTCGCAGACGTACTGCTGATTGGTCGCGCGCCGGTCTTCCTCGGCGGCGATCAGGTTGCACCATGCTCCCACCTCGGCAATCATCACGTCTTCCGCCGCAAAGCCCTCACGTACCTCACGTACGCGCTCCGTGTCCTCCACTTTCAGCGGGTCGGGACAATAGGCGGCGGTGAAGCCGTAGTCTTTGTGGGCCCGTGCCATCTCACGCGGGTCCCGCGTATCCAGTCCAACCAGGGGTCCGCCAAGCCGTATCATGGGACTGCTCCTTTCCGTTGTTCGAATCCCTTTCGAATTCAGCAGGCACGGCCGCCTTCGTTGGTGGCGGTGGGCTTGAGGGGGGGCAGGGGGGCGGGGAGGACACCGCGTGCCTTGCGCCACAGGACGATCCCTTCAATGATCATCCAGGCCTGAAGCAACTCCACCAGGACGCCCAGGACCACGAGCAGGTAATTGCCCTGGGCGTAAAAGTCCCGGGTCTGGTGGATCATGGCCCATGCGGGGAGTACGACCATCATGGCCAGGGGGAGCAGGAGGAACCACACGGGGCGTTGGTGGCGGATGAGGAAGAAAGCGATAACGAGAAAGGCCAGACCGGCCAGTAATTGGTTGATGGCGCCGAAGAGGGGCCACAGGATAAGCCCCCCCGAACCGGGGCCGCCAGGGCCGGGGATAAGCGCCATGGTTCCCCCCGTTACCACGGCCACGGTGGTGGCGACGTACTTGTTGGTCAGGGGAGGAATGCGCAGGGCGCCCCCCAACTCCTGCAAAACGTAGCGTTGGAGCCGGGTGGCGGTGTCGAGGGTGGTGGCGGCGAAGCAGGCGACCATCACGGCGATAATGCCCACGGCCATCTTCAAGGGTATTCCCGTCCCGGCGATCATGTTTCCGCCGCCCTGCACGAAGGCTCCCACCTTTTGGGCGAGCTTCATGTCTCCCCAATTGCCCCCGTAGGTGTGTTGCCAGGCCGCCACCCCCGTCAGGGTTTCACCTTCCACGGGCAGCCCCATGCCCAGGCCCGCGCAACAGGCCAGGATTACCAGGACGGCCAGGGCGCCTTCCAGCAGCATGGACCCATAGCCCACGTATTGGGCGTCCGTCTCGCAGCGGATCTGTTTGGAGGTGGTGCCGGAGGAAACCAGGCAGTGGAACCCGGACACGGCGCCACAGGCGATGGTGATGAAGAGGAAGGGCATGATGGGCGGGGCGCCGGGTACGGAACCCACGAAGGCGGGGGCCACCATGGGCGGGTGCGCGATGGCCAGGCCCATGACGAGCAGGGCGAGGGCGACAAAGAGCTGGTGTGAATTGATGTAGTCCCGTGGCTGAAGGAGCATCCAAACGGGCAGAATGCTGGCGATAAAGCAGTAGGCCAGCAGGAGCAGGGTCCAGAGGACAACCACCGACCTCAGCCCCTCGAAGAAACCGCCGTCGGCCCCGGCGAGCACGGGGAGGCCCGCCAGGCTTCCCAGGTCGATGGGCCACCAATAGACCCCGGCATAAACGGCCAGGTAGAGCCCTCCCAGGGCAAGCAGGGAGGGAATCAGCAGGTTGCCGCCGCGCTTGTAGATCCAGAACCCGACGGCCACGGCGATGGGCATGGCCGCCCAGACCGAGAGGACGCTCTCCGGATAATGGGCGAAGATCACCGCGATGATAAGACCGAAAATGGCGATAACCACCATGAGCGCAAAGAAAAGAATGAGCAGGAAAAGGATGCGCGCCCGTGGCCCGATCATGCGCCCCGCCGCGTCGCCGATGGTCTGTCCCCGGGAACGAAGCGACACAACCAGCGCGCCGAAGTCGTGGACCGCCCCCACGAAGACGGATCCGATCATGACCCAGATCAGCGCGGGTGCCCATCCCCAGAAGACGGCGATGGCCGGTCCCACGATGGGACCGGTTCCCGCGATGGAGGTGAAATGGTGGCCGAAGACGACGGCCTTCCGCGTGGGCACGTAGTCCACGCCATCGTTGACCTCGACCGAAGGCACCACGGCCTTCGGGTCCAGTTGGAAGACCTTCCTCGCCAGAAAGCGCCCGTAGGTGTTATACGCGAGTATGAACCCGAAAAAAGAAAGAACCGCTACGAGAAGGGTACCCATCATGCCTCCGTGCGTCACACCGTGCAATTCCATCGGCTGCTTTAGTCCGGACGCTTTAATCTATTCCCCGGCCTCCATGATGTCAAATCGGCCACGAGCGTGTCGGCAACCCTGGAAGGCTCCCATGGCCCATTGAGAGGCGCGCCGGCCCTCGACAAAATACCTTGTGAGGCCGTATGCTTGGGTAAAGAGCCGGGAAAACGGCGAGGACCGAGCGATGAAGAACCATGACGAAAATACCAAGAGCCCTTTCACCCATCGTCTGGGTTTGTTCGCCCTGGGGGTGTTGCTGGCCATGTTGCTGGTATGGCTGGGCGATTTTGTCCTGGATGATATCGGTGACATTCCCTCGAAGAACCCGGTGGTGACCACCACGCCCGCGGACCTCCAGCAGTTGCTTGACCGCCGTGGGCAGATTGCCGAGGAGCTTCGCGCCAGGGAGGACGAGCGGCGCTATATCGAGGGAAGTACCAGGGAGGCGCAAAACACCCTCAATCAGTTGCTGAAACTACAGGCATCACGTCGCGCCGCCGCTTCGCCCGGGGAGCAGGCCATGTTTCAGGAGAGCCAGCGTCTCTTCCTCGCGAACCAGAAGCAGATCCAGGGGCTCTTGCAGGAAACGATGGAGCTTCGGCGCCGACAGCGTGAACTGGACACCAAGATCCAAGAAAAGCAAAGGGAACTTAGTGCCGCGCGCGCCCCCATCCTGCGTGCCCACCGGCGTTTGCTGGCCCTCTACAAACTCTTGTTCATCGCGCCCTTCTTGGTGGTGGGGTGCCTTCTTTTCGCCAAAGCGCGGGGTACCCACCATGCCGCCTTGGTGTATGCCTTCGACGCCGCCGTGCTTTACCTGCTCTTCAGCATCATCTACGAGCACATGCCCCCCGCGTACTACAAGTATGTCTTCACCGCCATGGGTATCGTGGTGGTGGTCGCGGCCATGCTGTTCATGATCCGCCAGGTCACGCGCCCCGATGCCCGGTGGCTCCGACAGCGGCGTGGTGATGCCTATCATGCCGCCCAATGTCCCGTCTGTCGCTATCCCATCGTGGGCGACGACATGCGCAGCGTGGTGCCGCCGAAGCACCTGCTCAAAGGACGGGGCCCCCTCGTCAAACCCGGCGCCACCACCTTTGCGTACTGTTGCCCGGGTTGCGGCACGCAACTCTTCGAGCCTTGCGCCGCCTGTGGCAAACTGCGCCATGCCCTCCTTCCCCATTGCCTGCATTGCGGCGCGGCAAAAGAGGCGTAGGTGGCACGGAGGCCGGGAACAGTCGCCCTCCCGACAAGGTTCAAGCCCTGTCCCTACCCGCGCACGGTGTCAAGCAAGTAAGGCAGCGTCTTCCCGGCGGGACCTTGCAGGAAGGCGTCGGTGATGTAGGGGGTGAAATCGGTGGGCTCCAGGTTGCATTCGATGATGTAGGCACCGTGGCGCTTGGCAAGGGCGGGGATCTCGGCGGCGGGGTACACGGTGGCCGAGGTGCCCACCACGATGACCACGTCGGCTTCCCGGGCGAGGTTTTGGGATTCCATCTGGGCGTAGACGGGGATAACCTCGCCGAAGAGCACCACGTCCGGTTTCATCAGGCCGCCGCAGTCGCAGAGCGGTGCGTGGGTGTACTCTCGCCCCGTGTCCAATGGCATGCGTCGTTTGCAGGAAAGACAGACCAGGCGGCTGGCATTACCGTGGTATTCGACGACATGATGGTTGCCCGCGGCCTGGTGCAGACCGTCGATGTTCTGTGTAATGACCCCCCGGAGACACCCCAGGCCTTCCAGTTCCGCCAGGGCGTGGTGGCCCGGATTGGGCGTGCATTCCCGAAACATTTTTCCCAGGTCCCGCCAAAGCGCCCATACCCGGTCCGGGTCGCTCACGTAAGCCTCGATGGTGGCGTATTCCTCGGGCGGGAAGCGCTCCCAGAGCCCGCCGGGACTTCGGAAATCGGGAATACCGCTCTCCACCGAGGCGCCCGCCCCAGTTACAGCGATAACCGAAGCGGCGTTGCGTATGGCTTCGGCGGCTTTCGCGTAGCGTTCGACCATGGGACCCTCCGGGGATTGTTCGCATTCGGAAAAGTATAGGGACAAACACATCCGCGCCCGTGCCTCACGGGGCTCCGCCATTCCCTATCTGTTCATATCGTAACATGAAAGAAAGGGAACTGACATGTCTACACTCGTGCCTCGCTGCCTTGCGTCAGTCCCCTTTCGCACGGCGTGTCGGTGGAACGCTTCTGCCACGCTACGCTACAATAGCGTACCCGTAACACCATCAACCAAGGAACACTGATATGTCCGAGACTCGTGAAACCCTGGAACAGCAACTGAACGACTTTGACGCCGCGAAGCGTGGGGCGGCGCTGGACGCGCTGCTGGCCATGGCGGAGGCGGGCGACATCGTGCTGCCTGACCAGAACCGCGATTTTAATATGCACTGCCACACCTTCTTTTCCTTTAATGGTTATGGCTATTCCCCCACGTACATTGCCTGGAAGGCCCGTTGCGAGGGGCTCTACGCCATGGGATTGGTCGATTTTGACGTGCTCGACGGGGTGGACGAATTCCTGGCGGCCTGCCGGAAGACGGGGATCAAATCCTGCGCGGGCCTGGAAACGCGGGTCTATATCGCCGAATTCAGCACGCGGGAGATCAATTCTCCGGGCGAGCCGGGCATTTCCTATCACATGGGAACGGGCTTTCCCTCCGGCACCGAGCAGGGCAGCGCACTCGTCGGCCGGCTTCGCGGTATTGCGCAAAACCGGACACGGAACATGGTGGAGCGCGTGAATGCCTTCCTCGAGCCCGTGAAGGTGGATTTCGACACGGACCTGGCGGCCTACGTGCCCCAAAACAACGCCACGGAGCGCCATGTCTGCATGGCTTACGTGGCGAAGGGGGAGGCGGTCTTCCCCGATGTGGAGCAACGGGCCGCCTTCTGGGCGGGGAAGCTGGGGCAGACGCCCGAGGCGATCAAGGAGATCATGGCGGATGGCCCGGCCTTCCAGGGGCTCATCCGGTCAAAAACCATGAAGCGGGGCGGCGTGGGCTACGTGAAGCCCGAGGGAACGGATTTCCCACGGCTCCAGGAGGTCAACGATTTCAGCAGGGCCGCCGGGGCCATTCCCACCATGACGTGGCTCGACGGCACCTCCGACGGCGAACAGGCCATCGAGGAATTGATGGACCTTATGGTCGCTTCCGGCGTGGCCGCGGCGAATATCATCCCCGACCGCAACTGGAACATTAAAGACCCCGAAACCCGGGAACGGAAGGTGAAGGCCTTCCATGCCTTTGCGGCCCTTTGCAGGGCGCGGGACCTGCCCGTCATCGTGGGCACCGAGATGAACGCCTTCGGCCAGAAGTTCGTCGATACCTTCAGCGCGCCCGAGATGGCGCCGCTCCATGAGCAGTTCCTGGAGGGCACGCACATCTTCCACGCCCACACCCTGCTTCAGGGGCACGCGGGCATGGGCTACCTCAGCGACTGGGCCGGAAAGCATTTAGCGAATCCCAAGGCAAAAAACGCTTTTTTCGCGAAGGCGGGTGAATGGCTCCCTGCCGATGGCGGTGCCGGTCTGGCCGCCATTACCCCGGACGACACGCCCGACGGTGTGTTGGCCAGGCTGGGATAGCTTTGCGGTAAACGCAGGATGGACCGGCCCGGCGCCCCGACGAGGAACGCCGGGCCGGTCCTTTGCCCTTTTCGGATTCGTACAATTTCTTCCCCGGTTCACGTCAAGACGATGCGGCGAAACCTTGGTACCATGGTTTACATGGACATCTTACCAACTTCGTCGTGGATAGGTGTGGATTGAGCCAGGTCAAGGGCTTGGCGAATCGAGGCGCTGGACACGCGGCGAACCTGGCGGCCAGGCGAAAGGATACTGGGATGATGACCTGCCTCGTTGATCATGCTGCCCATAATTTTCGATGATGCGGTAGAATGGGATAAGTTGGGAAGGCACAAATGATAAAAGCTGTAGTTTGTCTTCTCATGTGGCACAGCCGCAGCCGAATGTCGCTTGCGCATTGCATGATTGTGGGCCAAGGCCTGTCTCTTATGTTGTTTGCACGAACCGAGGAATGCCCATGAAATACCCGATGGCGCTCGTGGTCCTGGCGCTCGCCGTGCCCCTCTGCCGCGCCCAGGCAACCCCCTGGTGGGACGACTTTCCGCGTATCGTCGAGACGGGCGATCTCGCCACGGCGCAGAGTCACCACGCGAACATCGGCATGAACGCCGCCCACAATGACCCGGGCTGGGGCCTGTGGAGCCAGAAGATCGGCATGAACACGGCCAAGAGCGACGCCTTTCACAACGCGGGCCTGAAAAACATCTCCTATTATGAAACTTTCGGCCAATCCTACTGCTACCTGGTGGAACTCGGTCCGGTGAACGCCGAGGGCTTGACCTCGCGGCTGGCCCATCACTGGAATTGGCAGATCTATGGCGGCGGTCCCTATGACTGGGCGGGGGTGCATTCGTGGTGGGACGACCTGGCCTATGCGCGGCCCCTCACGCGGACCCACGCGCGTTATGGCGGCCCCGCGCTGACTTATCCCGACGGTACTATCGCCACGGGCTACATGGGCGCCGGCGGCCCCGACCCGCGCAACAGCCGCGTCTTCGATGCGTGCGCGTCGAAGGATCTCTGGGGCAACATTTCGCTGGAATACAATTACAACAGCACCATAAACGCGCTCGATAACAACGGCGACCCGGTGGGTCCCCTGGACGGCACGCTGGCGGTGAACGGCCAGTACGCCAGCCTGGTCACGTTTCACAAGGACAGCGCCTGCGCCGCCTGGAACGATTATACCTACGCCTCGACCCTCCAGGCGGCGGACAACGGCATGGACGGCATGTGGACGGACAACTTCGGGCCGTGGGACAGTTTCGGCAACCCGCCCCTGAAGCACGCCTTCGGCGACTGGTCCGTGGCGCGTTTCCGCGATTACCTGGCGGTGCACTTCACTTCCACGGAATTGACCGCCATGGGCGTTTCGGATCCGGCCACGTTTGATGTACGGGAAGGTCTGAAACAAACCCTGCAAGGCTGGGGCGGTAATCCCAACGACGTGAACGACCCCAAGTGGAAGGACGCGCGGTGGCTGGATGATCCGTTGTGGCTGGCCTACATCATCTTCAAACGCCAGGCGGGCACGGAAGCCCTGGAAGCCTATTACGATGCCGCCAAGACGGCGGCCGCCGACGCGGGAAACAACGCCTTCTTCATCGCGGGCAACGATATCCCCGGTTTCAATCTCGGCTGGGCGCGGGGCAGGCTCGACATGGTGAGTACGGAGGTCTCCACCGGCTGGTCGCTGGACGGCGGTCCGCGGGGTTTTATGACGCCCCCCATGGGCCGGCTTACGCCGCGCTACAAGCTGGCGCGGGAGCATGCCCTGAGCCGTTTCGTGAACGTGTGGCTCTACACCGACGGGGACCCGGCCCTGGCCCAGCCTGGTTTGTCCACCACCATGTACTACGAAATGCTGGCCGCCCACACCCTGCCCATGTTCCACCCGGCCAACCCGCGCGTGGCGGGGACGACGGCAGGCAACACGGCTTTCTTCAGCTTCGTGGAATCCGCCACGCCTTCCTTCGGCGACCGCATACCCGTGGAGGACGTGGGGATTTTCTACTCTTCTTCGTCCATTCTTCAGCGGATGGTGCCCGGCGGGTTCTACAGCCACGGCACGCAGCCCCACCAGTTCGCCGTTTATGGTTGGGGCACGGCGCTGGGGGAAATGCACCATCAGTACCGCTACATCCCCCAGTGGAAGCTGGATGCGAAGATCCTGGAAGGACTGCGGCTGCTCATCATCCCCAACGCGCAGGTCATGGACCCGGCCCTGGTCACGTCGGTCATCACGCCGTGGGTGAACGGCGGCGGAAAGCTCATCGTCACCGGCGACAGTGGGGTTCGCCTGGAGGAAGGGGGAAACTTCGCGGTGAATCCCTCGGGCACGCCTCTGGCCGCCCTTATCGCGCCGGATGGACCGGTCAACGTGTGGTACCTGGCGGACAATTGGGGGATGGACTTCTACAACGCCACCACCACGCGCCCCACCCTGCTGGCCGCCATGCGCGCCGACCTCGACACCTTCCTCGCGGGTGAGTTGCCCCGCCTGGTGGAGGATGGCGGCACGGTGCCCGATTCGGTGGGGCTCACCTACTACATCGACCAGGCGGCGGTACGCTGCTTCATCGACGCGAACAACTTCAATTTTGATTCGGGCACCGACTCGCCCATCCCGACCGCGAGTATAACCTTCGACATGGATCTGCCCGCGTGGCTGCCTGCGCCCACCGCCGCGAAGCTCGCCCCCGACGCGGGGCCGTCCGTCTCCATCCAGGTGTTGCCCGGCGGCCGGGGCCGCGTGACCGTCGGCGCTTTCGCCAACTACGTGAGTGTCGTGTTAATGAACGACACGCCCACCCCCACGCCCACCGAGACCGAGGTGTGGGTGGACTTCGATTACACGGGCCCCGAGGTGGGCGGCCCACTCCAGCCCCTGACCCAACTGGCCGAAGGCGCCCGCTGGACGGCGGACAACGGCACCGTCAAGGTGAAGGCGGGAAGCACCACGGAGACCCCGCGCCTCGCCCGTGCCATGCGGGTCGAAGCCAACGGCGGTACCGTGCGTATCGGCGTGGCCCCCTAGCCCGCCCGGGCACGCTTTCCCGTGAAGTTCCGTACAAAGTGTCACGGGATATGCGTTTTTCCTCCCGCCTTTCACCATTCCCGTGAACGGGGGAATGGCTTGGCGCGCGGCGTGTGTTGACCTTGGGGTGTGGGTGATGCGCAAGGGGCATGGCCGATTCGGTATCCTTTCATCACGCCTCAACGGGCCGCCGAGGGTGGCCGGTTTTTTTATTCCTTCGCGGCGGTTACCCAAGGGAGTATCCCAATGATTACGGAAGAACAGATTCTCGATTCCATGCGGCATATTATCGACCCCGACCTGGGGCGGGATATCGTGTCGCTGGGCTTCATCAAGGAGCTTAAGATTGATGACGGCGCGGTGAGTTTCAAGGTTGAATTGACGACCCCGGCCTGCCCGGTGAAGGAACAATTCCGTACGGCCTGTGAAGCCGCCGTGTCCGTTTTGCCCGGTGTGAAATCGGTGGAGGTGACCATGAGCGCCATGGAGCCCAAAGCCCGGAGTGGCCCCGGCGTCAACACGCTGGACGGGGTGGCGAATATCATCGCCGTTTCCTCCTGCAAGGGCGGTGTGGGCAAGTCCACGGTGGCGGCCCACCTGGCCCGGGCCATTCAGCGTGAAGGGCATGCGGTGGCCCTGCTGGATGTGGACATTTTCGGGCCGTCCCTGCCGACGCTTTTTCATGTGCATTCGCCGGAAGTCATGATGGTGGATCAGAAAATTCAGCCGGTGGTGGTGGATGGTCTCAAGACGATGTCCCTGGGTTACGTGATGGGCGACCGGCCGGCGGTGATGCGCGGCCCCATGGTGTCCAACTACACGATGCAGATTCTTCAGCAGACCGATTGGGGAAAACTGGACTATCTCATTATTGATCTGCCGCCGGGCACGGGCGATATCCAGCTTACCCTGGTTCAGCAGGCCCCCATTGACGGGGCCATCATCGTTACCACGCCCCAGGCCTTGTCCTTGGTTGATGTTTCCCGGGGCATTGTCATGTTCGAGTCCGTGAACGTGCCGGTGTTGGGCATCGTGGAGAACATGGCCTACTTTGTGTGTGACCAGTGCGACAAGAAACACTTTATTTTTGGGAGTGGAACGGCCACGTTGAAAGAACGTTTCGGCCTGAACACCCTCGCGGAACTTCCCATCATCGCGGGAGTCAGCGATACGTCGTCCCGCGAGTCGGGGGCCGACCTGCCTGTTTTCGCCGAACTTGCGGAAAACCTCCACCGTGAAGTGGGCCGCCGCCAGGTTGAAGGGGCAGGCACGCCCGAGGCGGTGGTCGAGGACGGCGCGGTGCGCGTGCGCTGGCCCGACGGCACGGAGAGCCGCATCCCCAACAAGAAGCTTCGTGTCTCTTGTCAATGCGCCGTGTGTGTGCATGAATATACGGGTGAACCGCTCCTCGATCCCGATACGGTTCCCGACGACATTGCCGTGGAGGAAATGCAGGTTCTCGGGAATTATGCCGTGGGCATCCGTTGGAGTGACGGGCACGGTTCGGGTATTTTCTCCTGGGACCATCTCAGGAAAGTTGCGGGTGTGTAGTCCCTTTACCCCTGAAGTGCCGCACCCATGATCAGGAATACGTGTCTGCCTCTCCCTACCCGCCACGCCCTGCGTGGGAACGGGAGAATCTGCGTTCATCTGCGCAATCTGCGGAGACATTATCATGGCTCCCCGCCTTCGCGGGAATGACGGGGGGGGCGTACCATTCGTGCTTCCCGGCTACGCCGAGTCAGGGTTTGGGGCCGGGTCTCGCGGCCATGGAGAATGGCTTCGTGGATACCGTGACGCGCAAACAGCTTCGCCCCGTTCAAGCGGGAGGGTCTTCTCCGTCAGCCGAGGGTGATGCGATCCCGGCCGGCCGCCTTGCTTTCGTACATGAGGCGGTCGGCCCGGTCCACGCATTGCTCGACCGTTTCCTCGGGGTCGGCGAGAACCCCTCCCATGGAAACGGTTACCTGGATGGTTTTGCCTTCGTGCTGATAGGTGGCGTCCCGAACAAGCACCTGGCACCGTTCCGCGACGCGTTTCAGCACGTCGTCGGTGATGTTGGGCAGCAGAACAATGAACTCCTCGCCCCCCCAGCGTCCCACGAAATCGAAGGATCGCAGGCCCGAGCGGAGGGCGGAAGCGACCATGATCAGGATCTCGTCTCCCACGCCATGTCCGTAGGTGTCGTTGACCTGCTTGAAATGGTCGATGTCGATGAAAAGAACGCCGAAACCCCAGCCGTAGCGGCGCAATTCCTGGAACGCGTTATCCAAAGCCATTTGCGTGTAACGACGGTTCCCCATGCCGGTCAGGGGGCACAGGAGGGCCAGTTGCTCCAACTCCTCGATGCGGCTCAGGGCCTGTAAACGGGAGGTGTTGTCACTGAACACCTCCAGCGCGCCGATGACCTCGTCCCGTGAGTTGAGGATGGGACTGACCCGGCTGAAGACGGGCACGCGATGGCCCTCCGCATGCTGGATGAAGACCTCCTCCTCAAAAGTGGAGCCGTCCCCGAGGCATCGCATGACGGGGCTTTGCGCTTCGAAGACGGGATTGCCTTCGCGGTCGCCATGCCCCAGCAGATCGGTTTCGCATTCCCTGCCGATCATGTCCTCGCGCAGGAACCCGGTGATGCGTTCGGCGCCCTTGTTCCAGTAGGTGATGATATTTTCCTGGTCTACGAAACAGACCCCATCCTGGAGATGGTCCAACAATAACTCGTGGGATACGCTTGTCGGTTCCATGCAACTCCTCCACGTGCCATTTTCCCAGCCACGGCCTTTGGCGAAACAGCCCCATAATCCTGCCTGTTGCGGTCCGCGAATTGCAATATGCCCCTGCGAAAAGGATTTGAACGAAATCACCCCGCGGGGTCGAACGCGGTTCTGCGGAGGGCACGCAAAACGATCCTCATGGCGGTAAAGGCCTCAATAAGAGGGGATGACACACAACGTCCCACCCGCGATCACGCCGCGGAAATGGTGAATTGCTATCCGGCAATCGGATCACCGAAACGGCTGGTGTAGCCGCTGGGATTGGGTAGTTTATCCTCGTAGATCTCGACGCCGTGTTCCGCGCGGAGCTTTTCCATCTCGGCGTTGTAGAGCAGTGGTGGAAGAAGACGGGGCCGCGCTTCCTCCAGCGTTAAGGTCCGCTGGTTCTCATGCTCGGTCACACGGAGCACCATGTAGCTCTCCGGTACCGTTCGCATCACGGGCTTGCCCTGGGCGTCCACGCTTTGCTGCTGGAATTCGGGAAGGTACACGGGGCCGAGAATATCGCCCGGTTGCGCTCCCGCGGCGGTGAACCAGAAGTTTCGGAACCGGGCCAGCTTGGGGTTGTTTTCGATCATCGAATCCGCCACGAAGGAGGGATTTCGTTTACGGTACTCCTCGAACAGGGTGTCGAAATCTTCCCCCGCGTCCAGGCGGTCGCGCACGCGGCTGGCTTCCTCGCGCCCGGCGTCCGTGGAGGCGGGAAAGCGCAGGGCGAGAAAGCTCATCCATTCAAACTTGATCAAGCTGTCCTTGGAGAGTTCGTACTCGCGGCGCAGGTCCTTTTCATCAGCCTTCAGGGTTCCCTCCCGGTACTCCTTTGCCGCGAGGTAGGCCACCGCCTGATCCCCCCGCATTTCGGCCAGCACGTCGTCCGTCTTGAGTTCGATAATCTCTTTCGCCCGGCGTACATGGTCCGGCGTGAGATTGTATACGGTCATCAATTCGGTTGGCGCCCCGTCTTCAGGCATTTGCAGAGCCCAAATGGTCCGGTACATCTGTTCATCCTCGCCACTGGTGGCGAAGAACTGTTCCCGTGCCACCTCGCGGGGGATCTTGATCACGCCCTCCTTCTCCATCTGCTCGCCCAGTTTTCGCTTGATGGCGTTGTCAATATACTGTTCCAGGACCCGCTTCAGGTCATCCCGGCGGCGGATGCGCGGTCGTTTGGCATCATCCATGTTCCGCAAGTGCTGCATGAGGTCGCCCCGCCTGATCTGGATGTCATCGTACCGTGCCACCACGATACGGTCTTTATCGGCGATCATCCCGCAGCCGGGGAAGAAAGCCGCCATAAGTACCGCGGCCAAGCCCGCGGAAAAGACAAATCTCAAATGCATGAACCTACCTCTACCTGCCGTGCGTGAGACCGTCCAACCCAAAACGGTTCCCAAGCGTCCAGTTAAAAGACCAATGATGCTGTCAGCGACCTCCGCGAAATGGAGGATTGTTTTGCGTGCCATCCGTGAGACCACCTTCGGTTCCATTATTGCCCATATTGCGGCAAATGGAACCGACACAGCAGGACCATTCAGCGGTCTTGCTGAAAGTCATCTTTGCGCAAATGGTATCGCCATGGTACCATGCCTTCTTGGTGCAGACAAAGCGACGGATCGCGGCGGGAAAGCGGGTATGTTGCTCTACGGTGTTTTTATGGGATTGAGCGTAACGGCGCTCTTCTTCTGGCTTCTCGCCACCTTTCGTGATACCCCCGTTCGGCACGATGCAGGCAAACGACCCCCTGGTTCCGGCAACCGCGACTGACCCCTGTCGCCCCGCACGGAGACCTTCCCCCTTTTCCGGGCACCTTTACTGTCCCCCGAACCCCAGTGACCGCAGGAAAGCGTCAATATCCACGGGTGGCGCATCCGTGGCTTCTTCGGGATGAAAGCGAAGGGGCGCCTTGAGGAACGCGCGCTGACAGCGCGGACACAGATCGAGCGATATTTTTTTGTAAACCTGTTCCTCCAGCGCTTTGGCATCCTGGTCACGCATTTTTTCGATGAGGCCGAGAATCTCTTGCCGGTGGCTCCGTACCAAGTCGGTGAGCCCTACCTCGACCTCGTCATAAGCGGCGCGGACCTCGACCGTGACCGTGTATCGCAGATCGTGACGCGCCATCCGGTCACCACAGCCGTCGCAAACATAGTACTGCATCACCAAGACTCCCTTTTTTCCAGGCTTCAGCGTTCACAGCACGATTGCAGGTAATCGTTCACGACTTTCATAATGACCGTTATTGTGAGGGAGCCCAAGCGACTGTGTTAGTCCGTGTACACCAAAGACTTTTTTTACACCCGGTTGCCGTGTCACTTCATGTTCGCAATAGACTGCTTTCGCTGTCACGCAACGGCTCGTTCCTCGCAAAGACGGATTTGAAGGCCGTGAACGGTTACCTGCGATTGTAGCATGCCGCGTCAGGCATGGGCCCCGGATTCAATGGGCGTTGCCTGCGGCCCATCCCGTCACCATGGGTGGATGACAAGGCGGGAGGTGCCGAACGATTCAGCGCAGATCCGAATAATCGGCGCAGGGGAGGGTAAGGAGGAACCGCGCGCCGCGGCCGGGATGGGGCTCCAGGCAAACATCGCCTCCGTGCTGGCGCATGACAAGGCGCACCACGGCAAGGCCAAGGCCCGTGCCCTCTTTGCCCTTGGTGCTGTAGAGGGTCTTGAATATGCGGTCCCGGTCTTTTTCAGGGACGCCCGGGCCGCTGTCCTGCACCGCCAGGTACACCTGTTGATCGTCGTTCCACGTCCGCAGTTTCAGGAACCGCGGCTCTTCCTGTCCGTGCATCGCCTGGCAGGCGTTGTAAATGACATTCAGTACCGCCTGACGAACCAGAACCATGTCCCCCTTGGAGCAGGCCAGGGTGGGGCTTTGGTCGAACTGGAGCTGTATGTCATGCCTTCGCAGCAAGGGCCGGGCCACGTCCAGGCAGACCCGCGCCACGTCGTTCAGGCTAAAGGGGGCCTCGCTCGCTCCCGATTGACGCAGAAAGTTCATGCTCGTGCGCACCAGGTCATTGCAATGGTGCAGTTGCGACTGCATGGTCAGGAGCCGTTTTTCAATCTCCGGATGGTCCACACTGCCCAAAAGGATCTCAAGGTGGGCGCCAATCACCGACAAGGGGGTGCCCAGGTCATGCATGGTTCCCGACATGAGTCGGCCCACCGTGGCAAAGCGGTTCGCCTCCACCGCCAAATACTCCAGGGCCTGCCGTTCTTCTTCAAAGCGGCGTTTCTCCACGCACGCACGTACTTTCGCCACCATCGCGGCACTGTCGAAAGGCTTCTCCATGTAGGCGAAAGCCCCCAGCTCCACGGCCTTTACCGCCGTATCCAATTGACCATAGCCCGTGAGCAGGATTACCCCGACCCCCGGGAAGCGCTCACGAACGGCCTCAAGCAAGTCTAAACCACTGTGCGCTGGCATTCGAATATCGGAGATGATGACATCAATGGGCGCTTCGGACAGCAGGCGCAACGCGGCGGGAACGTTTTCGGCCATGTGGACCTCGAACTCTTCCTTCAGCAGCATGCGCAGGGATTGACGCGGACCATTTTCATCGTCAACCACCAGGATGTGCGCTCGTTCATCTTCCTCCGGGGGCACGGGTGGTCGGGCGGTTTTGCGGGGGTCATGAGAGGGGACGGGGATTGATCCGGTGGACAACTTCAAGGCGGCAGGCATATCGGCGGCAAACTCCTCTCCCATCCGGGATTCCGCCCCCCGAAACGGTATGTTTCCCCTTCCGTCATCCTGATGGGCAAGCATCGTGCCAAGAACCCTTTTCGTGGTATGTTCCGTGTTTTCAATGCTTTGCTGTATCACCCCCCGAAACCCGCCCTGTCCATTTTTGAACACCCGATAGTACGGAATGCGAAATTGAACAAGTTTGTACAGAGTTTACCGGCATGATTACCGAATTGTTCTGGATAATGCAAGCGTGTACCAATCTTTAATTGTTTTGTAAGCGGATTATACCATATAAGTGTGCGTGCGTGCATTCTTTTTTCCGGATGACAAACAAAAATGTCCGACCCCTACTTTGGGTAAATGAAGAAATGAAGGCCGCCGCTTTTCGCAATGAGGTCTACCAGGAGTCCTGTGAACGGTTACCCGAAAAGTATGCATGGGCCCGCTTAGAACAGAAGGAATTACCTTCCCGCGGGAGTTTCGGCCTGAAACCCGGGTTGCATTTCGCCCGCGCAGAAGATGCCCTTTCGGAAATGGCACAAGGCTTGCCTTTTTCGTTGGGTTATGGTAGCGTTCGGTATCGGCCAGGGAGCAGATGGACATGAGCAACGGACAGCATAAAACATGGGGTATTACGTGGGGCGCGGTATGCCTTACCGCGGCCACGTGCCACCGTGTCCTTCCGTTGATGCGGGTGTCCATCCCCGGGGCTGATCCATGAAGTAGTTGACGCCGAGTTCAAAGCGCGTTTTCGCCGCAGGGCCCCGAAAAGGACCTCCGGCGTTTTTTTATTCACCTGTCGTGCCGGAAACGAAAGGAATAAATCGATGATTACAGGCCACCGAAGCGCAGTTAAGCCATCTCCCGACAGTATCGGGGAGATGGATCATGATGACCCCCTGCGGGCGAGGCCGTGGAGGCGGCAGAAGACATGCAAGCGTTTCTTTCTACCCCTAACCCGGCTTGGCCGGAAGCGGGAATCGTCTCCACGGAGAACCGTGGTTCGAAGAGAGGGCAAACACGCATTCGTGAACATTTGTACGGAACTTCACGGCTAAAGGACTATGGAGGAACAGATAATGGCCCGGTTCAATCCGGATTTCTGGGAAATCCCAATCGATGTTGCCGCCCTTGACCGCATTCCGGCGACACAAGGGCTTTATTACGAAAGTGAGGTGGATCGGGCGCGTCGCCACGCCCTCGCCGCCTTCTTTCGTGACGTCGGTCCCAAGGTGCGAGGGTTAATCGAAACGCACCTTACACGGCGTCAGCGGGAAGTGGTGCAATTATACTATTTTTACGGAAAAACGCAGGAAGACATTGCCGTTATCCTCGATCTCACCCAATCCACGGTGAGTCGTCACCTCCACGGTACGGTTCGGAACGGCAGGAGAGTGGGCGGAGCGATCCCGAAACTGCGCAAAGTGATTGATCGGACAACAGACCCGTTAATCACGCAGGCCCTGCACACACTGCAACGTCACTTCGCGCAAGCAGCCTGAAGAATGGATGGCCCCGATGCCGCGGGAATCCACGGCCTCCGGAACACGGTCTAACCCATTGTGATACCTTGCTTGGCACCATGTCTTGTGGTAAGATGACTGAGGTATTGAATGACAGGCAAGGACTGCGGATATTGGAATCCGCGGGGTAATTTCTTGACTCTCCCGGTGTCGTGTGGTTAGACTGTGTATGGGAGCACTAGGGAGAGTGGAAGGGTTTATGCCAAGGGTGACGCCCATCCGAGGTAACTGTTTAAGCGCAGAAGGAGAATGAAAATGAGAAAGCTGATCGCGTTGGCCGTCGTGTTTGCCATGCTTGGGGTTTGCGGATCCGCGCAGGCAGCCAAGGTGTGGGACGACATGTCTTGGTGGGGCAACACGGGCGCGACGCCCGATCCGGTTGCCGACTCGAAGGGGCGTTCCGGGTACTGGTGGTGGCCCAAGGAACCGGCCTCCAACGCCGGTGACACGGAGCTCTGGGGAAACCGGGGCATTGTCTACCATCTCTGGGAAAAGCCGGCCGAGGAGCCCGCTCCCCCCGCAGCGCCGCCGGCGAAGCCCGTGGCGGCGAAGCGCACGGTCATCCAGATGAACAACGTTTTGTTCGACTTCGACAGTGCCGTCCTGAAACCCGAGGGTAAGAAGGAAGTAAATCGTCTTGTTGCCGAGATGAAGAAGTATCCCAAAGACACGGTGACGGTTGTAGGGCATACCTGTAACGTGGGCACGGAGGCCTATAACATGGCCCTGGGGCAGCGCCGTTCCGATTCCGTGAAGGCCTACATGGTCGCCAACGGCATCGCCGCTTCGCGTATCACCGCCATCAGCAAGGGCGAGTCCGAGCCTGCTGTTCCCAACATGGGCAAGAACAGCGAAAATAACAAGAAGAATCGCCGCGCTGAATTCACCATCGTCATGGGCAAATAAGCCTCTGGGCATTTGACAGCGGCTTTTGTTGATTTGCTGCCCCGGCGCGACCCGCGCCGGGGCACGTTTTTATGAAGATGGGCTCCATGGGACGAACGGAACGATGGCATTCGCCGGGGCTTGCCATGAACGGTGAAACGCTGCTTACTCCGCTGCTGGACCGTTTTCTTGAGACGGTCGTCTTCGAGGTCGGGCTGGCCGAACACACCCTGTCCGCCTATGCCGCCGATCTGCGGCGGTACCTGGAGCACCTTGAGGCCCTTGGAATCGAAGACGCCGGGGAGGTCGTGCGCGAGGATATCGTGGATCACCTTGGGGCGCTGTACGCGGCTGGCATGTCACCCCGATCATGTGCCCGTCACCTGAGCGCCATCCGTCATTTTCACCGTCACCTCGCCGAAGAGGGCGTCACCCGGCAGAATCCCGCCGCGGATCTCGAATCGGTCCGCCTTCCCCGCTCCTTGCCCCACTTCCTCAGTGCGGAGGAGGTGGACCGCCTTCTCGACGCCCCCGATACGAGCACGGAGGAGGGCGTCCGCGATGCCGCCATTCTGGCCTTGTTCTACGCTTGCGGTCTGCGTATTTCCGAGTTGTGTGCCCTTCCCCTGCGCCACCTGTCCATCGAGGAAGGCGCGGTCCGCGTTCGCGGCAAAGGCGGCAAGGATCGCCTGGTGCCGCTGGGCCGCCGGGCCATCACGCGCTTACGCACCTGGCTGGCCCTGCGCGATTAGGGCGCCGTCTGCGACGACACGCTTTTTCTCACCCCGCGGGGCCGCCGCATGAGCCGCACACGGGTTTGGCAGGTGGTGAAGCGCTACGCCCGGGCCGCCAACATTCAACAGAATGTGACGCCCCACATGTTGCGCCATTCCTTCGCCACCCATCTCCTTGATCACGGGGCCGACCTCCGTGCTGTCCAGGAAATGCTGGGCCACGCCGATATCAGCACCACCCAGATTTATACGCACGTCAGTATCGAGCGCCAGACCGAGGCCCACAGGAAGTTCCATCCCCGCGCATAAGCAACAGCCAAAATGGCGCGCCCCCTTACGCCCTGCTGAAGGCGGAAAGCAGGCGCCAGGCGCATTGTTCCCATGTATGGTCGGCGATGGCCTGCCGCCCCTGATGGGTGCGGGCGCGTCGCTCGGCGTCCTTCTCTTCCAGGGTGCGGTGGATGGCGTGGAGCAGCGAAGAGGGGCTGTCCGGGTTGTAATAAAAAGGCGTGGCGTGGGCGAATTCGGGGATGGCGCCGGATTTTGGCGCTACCACGGGAGCGCGTGAGCGAAGGGCTTCCATCACGGGCAGGGCGCAACCGTCGTTCTTACATGGGTAGACAAAAACGGCGGCATGTTGATAGAGACCGGCGAGTTGGGGGTCGGGCAGGCGTTCGATTCGGATGGCGCGCTCGCCCCAGCATGGCGGTTCGCCCTGGCATCCCGGTCCCACCACGGCGACATTGCAACCCGCATCCTTCATCAATTGCTCCATGGCCGGGATCACGACAGGTAAACTGTCTTTGGCCAAGGCGTCGATATAGAGTACCAGGCAGGGTTCCTCCACGAGTGAAGGAGCGGCTTTCTCGAAAATTAAGTCCACGCCCGGCGGCGCCACCATCACCCGGTCGAGAGGCGTTTCCAGGAGATCCAGGCACCGGTGGCGCAGGTACTCGGAGGACACGATAAGGCCCCGCACCGATGCGCAGGCTTTCCGTATATGCTTGAGCACGGATGCCTGTCCGCGCACCCTTCGCTCTCCACGTTCCAGGCCGGCCAGGTCAAGGGCATAGAGGAACTGGGGTACACTTCGATGGGCGACGGGCGCGGTCAAAGGGCTTAAAAGGTAATCGACGGGGTGTTTCTTGAGGGCGTGGTCCAATGCGGCCCCGCGCCGCATGGGGAGGAGTCGGGGATGGACTTCATCCAGGGGGAACCGGGTGCAACCTTCGTAGAGGTGATGGTTTTGAGCGTGCGTGTAGACGACGAACCGGGTGTCGTCCTGGAGAACCCGGCAGGCCCGCAGCACCCGCACCATGTACCGTTCCCAATGCCCCGCGTAGCCGTGGGGCGGCCCCGCCGGCGTGTTGACTCCGATCCGCATATCCCCCGGCCGCTATTCGATATAGCCCAAACGACGCAAGCGGTCGGTTATCTCCGCCTCTTCCTCGGCGGAAACACCCGTGCTGTCCAGCTTAATCCAGCCCCGTTCCTCCAGTACGTCCAGGATTTTCTCGGCGGCGAACTCCGGGGGATCGTTGGCGTCGATCTCGTAGTTGAGCTCCTCTTGTGAAACAGCATCAATGAGCCGCAGGCCGCCATGGTCGGGTTCGACCTTGTGGCCCAACTCATTAAGACGCAAGGCCAGGGCGGCAACGGTCTTCTCGACCCCGGCCCCGGTGAGGCGAATGGTGTGTCCCAAAGACATGGTACCTTCCTTTCCAGAAAAGCCGCGGAGGACGGCATGGGTTTCAGGGGCATGTGCGAAATTGAGGATCTTTTCTCGTGCCATCCGCAGGGCCGTGTTCGGCCCCGGTTTCTTGTATGTTGCGGCTATGAGAGCCGGAACATACAGGAGCATGTGGCGGTCCCGCTGGGGATTGTCTTTTCGCGAATGGCACCTCTACGGCCTGCATTCGAACAAGGCCCATACGATAAAAGAACAGGCACCTCCGTGGCAAATCGACGGGGAGCACCTGCGGAAATCCCCTCCCCCGCCGGAGTGGGGGAGGGGACATTTTCTCGCTGGAAAAGACGGGATCAGGAAAGGATACCGCGTTCCTTGAGCGCGTCAATAACGGTCTGAACACACGCTTCAAGGGGCGCCTTACCCGTGTCAACGACAATCTCGGCGTTAAGCGGTTCTTCATATGGCGCGGAAATGCCGGTAAATTCGGGGATCTCACCGGCGCGGGCCTTCTTGTACAGCCCCTTGGGGTCGCGTTCCTCGCAAACCGCCAGATCGGCCTTCACATAGACCTCGATGAAGCTCTCGGGCAGCAAGGCGCGGGCCTGGTCGCGGTCGGCGCGGTAAGGCGAGATAAAGGCCGTCGAGGTGATAATACCGGCATCGGCAAAGAGCTTGGCCACTTCGCCAATGCGGCGGATGTTCTCGGTCCGGTCTTCGGGAGAAAAGCCCAGGTTTTTATTCAGACCATGGCGGATGTTGTCACCATCAAGAACATAGGTGCGACAACCCATCTCGAAGAGGGCCGTGGAAACCGCTTGGGCCAGGGTGGACTTGCCGTAACCGGAAAGGCCCGTGTACCACAGAACGCATGACTTATGCCCATTCTGCTTTTCCCGGTCTTCGCGATTCACTTCGTGATCATGCCAGGTGATATTGGTGCTTTTGGACTCGTCGGACATGTTTCGCTCCTCAAAAATGGGCTTGGGTGGAAAAAGTGTGCAAAGAAAGGCGAGTATAGCACTTGAATGACGGGCCACGCCACCTGGAGTTTCCCATTGCATGTCCCCAGCGCATTCTTGGGGGCCGGGCACGGCCCCATGGATGGCGCGAAACGTAAAAAGAGAGGCGAGTGCAGGCAGCGGGGGTAACTGCGTAATCTGCACTCGCCGGTGGCGGGAACCAGTCATTGCTGACTGATATCCGCGGTCTGGCCAGGGGGAATGACCTCTGCCGCGGACATTAATGTAAACCTGCCGTTGCTTCCATTTATTCCTGCCAAGGCCATTTTTTCAAATCTTTTACGTCAAACTGTTATACCAGGCCCCCGTGGGAGTGCCTCAACCATTCATATATTCCGATTTTATTATTATTCATAGCCTATGGCGCAAAAAGAAGGGACTTCCGGTCAGTGTCCGTTACGAAAAGGTGATTTCCAGTGAGACCTCCGCTCGATCCCGGGCACTACCGTGTTTCTCACAAACGATTCGCCACCGCCACGTTTGGTACCTTTTTATCGCCCGGTCGGGTACGGGAAATGCCTTGGGTAAACCCCCTGAAAGGGGCATCCCGACAGGCCCATGACGTATTCACGTCATGGGGCGGGGAGGGTGAAACACGCTCTATTCGAAAGAGCCACTTTATTGAGCCGCAACCTATCGGACCATGTGGGAGACTCACTGAAAATCGGTTTTCGCAAATGGCATCGGTTAGCATCCCGTGACGCAAACAGGTATATTCTTAGACGATGTATGGGGCGTTTTGTTCCGCGTGTCAAAGGTCGCGAAGCGCCGGTGCGAGCATTTCCAGGTAACCGCAAGAACAAAGGCGGCAGGTTGCCGGCAAAGGGCTATCCGTGCATGGGCCAGGCGGCGGGCCAACCCGCCCCGGGTTGACCCGCGAGTCGATGTGTATGGGAAGACGAGGATGTGTGGCATGTTGTGCAGGACCATGGATCGATGGCGCGTGGTTTGCGTGGGACTGTTGATCCTCCTCGGCGCGACTTGGGCGGGCCGGGGCGACGAATCGCCCGGGGAAACCGTGGACACGGCGGTTCCCGGCGCGGCAAGGGACGATGCCGAATCCACAAAGGCGACGTGTGAACCCGAGCCGGTTTCAGCGGTCACGGAAGCGGCGTCGTGGATACAGGATGACCTGCGGCGGAGTTTGAACAGGGCCGCGCTGCTTTGCGAGCGGTTCGTGCCGGCCTGGCCCTCGCCACGTTTCGAGCGCATCGATGCGAAGCCGCTCCTGGAGGGGGGGAGGGGCGTCCTGCATGGTATGCAGCGCGCGCGGGATCCCGCCATTCGCATGCGGGCCATGGAGGCGCTGGGCGAGACGGGCGGTCCCGACGACTTGGATGTTTGTCTTGCCTCCCTGGCCGACCCCGTGGCCGCGGTTCGGCGAACCGCGGCCGAAGCCGTGGCCAGGCTCTGTCAGCGCCCGGGAAATTCGCACCTGGCGGAGCAGCTCCTGATGCGCGTTTTCCACGTTTTTTCGCAGTGGGATATTCAACGGCGAAGCGCTTTTGATGCCGCGCTGCCCCAATGGGCGTCCGTATTGTGTGCGTCCGCCCGGCACGCCCTTGAATCAGACGAAACGAAGGCCGGGGACCGGGCCGTTGCCGCCTATTGCCTGGGCCGGATGGGATGTCTTGAAGCGTCCGCGGTCTTGGCGACCTTCGCCCGAAACGAGGATAAGAAACTGGCCCGCGAAGCGGCCAGGGCCCTCTACCGCTTGAGGGCCCCCGAATCCACGCGGACTTGGGTGGACCTGGTTCGCGAGACGGATCCCATGGTTCAGCGCATTGCCGTGCAGGCCCTGGCGGCGCAAGGTGATTCCGTTGCCCTGTCGGCCCTCACGTCGATAGCCATGGGGGAAGGAGAACTCCCGGGTACCGTGCAGATTCTGGCCACCAACGCACTGGCTGCCTGGCCCCGGGAAGCCGCCGTGCCCGCGCTGCTGCGGGCCCTGTACCGCAATCCCACGGTCCGCCGCTATGCCGGCGCGCGACTGCGGGCCATTACCGGCCTGAACATGGGCGACATGCCCGAAGAGTGGCGGGCCTGGTACGAAACCGGTAAACTGCCCGCGGGTGTTTCGCCGCCCCGGCGGGGTGGCCAAGTGCGCATCGAGGCCATGTAACCATGTTCTTTTCTCCGAAACATCGGCGTTCGCAATACGTCATCGGCTACGGGGAGTTCCCACCATGACACTCAATGAAAATCAGCGCGATTGGCTCGTATTAACCCTGATACCCGGCGTGGGAACCACCCTTTTCATCCGCCTGCTGGCACGCTTTGGAACACCGACCAGCGTGCTTCACGCGTCGGAGGGGGAATTGCGCGAGGTGGTCGGCCCCAAGCTGGCCAATCGCATCCGCCATTATGGCGATGTGGCGGACGTTGACGGACAAATCCGCGCCATGGAGCAATATGACGCCCACCCGATCATCATGGACGATCCCGCCTATCCCCCCCGGTTGGCGGAGGTCTACGACCCGCCCCTGGTGCTTTTCGTGCGGGGCGAACTGCACGAGGCCGACCAGTACAGCATCGCCATCGTGGGCACGCGAAAGGCCGGCGCCTATGGCCTGCGCATGGCCGAACGGCTCGCGGGGGACCTGGCGGCGCGGGGCATCACGGTGGTCAGCGGTATGGCGACCGGCGTGGACGCCGCGGCCCATCGGGGCGCCCTGGACGCGGGGGGACGCTCGCTGGCCGTACTCGGGTGCGGCGTGGACATCGTGTATCCCTCCGAAAACGCGGACCTCATGCACCGGCTGATTCAACATGGCGCGGTGCTTTCCGCCTTCCCCATGGGGGTGAAGCCTTCCAAGGGTCATTTTCCCTTCCGAAACCGCATCATCAGCGGCCTGTGCCTCGGGACGCTTGTCATCGAAGCGCCACCGGGGAGCGGCGCCCTCATCACGGCCCGCGCCGCGGCGGAACAGGGCCGCGAGGTCTTCGCCCTGCCGGGCCAGGTGGGCAATCGAAACAGCCGGGGGCCCCACGCGCTCATCCGGGAAGGGGCCAAACTGGTCGAAACGGTGGACGACATCCTGGTGGAGCTGGAACTCCCCGCCGACGCGCGGCAAGCGCCGCCGCCGAAAACGGAACAAACCGCGAGCGCCCCGGAAGTCGCCCGGCAACCGGTCCCGCCCGCGCCACCGAAACTTAACGTAAGCGAGGTGGAGAAAGACGTATTGTCCATGTTGAGTCCCGAGGGTTCTTTCGTGGATGAAATCGCCCTGGCCTGCCGGATTTCCGTGTCGGAAGCCCTGAGTTCGCTCACCATGCTGGAGTTGAAAGGCCTGGTGAAGCAGTTCAGCGGCAAACGGTTCGCGCCCCGATGACCCCCCTGTTTCACCGGATTGCCGAGAAGGTCCGGCGCGGCGAACCCATTCCCACCCCGCTGGCGGCCCTGCTCGCCGCCCTCACCCCCATCACGCGCCACGGCATCCGGCGCCGTCTGCGTCGTTCCCGCGTGAAGGTGGACGCCCATGTCATCAGCTTCGGCAACCTCACCGCCGGCGGCACCGGTAAAACCCCCGCCGTCATCGAACGCGCCCAACGGGAAGTGGCCGCCGGACACCGCGTCGCCGTTATCACCCGGGGCTACGGAAGCGCCCGGACCCGTGAACCCCATGCCGTGACCTCCGCCGATGAGCCGTGTGCCGTTTGCCGACAGGTAGGGGACGAACCCGCCCTGATTCTGCGCCGCGTGCCGGAGGTGGTCGTCGTGAAATCCGCCGACCGCGTGGCCGGGGCTCGCGCGGCGATCCGTGACCACGGCTGTGACACGCTCATCCTGGACGACGCCTTTCAGGCCGTGCGGCTGGCACGGGACGAGAACATCCTGGTGGTGGACGCGACCAATCCCTTCGGGAACGGCCATCTCGTACCCCGGGGGATCCTGCGGGAGCCTGTCGAGGGCGCCGCGCGGGCAACCCATATCATCCTGACCCGGTGTGACCAGGTAGACAAAACAGACAGCGTGGACCAGCTTGTCCTTCGGCTGCGGGCGCTGTGTCCCGGTGCGCCAATCCGCAAGACCCGCCACGCCCCGCAACGGCTCTGGCGCGTCGCCACCGGGGAAGAACTGCCCCTGTCCATGCTGCAACACGCCCCCGTCACCGCCGCCAGTGCCATCGGCAACCCGGAGGCTTTCCATCGAACCCTGGCGTGGCTTGGTGCGAAAGTGGTGGAAACCCGTGCCGCCCGAGACCACGCCAATCTTTCCCCGGAGCAGCTTGGTGGCGGCCACATTTGCGTCGTAACCGAAAAAGACGCCGTGAGAATGACCTGCGTCCCCGGGAATGTTCTGGCTTTGGGCATCGGGCTGGAAGAGCTGTAGCAGTCCGAAGGAAGCAGATTATGGTGGTCCCCATGTGCCACGGGAAGAAGCGGGAAAAATGATTTATGGAGGTGGTTGATCCTCCGGGCGTCCCGTCTGTCATTCCGAACGTATCCACGTCCCGGCCCACAGCCGAGGGCGGCATTGCCACATAAGAAAAGACTGAAACCTTGACGACGAAACAGCCTCCCTTGGAAGGGGCCGTGGTGGGCCAAGGCCCACCCTTATAACCTCTCTTCCTCGCGTTCCGGGAAAACATGGAAGCCTCTTCTACTTTTTTCGGAACCACGGTTTTCCGTGGAGACGATGCTTGGCTCCGGTTTGGCCGGGTTAGGAACACAAATAGTTTGTGAAGCATCCCGTGACATCCTTCACAAACACCCCGGGCTCCCACCGCTTCCGAGATGAGAGCCCGCTTCGCAAACGCCTCTGTTTGATTTCCGCTGTCATGGCTTCTATCATCATGATTCATGACTATCTATTGGACTCGTTGCCGGGGTGGGCCAATGTTTTTCACTCGTCACAGAGGGACGTTCCTGATGAATATGACGACTTTGCGCGCTAATAACTGTTCAGCACCCCTATGAAAACAACGTACCCCCATCCCAAGAGCATCCGGCGTAAACTCCTGACCCGCCTCTACGAACGCTACCAGCAGGATCCGCTGAAAATGCTCGAACCGGAGGATTTCGCCGACATCGCCGTGCGAACCCCTTTGGCGGCCAATATGCACTACCTCGCCGACCGCGGGCTGGTGGAAATGATGATGGGCTATCATCCCCCCATGTTCTCGGCGGTGCGCATCACGGCGGACGGCATCGACCTGGTGGAGAACCGCTTCGAATTCAATCTCCGCTTCCCCCCCGTACCCGGAGAAGACGCGGAGGCCCTGGCCGAGGTGCCGTACCTGCTAGAACGCCTTGTGGAGGAAGTGGACCTGTCGCCCGCCGACGGCGAAGCACGGCGGTGCATGTTGCGGGATGTGCAGTACCTGCGCGACGAGGTGGCCCGGCCCGAGGCGCGCTGGCGGTGGCATGTCATCGGGGCCCTGTTGGACTGGCTGGCCGAGCCGTTGGAAAACAGTGATGAAGCGCTTCCCAGTCTGCGGATGTTACGGAAGCACTTGGAGCAGGTGCTCAGGGAGTGAAGGGCCGCGTCCATTCGGGCGCGGGGTTCAACTCGACGCCAAACCCGGGGGAGTCCGAAAGCGTGACATGACCGTCCCGGGGCACGGGCTCGTCCACGAACAGGGGGGTGAACATGGGGACCACCTTGTCGGCCTGGGGGGCCATCATGAGGAATTCGGAAAAGGGCGTCACATCGCTGGCGATGGCGAAATGGTAGCTGTAGACCGATGAGCCGTGGGGAATGACAAGCCGTTTTTTTGCGGAGGCCATGGCCTTGATCTTCAGGAGTTCCGTGAGGCCGCCACACCAGTTGACATCGGGCTGGATGATGTCCACGCCCGTGTCGAGGAGCGCTTCAAAGCCCCAGCGCGTGTACTCATGCTCTCCCGTGGTGATCAGGATGGGGTGGCTGCGCTGTTCCACCAGTTGCCGGTAGCCCTTGAGGTCGTCCGGCGGAAGACACTCTTCGATCCAGCGGAAGCCAAGCGGTTCCAGGGCCTTGATAAGTTGAAGCGCGTACGGCGTGGTCAAGGCCATCCAGCAGTCGAAGGCGAGAAAGAAGCCGGCGCCGCAGGCTTCCCGCATTCGCGCCGCGAGGGCGATGTTTTTTTCGAGCCCCTCATCGCCATGGGCGGGGCCGTAGGGCAGGGGCAACTTGCCGCCGATGAAGCCCATGCCTTCCGCGAGGTCGGGCCGGGGCCCCGTGGCGTACATGGGCTGGCGGTCTCGAATCTTGCCCCCGATCATGGCCCACACCGGTTCCCGGCGCAACCGGCCCAGGAGATCCCAAATCGCACAATCCACCCCGGAGATGGCGTTGATGGTCAGGCCTTTGCGCCCGTAAAACATGGAGGCACGATACATTTGATCAAACATGACCTCCACGTTGTTGACCAGTTGCCCCACGATGAAGCGCCGGAAGTGCTTCTCGATGAGATAGGCCGCGGGAACGCCCCCCGTGGTGACCGAGAACCCCACGGTTCCGTCCTCGGCCTCCACCTCGACCATCACCGTGCCCAGCACGTCGATGCCGAAGGAGAGGCGCGACGCCTGATACTCGGGATAGATGCTCATGGGCGTGGCGATCACCGTGCCCGTAATCCAATGCTCCTCGGTTTGGGCGTGATAATCGGCGCCCTGCGCCGCATCACCCATCACGAAAGCGCGTACATCGACGATTCGTTTCATGGCAAAAGTCTCCTTGAGCGTGGACCTGTTTCATCATCGACACCCATGGAACGGACACCCCAAAACCTACCCCGCCAGCAGGCCGGCGAACTCCACGACGCGGTCCCGCTGGGAAAGCAGGGACGAGGTGGCGGGAGCGACGCCTTCGCGGCTCAGGCCGAGACGGAGCACGGCCTCGCCGGGGAAGAGGGGCGGTTGACCGTTGCTGTATTCCCCCAGTCCGGCTTCGTAGGCGGTATAATTGGCCAACATGGTCAGCGGCGGCAGGGGGGAGTCCGTCGTGGTGTCCAAAGGACCGTGGTGCCGGGCAATCGCCGCCGCGACATCGGGCGGCAGGTTCCAGTGATCCGCCAGTATGGCGCCCGCCGCGGCATGGTCGAGGCCGAAGGTCTCCTGTTCGACTTCCCGTACAAAACGGTTTTCCTCGCGGGCCATCTGCATCACTTCGGCATAGGCCGTGGGATAGAGCACGTCGAGCACCACCTTGCCAATATCATGGAGCAGGGCCGCTTCGAACACACCGCTCACCTTGACGCGTGCCAGGGCGGCGCAACGCTCGGCGGCCAGCGCGGCGCCCAGGGCGTGGGCCCAGAGTTGGCGCCGGTCGAACTCCGACAGGGGATCGCCCAGGGTGCGGAAGGCGGTGGCCGTGAGGGCAAGGTTGCGCACCTCGAGAAATCCCAGCATGACAATGGCCTCGGCGATGTTGTCCACCTGCCGGTAGAGGCCGTAATAGGCCGAGTTCACCAGGCGCAGCAGGGTGGCGGTCAGGCTCTGGTCGGCGGCGATATGCTTGCCCAGGTCGAGCGCCGAGGCCTCGGGATCGGCGGCGGTGCTGAGGATTCGGCCAATGACCGCCGGCAACGTAGGAAGCTGGCGGATGTTCGCGATGGCTTCGTGAACATCTTGCGTGTTCAATGGCAATCCCTCCGCGCTGTTCTACCATCCCGTTGCCATTGTAGCATGAGCCATTGCGAGGTTTACGAAATCGGGGATTATTTTGCGTGCCATCCGTGGATCACGTATTCGGTCCCTCTTTTAAGGCACGTTGTGGTTTGAAGAACCACAACACACCGGCCCCTGTGTCGGTCTCGCTAAATGCCATTTCTTCACAAATCACACGCCGGCTCACGGCTCACGGGCCGGAAACCCGCGCCCGGACCACGCAACGATGATACGACCGGCATAGTGCGGGAAGCAAACAGGGCTTCAGGATGTCACCCGCAGACACTCCTTTACACCAGGTGGCCACGTTACTGCACTTTCGCCAAAGCGTCCTTTCCCTAGCCCGGCATAGCCGGAATCGTCTCCGTGGAGAACCGTGGTTCCGAAGGATGGGCCAAGGCCCACCATGCCAGCAGGACCGCCCCGGGGTAGGAAGCTCCCGCTTGCCCGTTCGGCAAGCGGGCGGCGCGGATGGAATGAGCAGAAGAACCACGGAGACAAAGATCCCGTTCCACATACGGTCATGCGGGAGCATGACCCTACCAGCAGGATCGCCCCATGGTAGGGGCAAGCTCCTGCTTGCCCGTTCGGTAAGCGTGCTGTGCGGATGGAATGAGCAGAAGAACCCCGGAGATAAAGATCCCGTTCCATTTACGGTCATGCGGGAGCATGACCCTACCAGCAGGATCGCCCCTGGGTAGGGGCAAGCTCCTGCTTGCCCGTTCGGCAAGCGGGCGGTGTGGATGGTATAAACAGAAGAACCCCGGAGACAAAGGTCCCGTTCCACATACAATCCCTTCCGAAGCGGAGTCGAAGCAAGGGATGTTCGTGTAGCTCCCGGGATGGATGGAGGCCGAAGCATGGGACATCAACTTTCGGGGTTAGCAGCGGGAAGGATGCTTTTCTCTTACCGGGGAAGGGTCACGACGGCTGTTTTCAGAAGAACCTGTTCAGGCACGCCGGTCAATCGAAGGGGAAATTCATATCCTTCGGGAAGCGGGGTCAGCCGCGTGCCGTCATCGCTCGTCTCGATACGAACACCACCAGCCGTCACGATCCCGCCGAAATCCACGGGCCGCGCACCGGGGTTTGTTCGGTCAAGCACGGGATCCGCATACGCCTCCGGAGGGTTCCATTCCGCTCCCGTTACCCGGTTCTCTTTTCCCGTGAACAGGAGAGTGCCGAAACGCACCCGCTGGCGGTCATCCAATGCTCCCGCCAAATAGGGGAAACGTCCCAATACGGGATCAAAGAAGCCCAGACGAAGATTGTAACGTTGCCCGGGCCGGGCGGTGTCGGGGAGGGGAATAAGCGCCAGGGACCGTACCGAAGTTTTCCATTCGGACGTGGGCGTTTCGGGCCGATGATCCCCCTGCATCATGATGTCACCGTTCTCGTCCACGAGATGGACGAAAATAGTCAGGTCTTCCCCGATGGGATGGCGCACGTTCCATTGCAGTTCGAGGGCCAGCGTGTCGGGCTTCTCCATGAAAACGCGGGTAATGTCACCGTCAACCCGGTCGCCCGAGAGCGAGGGCATGCGTCCATTCACGTATTGCACGCCGGGGGCCTTCGACCACTCCACGACAAGACCGTCGATACGCTCGATGGCCGCCTCCACCAGGTCCTCCCCGGTTTTCACTCGGGCATAAAAGCCATATTGCGGGAGGAGATGACCCTCGACGAACCAGTCCGTTTCGCCGCGATTCACATGGACCTCGCCTCCGTTCGACCATTGCACGTGTTGCCGGTGGATGTCACCGCCGATAAAGGTCACTTTTTCCATATCGCGCCCGGCCAAGGCCCGCATGACACCGTGGAGCAGCCAGTACTTCCGCACCACATCGCGCCCGAACGCCCGGGAAACCATGGCCGGATGCCCCGTGAGCACTTCGGTCGCCATGTAGTCATCGCTGTAAACACCGTGCAACTTGGGATTCAGACCGGCGGCGTAACGGCTTGGGTATCCCGCGCCGTGAAGGGCAAAGCGCGCATGATGAACAAAATCGAGCCACGGGATGCGCTCCGCGTCCTCACTGCTTACGCGCCACGTAAACAGCTTCTGCACGGGATCCACGCGAAGGTGGTTGGTCTGGGCGCCATCCAGCCAGCCGACGAGTTGGTCATGACCACTTTCCGAGATCTGGGGCGCGCCGTCCAGGTACTCGCGTATGCGGGCGAAATACGCGCCCCAGGCGTCGCGGGTTTGAACATGATTGACAAACCGCCCGTCCCGCGTCCAGTATTCATGGGGCCGTGCGGAAGCCCACACGTCAATGAAATAAGCCGAGGGCTTCAGTCCGTCCCGGATAAGGCGAAGGTTTTCATCGATCCGGGGCGGCAGCGCATCGACCCGCCAGCGGTAGGACTGGGCGTCGCGGCCCTTATTCAGCCAGGCCCGCATGGGTGTCCGGTCACCATGAAAGGCGACCTTGTCGTAGCTGAAGCAGGACGCATCGGGATAGAGATCGATGTAGTTGTCATGCGGCGCGAAGAGCACGCCCTTCTCGCGGCACAGGTCGGACAGGGCACGCAGTTCCGCTTCGGATCCCAGGGCGGGGTTCGGCGGCCACACGTCCGGCAGGCGATAGTCGTATCCCCAGCGCTGCCACACATGCCAGACCACGGTGCTGTCGGTAAGCCCATACTGAAAGGCCCGCTTGAGATTCCGGCGATTTGTCTCGTAGCGCCCGCCCCAAAGGTCAAAGACAAAACGGCCCGCCAGGTGCGCAACGCCCGCGGAAGCGGTCCGGCCGCACAAGGCCCGCCAAACCCTGGCGGCTTCCCACGCGGTGGGGCCGGGTATGATCGTCATGGTCTGTTCACTGGCCGCGTGCATGGTGGCGCGCCGCGTCTCCGGGGAAAACTCGTACCACGTGGGCGGCACGTCCACGGCCTGTACCACGGCAAGATCCGCGTCGAAGGCCTGCCCCACGTAGGAGGTCGCCAGTTGGTGACCGTCGAAACCGAGCGAAAACGCCCGGGGTTTAACGAGGACGTTGCCCACGCCCGCGTAGACGGATTGCACGGGGAGATTCCAGGGACCCAGCGACACATCTTCAATGCGCACCGCCCGCCACGGCGCGTCCGGCGGGGTTTCCGGCAGCGTGCAGGTAACTTGCAGGGCATCCTTGCGGAGAACGTAGGCCACGCGCAACCGGAGGGATCCCGCCCAGTGGCGGAAAGTATAGTCGAAAGACCAACCCTTCTCCGTCTTTCTTTTCACCGTGTCCGTAAGCGGGAACACACTGCCGGGTGCGTCGAGCCGGTCGCCGTCCACGGTAATCTCGATGCCCCCGGTCCACAGCAGACGGCCCGCTCGGGCAAAGCCGATGCGATGCCCGGGGCGGCCGGGATGTCCCGGCCACAGTAAAACACGGTAAACCTTTTCGGCAACCCGGATTTTCCCCAGGGCCTTTCCCGTGGCGAGGTCAACCGGCGGCGGAGCGGGGGACGTCCCGGGGCCCATGAACAAGGTGGGTTCGGCCCAGCAGGCCCGGTCGCACGTGGTGTCGCGGTCGGGACCGGGATCCACCTCGAAACGGAGCCGTATGAGACGGCCGGCGTAGGCACTCAGGTCCACTTCGGCGGATTGCCAGGTCTTGGCATCGGTGTTTGTCTCGAAGAGGAGGACGGGCGTTTCATCAGGACTTTCGGCCACCAACACGCGAAAAGTCACCCCGTCACTGGGCGGCTCGCCCGGAAAGCTCGGCGTCATGGCATAGCCGAAGCGCAAGCGCACGTCCGCCTCGGGCATTTGCAGCGGATAGTCGGTATACGTGCTGCCCGCCAAACCCCGCCACCAGGGCGGGTGCATGCGCATGGCGCGGCGTTCGGAATCGAGTTTCACCGATTCGTCGAAGCGCACGTCCGCCCGGGTACGCGGCTCCGTGCCCGCCCACCCCACGGGCATCACGATGGGCTTCGATTCGCCGTAAACCTGCACGGCCGTGCGGCGGACGGGGCTTCGCCACAGATCCAGGCGGCCCTCGGCGGGCAGGACCAGGGGCGTCCACGGGAGACTCCGGTCGGCCAACGGCGGGTCGGGCCGCTCCACCGACGTGATGAAAACGGCGCGGCCTTCCACGGTATCTCCTTCACTCCCGGCCCGCAGACAAGCCCACACCGGATAGAGCGCATTGAAAGTCTCGTCGGGCAATCGCAGGTCGAAGGCCACCGTCTCCCCCGACCCGCCGGCCACGCTGAAGGAACTTTCCCGAGGGGGCCGGACCGTCCACCCATCGATCAGGTCCAGCGATACCGTGCCCTCCCAAGTCTTCTTCGACGGGTTGGTCACGACGACATTAACATGGACCGTGTTTCCACCGATGGTGGCCGGCCCCATGATTTGAAAGCGCAATGGGTCGGCTTCCCCCACGGGGGCATTGAAGCCCACAAAACTGTTCAATACAAACAACGCCACGGCGCATACTGTCATGGAATCACCCTCGAATTGGTACGTGGATCAGAAACCATTCTGCCAAGCAAAAAGGCCCATGGCAAATTGCCCCCCTCCCCCGACGCGAAGGGTTGGCTGGAATGCACTTGATGAGGTTCTCTTTTGCCGGGTGCATGCCGCGCAAGGCGAATTCCCCCGCACCCGGTGGGGAACGCCTTGATTCCATTCACTCCTCGGGGGCTGAACGATTCCAGGATGACAAAAGCAGGGGCATGTTCAGGAGGAGAAGTTGCCATCCACGCCGCGTGAACCGCCCGATTCCATGGGCTCTTCAGGCCGTCGTGAATGTTTACCCACCCGGTATGGAGCGCTCAAACCGGTTGAACCCGTTTTTTTATTCCGGAAGACTTGTAAAACCTTTGTAACAGGAGTAAGATTAAAGCAATCTCACTTTTCCTTGGTTAACCCATCCCACCCACTCAACGCACGGGATCCATACGATGAAGCTTGTTAATGTGTTACGGGAAGAATGCCTTGATGCTCACGCCACGCCGGCCAACAAGGATGAGGCACTCGCCGCCATCGTGGACCTCGCCAAGAAAAGCCCCCTGCTGGAGAAGGTGGACGCGGCAGAAATCCTCGATGGATTACGCGAGCGCGAGAAGCTGGGTTCCACCGGTTTCGGCAATGGTATCGCCATTCCCCATTGCCACCTTTCTTCGGTGGATGAGTTCGTGGTGGGGATGATGGTTGTCCATGAAGGGGTTGATTTTGACGCGCTTGACCAACAGCCCGTTCACCTGATCGCCTTTATCATCGCGCCGGAAAGCGGCGCCAATGAGCACATCAAACTTCTTTCCGCCATTTCACAGGCCTTGCGTGTTCCGGGGGCCATCAAGGAAATCTGCGCCCAGGAATCCAGCGAGGCCTTACGGGAATGTTTCCTCCGCCAGACCCACGCCGATTTGGACGCGAAAGACCGAACATCAAAACATCTCTTTCATGTGATAGTGCAGGACGAAGATTTATTCCGCAAGGTGCTTGCCGAGTTGGCCGAGACCGAGTTCAGTTCGGTGGTCATCGTGGAAGCACAAAACACCTGCTCCTACCTGGCCAAGATACCGCTTTTCGCGGGATTCTGGAGCGATGACGACGCGGGATTCTGCCGCCTGATCCTGGCGGTGGTCGAGAAACGTTTGACCAACGAAGCGCTTCGGCGCATCGAAGGGATCACGGGGAACCTGGATGAGTGTGAGGGGGTCTTGGTGAGTGTTCAGGAAACGTTCTATACGGCGGGTAGACTGGGCACTTCCTAGTCATGTGATCTTACCGTTTCCCTTTACGCTCCCTCAACCGGCCCTCTCAATAATGTCACGGGCCAATGGAAAGTGACAAAACCCGATGATACCGGACCTGCAACAGTTGCATCTATCCGCCCTCACACTGCTCGGATTTTTGACCCTCGTCGGTTTTCACGTGGGCTTCGTGGCCCGTTGGGTAAAACTCCCCTCCCTTATCGGTTACATGGTGCTGGGCGTCCTTCTCGGACCGTCCGTGTTGCATCTCGTCAATGAAGAGACCATGGAGAAACTCTCCTTTATCACGGACATCGCCCTGGGGTTCGTGGCTTTCAGCATCGGTTCCGAATTGAGCCTTAAATCCCTGAAACGCCTGGGCTCGGGGATCATCTCCATCATCTTCGCCGAATCACTCATGGCCTTTTTCCTTGTGTTTATTTTCATCCTGGTCATTTTCAGGGATCTGCCCCTGGCCCTGATCTTCGGTGCCATGGCTCCCGCCAGCGCGCCCGCGGGCACGGTCGCCATCATCCATGAATACAAGGCGAAAGGAAGTCTGACCAAGGCACTTTACGCGGTGGTGGGATTTGACGACGGCCTGGCCATCATTATTTTCGGCTTGGCCCACGCCATCGCATTGACCATCATCGGGGGTTCCCATGGCGGTTCCGAGATTATTGTCAAACTCCTGGAATCCCTCGGGGAAATCGGATTGAGCTTTGTCGTGGGCGGCATCGCCGGGTTTGTCTTCTGCCAGTTGGTCCGGAAACTCCAACAACCGCGCGACATCCTCATCATCCTTTTCGGCACCATCCTGCTCGTCACCGGACTATCCATCAAGATGCATCTATCCCTCATTCTCACCAACATGGTGGTGGGCTTTGTGCTTGTGAATACGCGCCGAGAAGCTTTTGTCCACCGGATAACCACCCCCCTGGGCGACGTCATGCCCCTCCTCTTCGTACTCTTTTTCTGTATGGCGGGCGCCCACCTGAACATCGCCATGCTGCCCAAGCTGGGCTTGGTCGGCGTGGTCTACATCATCGGCAGGACGACGGGGCTCATGCTTGGGGCGCGGCTCGGCGCCACCATCGGCCATGTGGAAGACAAAATCAAGAAATACGTGGGAATGGGGATTCTCAGCCAGGCCGGCGTGGCCATCGGACTGTCTCTTATCGTGAAGCAGGAGTTTGACAAAATCGCCGCAAGCATGAACCTCGAACTCGCCGGTTCCGGAGACCATATCGCCATGATCGGCGCAAACGTACTCACCACGGTCACCGCCACCTGTATTTTCTTCGAGATCATCGGCCCCATCCTTACTAAGATTGCCCTGACCAAGGCCGGCGAGATACCCACAGAAAAGTCGGCCTGACGAAAACCTTTTGCCGGCCCCCGATACCGCCGCCTGCACGGGTGGAGAATGCGCCGTGCAGGCCCGCCATGCGCCCATTCTTCCAGGGGAGACTGTTTCGTCGTCAAGGTTTCAGGCTTGGTGGGCCAAGGCCCACCCGTCACTATAGAAGCTGGCTTCCAGCCGCTTTGAAGAGGCTGGAAGCCTCTGCCATGAGAAGTTATTGGATAAGCGGCGCCCTGGGGTATACTGGTTTTATTGAACCGCGTGGTGTAACAGCCGAAAGGAGGGCGCAATCCCGTGATTCTTGATGTTCTCGTGGAACTTTGGAATACCTTGTACAACATGATTGTGACGATCCCGCTCAATAATGGGTTGAGTATTTTCTACGTTATTGCCAACCTTCTTCTCCAGATCTTCGGAACGGGCGGAACCGTGGGCTGACGGGGCCATGGGGGCTCGATGACGCGGAACGACCGATCTGTTGAGCGGATATGCCCATGAACAGACCGCTGGCCTGGGCGGCGGTGGCATACGCCTTGGGCTGTGCCGCCGGTAACGCCGGATGGTACGGGGGATACGGGTTTCCGCTGGTCCTGTTGTGTCTTGGTGGTGGCGCGCTGGCCGGGGCGCGCCGACTGCCTTATGGCGAGGTCCTAGTCGTGGCGTTGCTCTTCGCCGGTGCCGGGGGGCTGCTGTGGCAGATACGGCAGGGGGGACCGCACGGTGACCCCCTCAGCTCCTATGCCCGAGTCCACCCCAACGTGCACCTCACCCTCTTCGGCCGGGTACGTACGGCGCCGGTGTTGCTTCCCGGTGATGATTACGCGACCTTCACCGTCGATGTCCAGCGGGCGTGGTGCGGCGATAAGGCCGTTGTCCTCAGCGGCCGGACCCGTGTCGCGTGGAGCGAACCCGTGCCCGGCCTGCGGTCCGGCGATTGGGTGACTTTTTCGGGCACGCTTCAGGGTCGGCTCGGTCCCGTGAACCACGGCATTCACGACGCCGAGGATTACCTTCGCAGCCAGGGGATATTTACCCGTGTGCGGGTGCGGGGAAACAAGATACGATGCACCGGCACGCAATGGTGGCGCCCGGGATACTGGGCCTCTTGCCTGCGCCAGTGGGAGGCCACCGCGCTCTACCGCGCCGTACCTCCGACGCTCATGCCGTTTCTGCGCGCGGTATGGCTGGGTGACCGGGGTGCGGTTGACCCCGACCTCCGGCGTGCTCTGCGCGACTCCGGCACGGCCCACATTCTGACCGTTTCCGGGGTCCACGTGGGCATCGTGGCCCTGTGCCTCGGCTTCGTTCTTTCCATTCGAGTTCGGTCCAGGAAGCGCCGCGCCCTGCTCATCATGGCCGGTGTCATCACCTTTGCCTTGGCTTCGGGGGCGCGTCCGTCGAGTCTGCGTGCCGCCCTCATGGTTTGTACCTACCTCACGGCGGACCTCTTCGGCCGTGAACGGGACGCGCCCACCGCCCTCGCCCTGGCGGCCCTGGTCCTGCTCACGGGCCGTCCCGGTCTCATCGGGCATTCGGGTTTCATCCTCTCCTTCTCCTGCGTGGCTTCCATTCTTGTCTTCGCCCAACCCCTGCGGGACCGGTTCACCCTGCTGCCACGATGGTCGCGGGGTGTGGTGGCGGCTTCGCTGGGCGTGTCGGTGCTTGCCTGGCCCCTGTCGGCGGCCTTCTTCCATGTTCTACCGCTGCTTGGCCCCGTGGCCAATCTGCTCGTCGTGCCCCTGGTGACCGTCGTGCTGTGGCTTTGCCTGATGACCGTTTTGTGCTCCACCATGCTCCCGGTAGCCGCACCTCTTTTCGGCCACGCGCTCCAACCCTTCGCGGTCCTCGTCGAGATGGTTTCCCGGGGCGTTGCCGCCGTGCCCTTCGGTCACTTCAACGTCTCGCCGCCTTCCATGGTGGCCAGAGTGTGTTGGGGCTTGGCCGCCATGGCGTTGTACAAGGCGCTCCACGTCAAGGCACGCGCGCGCCGGTGGCTCTCGGCCTCGGCCCTCGCGCTGGTTCTGGCCCTGGTCACGTGGGGGATAACGCCCCGGCCCGGCGCGGTGTTCTTTCTTGACGTGGGGCAAAGCGACGCGGCCTTTGTCCGCACGCCGGGGGGCACGACCCTCCTGATCGACGCGGGGGATTCGACCCAATACATCGACATGGGGGAGCGGGTGGTGGCGCCTTTCCTGCGTGCCCAGGGGGTACGCCGCATCGATTACGCCGTGCTCAGTCATCCCGACCGGGACCATATTGGGGGCTTCTTTTTCCTGCTGAAGACCTTTCCCATCGGCACGTTCATCCTTTCGCCTCAACGCTTCGGCACGCGCCTTGAAGATGAGCTGTTGGCAGCGTGCAAGGCCCGGGGCGTGCCTGTGCGCCGTGTCGCCCCGGGCGACCGGCTTAACCTGGCGGGCGCCACGGCCGAAGTCCTCCACCCGCCACCCGGGTGGGGCGAAGAACTGCCGGTAAACCAGCGTTCGGTCGTGTTGCGCGTTGAATGGCCCGGCGTGTCGGTGTTGTTTACGGGCGACCTGGAAAGAACGGGGGAAACGGTCCTGGCGCGGTACCCTTGCCACGCGGATATTCTCAAGGTGCCCCACCACGGGTCGCACACCTCCAGCAGCGCGGTACTCCTCGATGCGGTCCGGCCGCGATTTGCCGTTTGCTCCACCACGCGGATGCCCCAGTACATCATGGACCGTTACCGAAAACGCGATATCAACTTGCTGCGCACGGACTATATTGGTGGCGTCCGGGTCACGGTGGAAGGGGGCGAACCCGTTTTTCTCGGTGCGCGCCAAGCCCGGGGCTACTCCCTGGCGCCGGTGGTCGTGGACGGTGCCGGGGTCTCCGGCCGTTGAGGTCTCGCCGGATGCGCGGGACGGCGCGGCATGGTGGGCATGGAAGGCAAGGCGGGACGCAGCCGGGAAGGGCGGCGCGGCCGGTGAATGATCGGCTTTTCGGGCGTCTTGAATTCATTCGTTTGCGCCGCTGCCGGACGGGCTGTGAGGCGGGGCGGAGCCGCCTTGGGCGGCCAGGCCGGCGCTTCGCCGAAGGTGGCCTTCCACCGCAATTCCGCGGCCTTTCCCATGACGGGTTCCTTGCGCAGTGCCGCCAGGTAGTCCGCGTAGGACTCCGCCAGGGTTGGCGTGCGCCGGACCTTTCGATGCCAGTAGCGAATCCACGCGCGGGCCTGCACGTCTTCCGCCATGCGCAGGTTTCGCGCGTGCCACAGCCAGAAACGGTGGGGGTGATCATGGAACTGCGTGCTCATGGCCGTGAACGCGCTGCCGCCCTGGTCGAGGGCGGCCACGGCTTCCCACCAGGGAAAGGCGCGGGTGTGCGCGTTGGGCGTGCTCATCAGGACGTCAAAGGCCTCCCGCAGACCTTCCACCAGCGTTGGATGCTTGCTCAGATAATCCGCCAACCCCCGGATTTTTTCGGGCAGAAGCGCTTCCCGATGGGGATTGTTCAGCAGTTCACCGGCCACATCGGGATGGGCACGAAGGAAATCGTAGGCCGCGGAAAAGCGCCGGCCACGCGGGGATCGGACAAACTCGGCGCGAAAAAGGGCCTCCACCGCGGTCCGAAGCGTTTCGTCCCGTGCCATTTCATCATAGAATTGGTCCAACAGCGTTTGGGCTTGCAGATCCCCGAGCAGGACTTCGTCCAGTGCCTCAACGGCCGCGCCGAAATCCCGCAACCCCGTGATTTCCCACCAGGTTTCTTCCGCCTTCGCCATGGGAGGATGGGCCTCCAGGTAACGCAGGTAACCCCGGTGTTGTTGCACCAGGGCGGGGTCATGCTCCAGGGCTGCTTCGATGGCGCGTGCTGTTTCCCGCGGAGCATGGCCCTGCTTCGGACCGGGCGCTTTCCCGGGAGGGAGAAACACCGACGGGTCGGGCCGAACCTTCAAGGGCCGTTCCGCGCGGGGGGGTGGCGGCGGCAGGGGCCTTAGGCGCGGCCGGAGATCCGCCGGATTGTCCATGCTCAACAGGAGTGCCACGGTCAAGGCGAGGATCATGTCAGTCCCAATTCCGCCGCTAAATCGAGGACGGTGAAGCGGTTGCGCAAGTACCGCGCCCCCGTGAGCGCGGCGTCATGGACGGCCAGGGGCACGTCGAGCTCCCCGGGCTTCGTCGGGCCGCCTGCTTCCTCGATGCAACGGGCCACGATCTCGGCGGGGATGAGATCGGTCGGCAAGGCCCCGCGAAGTTCGGGCAGATAATGGCGAAAAGACTCCAGTTCCGTACGAAGTCCGGCCTCGTCCAGCGCCTTTTCGGACCACTGTTGCCAGACCTCCCGGCCCACCGTGTCGCCCCAGTCCGAGAAGATTCGGTCGTGAATCACCTCGGACCTCGGATGGGCCGCCGCAAGGCCCCCGGGGTCGATCTCCGTCGTCCGAAGGGCCAGGATTCGCTCCCATAGCCGCAAGGTGTACACCGTGGCGACACCCACCTGGGCGCCGTGCAGATCGTGGCCCGTACCTTCGAGGGCGTCCTTCATGTCCATGTAATGGGAGATGAGATGCTCCCCGCCCGAGGCCGGGGCCGAGGAATCGGCCACCACCATGCCCATGCCACTCAGGAGCAACGCTTCGAGCACCAGGCGCACGGCGTCGGTATCGCTTCGGCCGATGGCCGGCGTGTTGGCGATAATTCCTTCCTGCAATCCCAGGGCAAACTCCCGCGCGCGGGGGCAATAGTAGACTTCCCGGAGAATGTGCCCCGCCCGCCAATCCGCCGAAGAGGCGGCCTTCGACAGGAAGTCCGCCACACCCGCCGCCGTCATCCGTTGCGGCGCCGAGGCGACCAGCTCCGGGTCCGCGAAGATGCCCGTGGCGGGCCGGCAGGGCACGGTGCGTTTGAGCCCGTGTACCTTGAGTGCGGCAATGGCCGACGTGTATCCATTCATGGAGGCCGCCGTGGGGTAGAGCAACACGGGCTTGCCCTGCTGCGATGCGGCATACTTTGCCAAATCACACAGGGTGCCCGATCCCACGGCAACGTAGAAATCGAGCTCTTCCCCGGCCCGTCCCACCGTCTCGGCCAATTCGTCGGTGGCCGTGAGGGAATCGGCGGGAAAGATCTTTTCCACAATCCGTGTGCCATGAGTCCCGAGCAGGGAAAAGAGCCCTTCACCCGCCGCCGCCCGCGTATTCCCGTCGGACACCACCAGGCAGGCCCGTCCGCAACGGCCATGGGCGAAGGTCGCCAGTTGCCGGTCCGCGTTCTCTCCGACATAGCACGCTTCGATGGGCAATTCGTGCCGTTGTCCACAGGTACAATCGAAAGAGGCACCCAAGGTTTCCCAGCCCAGTTTCTCCAATGTTGGCTCCTTTTCCCGTGACGTGAGGGTGTGCGTCATACGGCACCGTTTGCCAGGCCATTACCGGATGGCGGAATCCGGGTCGATTTTTTTTAATTTCCGCCACAGGGTGTTGCGCCCGATGCCGAGTGCCCGCGCTGCCCGCGCCTGGTTATTCTTGCAGCGTCGAAGGGTTTCCCGGATATGGCGCGCCTCGACGGCCTTCAACGATTGGGGGCCGCACTCGGATGCCTTTTCGTCCGCGCCATGCGCCTCGTGCCACTCCAGTGCGCGCCGAACCATGAGCGGCGCTTCGCCCGGCTGCAAGGGCAGGTAGATATAGCCATAGACGCCCGACCGCATGGCCCGGACGCTCTCGGGAATTCGTGCCGCCGTGGCCAACACCAGCGTGGCGCGATGCTTCGCCAGGCCCACCGCCTGTTCAGGATCATCGGTGATGGCCAGGTTGGCGTCCACCTCGACGATACAGTGTCCTTCCGCTTCCAGCATGACCTTGATCGTCATGCGCGTGACCATGTCTTCAATGTAGAGCGTAATGTTCGCCATGTCATGAGGCTACATCAAAACCCTGCCCTTTTCCAATTCCATCGGCCATTCCCCGGAGAAATCCCCCCGGTGCAACAAATATGGGAATGTTTTTCCGAGCCACCGGTTGCGCGGAGCGCACGGATGGAAAAAACGGTGTGTCCAGACGGTCGCGCCATGGGGTGGCGCGTCCTTTTTCGTGGATTCCCGCGTTCGCGGGAATGACGGTGGGAAGTTGAAAACTTACTTTCCTGTCAACTTGAACCATACTCCACCGGGAAGGGACTATCTGTTCAGCCATTGACGGAGTCGCTCGATGCGCGCTTTCTTTTCGGGGCGCGTGTATAGATTTGACATCTCGTGGGGGTCTGCTTCCAGGTCGTGGTAGGCGCAAAGCCCTTCGTCCTCGGAAAGGACCAGTTTTTCCGACACCGTGCGCACGACACGCTGACCGGGCGGGACGTCGGCCGTGGCGGCCCGGCGGAGTGCCACACCGGGGGAACGCAATTTGGGGGTCAGGCTTTTTCCGGTAAACGTGGGGGGCAACGTCAATCCCGTCACATCGAGGATCGTTGCGGGAATATCGTCCAGCCGGGCGAGTGCCGGGTTCGCCGTCCCCCGTCGCGGACCGCCGAGGCCGCTGATCACCAGGGGCACGCGCAAGAGGGAATCGTAGGGCCGTCCGGGTGCGCCGAACACAAGGCCGTGCTGCCCCATGTAGTTTCCATGGGTTCCACAGAAGACAACCAGGTTGTTGGTGATGCCCCGTGCCGTGAGGGTGGCCAGGATGCGGCCCACCTGGTGATCAAGATGGGTTATGTTGGCGTAATAGTACGCCAGTATGCGACGGAATCGGGCTTCGGTCATGGCGCGCGGATCAAAGTGCCCGTCAAAGCCCGTGTCCTCATCCCGCACCGGTAGCTGAAAATCCGGAGGCAGGCGAAGGGCGGTCGGTTTGTATCGATCCGCCCAGGGTGGGGTGGGGTCAAAAGGATGATCGGGCTTGGTGAAACTCACCCAAAGAAAGAAGGGGCTTTACACGCGTTGCAGGTACCGCACGGCCCGGCTTCCAATCCACGTGGTGACATGGTGCCGTTCGCCCAGGTTCGACCGCATGGCACCGAAAGAACGCCAGTAGGCTTCCGGCGCTTCATCGCGGCGGACCCGGTCCCAGACCTCGATGCGGTCCACCAGGCCCCGTTTGCCGAGCCACCGGTGGTAGTCGTCGGCATCGCGTAGAAGGGGGGTCTGCTCCACCCGGTGGACGGTTTCGAAGCCCAGGGCCGCCGGGCTGGTCTCTGCCCCCAGGATACCGATGAGGGCCGTATCATACCGCGCCTGCCGGAGTTGGTTGGGCAGGGCGGCGAAATGATGGAGCGGGGAGGCGTCGGGATGGCCGTAAAGCAGGTTCAGGCGGGCACGAACCGGATCGGCCGCCGGTGTAATGGCCTGCTCGAAGCGGATTCCATGGGCGGCCAGGGCGTCGATATTGGGCGTGCGCACATCGGGATTGGCCGCGAAGCCCAGGCAGTCATGGCGCAGGCCCGGCGCGGTGATCAGGATTATGTTGGGCCGCGGCATGGCGATCTTGTACCCTCAAGTGTGCGCGCCGCCCATGCCCGAAGACATGAGCGGCACGGGGAACCGTTGTCTTGCGTTGGAATCAGGGCACGCGGACGGGCTGGCCCGATGCAGCCGACTTCCACGCCGCTTCCGTGACCTCGATGACGCGAAGGCCGCATTCCGGCGGTGCCTGGGGCACGTCCTTGCCGAGAATACAGTCAATAAAGTTGGTGTCGGGGGTCTTGCTGTACTTGGGCAGACGCACCTTGACCGGCTTGCCCTTGGCGTCCTGCTGGATGAGTCCAAGGCCCTGGCGCAGATAGAACGCGCCCTTGCTGCCCACGATGGTGTGGTCCTCGTACCACCCGGGCGCGTTGCCGATAATGGACAGGCTGCCCGTCGCGCCGTTGGCGAAACGCATGGTGAGGGACGAGTTGATATCCACCTCGCGGTCGAAGTTCTCGCAACGGGCGTAGACCTCCTTTACCTTCATCCCCGTGACCCACATGATGATGTCGAGCACGTGGCTGCCGGAATCGTTGAGCTGGCCGCCGCAGGAAATGGCCTGCTCCTGCCGCCAGGTTCCCGTCTGGCTGATCATCCACTCCTGGGAGAGCAGGGCCTGGATGTACTGGATTTCGCCGAGCTTGCCCTTCATGATCTGGTCGCGCATGTAGCGGAACTGCGGGTCGCAATGGCGCTGGTAGCTTACGGCGAAAACCACGCCCTTGGCCTTGGCTTTACGGATGAGCGCCTTGGCGTGCCGGATGCTGCATACCATTGGCTTTTCCGTCAATACGTGAAGGCCCCGGTTCATGCAGGTGCTGATTTGCTCGTAGTGGTAGACGTGGGGCGAAAGAATATGCACCGCGTCAAGTTCTTCATTCTTGATCAATGCTTTGTAGTCGTCGTAAACGGGCAGGGCATCGGTGCCGGGACAGTGCTGGTAGAAGCGTTGAAGCATGTCTGGCGACGGGTCACACAGCGCCACGAGTTCGGCCCGCTTGTGTTCCTTGAGCCGGTGAAAATGGAACGGCGCGATGCCTCCTGTCGCAATGAATCCAACGCGCACTTTTTTGGCCATGGTGTTTTCCTTCCTCTCGATGTTTTTCGTTCCCCGGTTTGCGAACGCGCACTAATCGTACAGACGCCCCCCCATGGATGCAAACAGCGGTACGCCGACGGGTATTTGCGGGATTGGGGATCTTTCCGCGTCCTTGCGGCGGCTACATGGCGGAGGTCCGCATTTCCATGGGTTGTTTGAGTAGCCACAGGCTTACCAGGCTGAAGAGCACCATGGCGATCAACATGGGCACCTGGCTTCGGAAAGCCCGTTTGGGGTCCTGGAACAGGGCGCTGGCGATACGTCGGGCTATCCACAGGCTGTAGACGTGGCCGATCATGACGAAGAGCACCTGGATCAGCCAGAGAGTCGGCAGGTCCACCAGGGGCGCGAAAGTTTTCTCCGCCGTGCCGAAAAGATCCCATTCCCAACCGAAGGGATCGGACAGGAGGGCGAGAACCTTCTGACCTTCCATGAGAAGATGTTCGCTGTTGTGCGCCAGGTGATAGAAGAGGGCGATGGGGAGCATGGCGTAGGCGTAGCGGATGAAGTAGGCCCGGTAGCCGGTCTCATGCTCTTGGGCCATCCAGCGCGAAAGGGCCACGAGGACGGCATAGATGAGGCCGGGCATCACCATCAGCCCGGCCATGCCGAGGGTGAAGGCCAGGGTCTCGCCGAGACCGGTGAAAGACTGGATGGCGTCGAGTATTTCGCGCCAGGCGCCGGTCATGGTGAGACCGTGAAAACCGGCGAGGGAAAGCATGAGCAGGGCCAGGTAGGCCTCGTCGGAACGGGGCCGGTACCGGGCGGCCAGGTCGGAGGCCCAAGGGCGGAGGCGAAGCGCCACGTTATCCCGGTCGCAGGTCTTCAGGCACTCCATGCAGGAGATGCAGTAGGTGTTTTGTTCCATGCCGGGCAGGTATTGGAAGGTGGGGCAGGGGTCGCCCTTTTCACTGCCCTTGAAGCAGGCCTTCGAACGGCAGGCACGGCAGGTGTCATGATCCACCGCCCGCACTTCGACGGGAGAGAACAAGGCATAAAGCCCGCTGATCCGTCCGACGAGACATCCATATCGGCAGAAGGATTCACGGTCGAAAAGGAAGGCGCTGACGAAGGCCAGGCCCACCATGCCCAGCCCGAGCCAGGCCGTGGCCCGCGGGTTCATGGTGACGCCGAAACCCAACTCCACCCAGGTGAGGGCTACGAAAAGCAGGGTGGCGGGCCAGATATTGCGCATGAGCCTGGGCCATTTCAGGCCCAGGCCCAGGCCCTCTTTCTTTGGTCCCCAGAAACGCAGTCCCTCCGACCAGTTGGCGATGCTTTCCCAGGGGCAGACGTAGCACCATGCCTTGCCGAAGTACAGGATCAGCCAGACCAGGCCGCCCCACCAAACGGTCCAGGTGAGGATGGGAGCGATGTTTTTCGAGGGAATCTGGTTGCCGAAGAGACCCGCGGCAATGATCAGCACGAACGCCGCCAGCACCACGGCGCGTGCGAAGAAGCGGGTGAGGGGATGGATGATCGCATGGTGAAGGGGCGCGAAGGCCAGCAGGTTCAACCGGGGCGGCGCGCCGCTCGCCTTGCCGCGCCGGTCCTCCCGGGCCGCCAGCCACTCGAAGACGCCGAAAGAAACAATCAGTATGAAGGCGACGCTGGTGTAATAGAGCCAATTCGGGATGCCCCACATGGTGTGCATGAAAAAACCGGCGGGGTCGTCGCGGAAGACCTGCCGGTGCTCCGCCGAGCAAAAAGCATGGGTCTTTCCCTGCCACGTGGCCTCGAAGCGTTCGCCTTCCGGGATGGGGGTGTATTTACCTTGGCTCCGGCACACCAGGCAGACTTCGGTCAAAAAACGCTTGGGTGTTTTCAGAAAGAGATCACGGCAGTAGGGGGAACAGAAGAAGTATGGGACGCCATCCAGCATCGTGGCGGTCTCGTCGCCCACCTCCATGTGGCACACGGGGTCGATGCGCGGTCCCGGGGAGGCCATGCGGCCCCCGGCCAGTTCCAGACCCCCGCGGCTTTTACCGATAACGATCACCAGCACCACGAGCATGGCGCACAGGAAAGGGAAAGCCAGCGCGGTGAAACGCCTCACGACCGCGCCTCCTGTCCAGCCCCGGGAGTCTTCGCCATGCGCCGGCGTTTCTTGATGCGGATGGCCCGCACCACGATCAGGAAAACGACGGTTGCCGCCGCCACGCTCCCCAAGACCGTCCACGGCGACCCCGGATGGCCCACCACCATGGGAAGGTCGATAATCCAGGGAGCGTCCTCGGCCTCGAAGGCGATTCGAACCAGGTAGTTCGCCTCCTCCTTGAACTGGGGATAAAACTTGTAGATGGATTCTTCCAGTTGCGCTTTCATGGGACCGTAGACCACGGTGTCGCGGCCGATCATCGGATCCTTCAACACGGTCATGGTGACCGTATCATCGAAAGATTCGCCCGTGTCCAGGCGCCGAATGTAGACATGAAGCGAACACGACCCGCCGGGTTCGGGTCTGCCGGGGTAGCTCGTCATCTTGATTTCGTGCGGTCCCATATCGACGCGATAGGTCAGCACGGGGGTCTGGGGATAGTCCTTGTCGTAGGCGTAGTGGGGGATGCCCAGGATGTGATGGCCCCAAGCGGTGCCAACACATGCGGCAAAGCACAGGGCCAGAAACGCCGCACGCCATTTCATGAGGCACTCCTCCCGGTGGACGTTTCCCCGGCGACGGTCTCCCGCTGTTTCGCCCGTCCCAGCCGGTACGCCAGGGCATCGTCGTTGCAGTGCGAAATGCAGAGGCCGCAATTGTCGCAATCCATGCCCATCCGGTTGATCATCGGGTTGAGACCAACCGGGCAGACCACGACGCACGCGGCGCAACGGGTACACTTTTCTTTCTTCAGTACGACACGGGCGGGCCGGGCAACGCCAATCAACCCGTAGAGCGCACCGCCGGGGCAGATATAGCGGCACCACCAGCGGCGTGACAGGGTCACCTCGAAAAGTGCTATCGCGAGAATCAGCAGGCTCATCCAGGTGAGACCGGACATCCAGGCGTTGAAGTGGCCATCCTCGGCGCCGTCGAATATCCCGAAGACCAGGTCATGGGCCTCCCGGCTGATGATGGCCGGCGGGTAGATGTAGCCAAATACCGGCGTTGCGAAGATGCACGCCAGAACAAGTCCCGTAAAGAGGAGGGCGTACTTCGTCGTGCGAGAGAACTTGATATCGAGGGGAGGAAGCTCCAGGAGCTTGAGCACTCCCCGCAAACGGTCCGTGATTTCAAGGAAAAGGTTCATGGGGCACACCCAGGAACAGAACACGCGCCCCAACACGAGGGTCAGCAACACGGGCACGATGAGACTTATGACGAGCACCCGGGCAACTTTCTTGCCGGCCACCACGCTCTCCGCGCCTGCCAGCGGATCGGTCATGGAGAGGCCGGCAAGCTGAACCGACCACGGACCTCCGCGCAGACTTTGGGTGTAGGAAAGTACCGCCTTTCGGTCACGAACCTTTTCCCCCGCACGTTCCTTTTCCCCCTTCGGCAGCGACCGGAAGGTTGCGTCCATGGCCTTCAGCGCGCGGCCCTGGACGGTGCCATCCCACTTCCTGATATTCTGGTCGAGTTCACGCGCCGCGAGGTAATTCCCATAGCGCGACACGGCGGGGATGGCCAGGAGCAGGGCCAGCGCGGTCATCTGCACAAGACGCCGGGCAATCTGGAGCTTTATTACGCGCATGGTCTAACCCGCAATCCTCCTGATGCGCCGGACCACCGGCGTGTACTGGTCACCTGGATGGCGCGAAGACCCTCCCGCTCGTCCACGATGCAAAACTCCTCGCAAAGCCCGCAGCCGGTACAGTGATCGGCATGGATCTCCGGCGCATTGCGAATCCCCTGGGTAATCGCCTTGCCCCGAAGGGGACAGGCCGTGAAACATGCGCCGCAAACGCCCGTTCCCGCATGGGAGACGCAGAGCCGTTTGTCCACGACCGCAAGTCCCATGCGGGCGTCTTCCTTCTTTTCAAGGGGTTCAATGGCTCCCGTGGGACAAGCGTCCCCACAGGCCAGACACAGGTTGCAGGCGCGGACAAGGGGAAATATACCGGGCGTGCCCTGGGAAGAGCCCGCTTCGGGACCGAAGAGCCGGATGGCCCCGGTTTCGCAGGCGTCGGCGCATCGCGTACAGCGGATGCAACGGGCAAGAAAACCGGGTTCATCAAGCGAGCCCGGCGGACGCAAAAGCCCCAATCCCCTTCTCATGCCGGCGGGCGCTTCATTGCCGCGACGCAGGGAACCGAAGCCGGCCAGCGCCGCGCCGCCAACGACCACGCTGAAAGCCACCGACACGGAGCGCGACATGAATCCGCTCCGGTCTTCTTCCATTTCGTCACGCAAAGGCGTACTTCCCATCCAACGCTACAGCGCGGTCTCGTGCATGTAGGCACTGCGGAGCCGTTTCAGAAGACGTCCCTTAACCGGTGAGGTGTCGCCCGAACAACGGTTGTCGAGGACACTACGGATCGCGTCCTCCGTGAGACGTCTGGCCCGGACACGATTCCCGGTGAACTTCATGGCCACGCCAAAAAGCATTCCGGCGTATTTCGAAACCTCATGCTCCATCGCCACCACCGGCTCATGGGGATGCCCTGTTGCATTCATGCCGGTCGTTTCCTCATTCCTTTTGGCCCCGTTCCGGGACTACCGTTTCCGCCCTGGTCGCCTGGTGCCTCGGGCGTATGTGAATCGCCTGGGGATAACGGACACAGGCCCGTTCGCAGAGGCCGCAGCCGACACATGCGGAAGCATCGACCATTGGTTTTTCCCACAGACCCGCCTTGAGCGCCAAACCTTCGAATGGGCACGCCCGAACGCAGACCCCGCACGACGCGCCGTTGTAGGAATAGCAGAGGTTCAAATCCACCTCGGCTGTTCCCATCTTCACATGGGCCCGGATGCTGTCGTTGTCTTTTCGCGTTGCCTGCAACGCTCCCGAAGGACACGACGCGGTGCAAAGCAAATGTTCTCCGGGAATGCCGTTGCACAACATGCAGGCCTGCTTTCGGGGGAAGATGACCGGGGTGCCCAACTGTCCTCGTCCCGGGCGCATGGCCAGGTCCTTGCCCGACGCTTCGGTGAAAGCCACGATGCACCGGTTGGGGCAGGCGTCGGCGCAACGCCCACAACGGATGCACGTTGCGAGGAAGTCTCCTTCCAGCAGTGCGCCCGGTGGGCGGATGCAGGGCTCCGCCGCGACGGTACCCATGCCACCCAGCGTCATGCCTCCCGCCGATACGCCCACCACGGAAAGCAATCCGGCGGCGCATTGGCGAAGGAACTTGCGTCGGCTCTTTGTGGTCGTCTTCGTCAAGGTTTATGTTATCCGTTCGATCCGCGCCGCGCTCTTCTTGTAATCCGCCTGGCCTGAAACCGGGTCCCAGGCGCGGTGGCTTACGGCGTTTACCAGCCACTTGTTCGTTTTCGGGTCCGCGCTGTCGGCAACCGACAGGTTCCATGGGCTGAAAAGGTAGCCCTCGGGCACCTCGTTGCGCGCCGGGCGTACCGTGGAATGGGTTCCGACGGAGAGCCGCGCTTCATAACTTGAACGTCGGGTCACCACGCGCACTTTTTCGCCATCTTCCAGTCCGAGCCGTTCGGCATCCTTTTCGTGGATTTCCACGTATTGCTCGGGAACCAGCTTGCGCGTGGTCGCGCCACGAATGGTCTTGGCCGTGTGGAAGTGTTCGTAGACGATGCCCAGCCCGAGCCAGAAGGGGTAAACGTCTTCCCTCTTGGCGTCTTCCAGGGTTTTCGAGTGGTCATCATAGAAGTCGAGATCAGGCAATTCGGGCGTCAGGGCCAAGTCACGGGCCCTGATGATGATGTTCTGGTTCTGATAGAGCCATGGTCCTTCACCGACCTTCGCGCCGAACTGGCGCAAGTCCTTCGTGACGGCCTTGATGTTCTTGCCGTTGACACCGTAATCCTGTTCGCACAGCTTGAAATGGGCCTTGCCGTCGGCATGGCGGAAATTGGCGTAGGGCTGATTCTTCCATTTCTCCTGGTGCATGTAGCGCCGCTTCGTTCCGCCTTTTTTGGCGATCTCATAGGTGGGGGCCGGCCACTGGACGCCCCGAAGCTGGCGAAGCTGGTCGTAAAGACCGATACCGTCACGGTCGCGCACCTCCAACATCCCCGTCATGTCGGCGTCGGATCCCTTGGAGGCTTTCACAATGTCCTCGAAAACTTCTTCGGGATCATAGAACTTCTGTCCATAGGCGTTGGTGATCTTTTTCTTGTAGGGAATGATCTTGTCCATATCCAAACCGAGCTTGCGCCCGATGGAGATGCACTTGTCGATGGCCAGGTCCATGTCGGGAACAGCCTCGGTGAGCACCTCGTCCCGTTCGTTGCGGCCCACACCGACCCCGTCGCAGACATAAACACGGCGCTCGGACTGGATGTAGGTGCCCCCCGTCCACTCGCCCCAGGTGATGGCCGGGAAAATAACGTCGCCGTACAGCAGGTTGGGGGCGTGACGGTAGATTTCCTGGACAACGCAGAACATCTTCGTCAGGGCGGGGCGAACCAGGGTGTGGACATCGGGAAGGTGTACGTGAGTGGTGTACATCCAGAACATGGCCTTGAGATCATCGTTGCACGCCCGCTCCATCATGCCTATGGCCATGGGGTTGCTCTGCGTGAGGGTCTGTTCGAGACGCCCGGGGTCAAGACGCCAGCACTTGGAAATCCACTCCCGCCAGCTGTCGTTTTTCAGGGGCTGGTTGAACGGAAGGCGCCCGGTCAGTCCGCCCATGAGGCGTTCGCTCATGGCATTGGGCTGGCCGGTTTGCGAGTGGGTGCCGCAGCCGACACGGCCCACGTTGCCCGTGAGCAGGTGGAGGTTGATGATGGAGATCGTGTTGTGCTGGCCGTGGAGCATCTGGTTGTAACCGATTCCCCAGTAGGTGAGCACGCCGCCCTTGCCGGTCTTGCGCCCCTTGATCGAGGCCGCGGCCCAATGGGCTGCCACCTGCTCGATTTCCTCCACCGTAACCCGGTGGCGGTCCAGCAACTGGTTGCGTTCGATGACCTGTTGGGGAGAATAGCGCGCCTTGACACCCTCCACGTATTCCCGCCAGCCCTTGGTGTTCTTCTCCAGCCATTCTTCGGGCATGACCGCTTCGGGGTACTTGGTGAGGATGACATGGGCAATGGCGTTGAGGTAGGAAATATCCCCGTTGAGGGTGGGGAAGTGGTAGGAGTTGCGTGGGTTGATGCTGGCCAGGCCCTGCACGGTGCCGGTGGTTCGCGGATCGGAAACCAGTGTGGGGATATCCTTCAACTTTTTGTGATCCGCCACGCGCCAGAAAAGAACCGGGTGCGACTCGCGGGCGTTGTGGCCCCAGAAGGTGATCATGTCCGCGTCCACGATGTCTTCGTAGCTCGTGGGAGGCGCGTCCGAACCATAGGAGGCGAAGTAGCCTGTCACGGCCGAGGTCATGCACATGCGCGCGTTGGCCTCGATGGAATTGGACTGGAGAATCCCTTTCAGCAGCAGATTCTCGATCCACTGGGTCTCCATGGTGAGCTGGCCCGATCCGCTCAGCCCCACCGCGTTGCCGCCAAACTTCTTGGCCACATTCGCAATCTTCTCGGCCACCAACTCCTCGGCTTCATCGTAGGGCATTTCGTCGAACACATCATCGTCGAAGCGTCCTTTCGTCGCGGACACGTGGCCCGTGATCGGGTCCGACATGTCCTTGCGGACGAGTACGCGCTTCATGCGGTCTTTGTAGATCGGCTCGTCGGCGTTGAGCCCCTTGATGCACTGCACGCCGAGATTGGTGGGATGCAGTTTGTCGGGGATCATGCCCACGATGCGGTCGCCCTCGCACTTTATCAGCGTGCCGCAGCCCACCCCGCAATAGGGGCACGCCGACTGGAGCGTGCGCCGGGCGCCGGGCGCGCCCGCGGGCAAGGTGTCGGCATGGGCGAACTCACCCGGGAACATGGGAAACGCCGAAGCCGCGGTCGTGACGCCGCCCGTCCAACGCAAGAAGTCCCGCCGGTTCATCACGGGCTTGGTCAGTTTTTTCATGGCTGCAATTCTCCCTTTGGCGCGTGGTTTTCCTGCCACGCTCTGATGAAAGATACGATGTCACTCATGGCACCCACATCCAGGGATGCGATGCCCCCGGCCCCTTGGCCGAAGGGGCGCATGGGCGTATTGCTTCTTCCCCGCGCGATCGTGGCCAGCAGGAAACCGTCCGAGGCCGCGTTCAGGAAGTTCTGGTTATTGAGCGCGGGCGCGAAATAGTTCACGCCGTCTTCAACACCCTTTCCGTTCGGACCGTGACACCCGGCGCAGAATTGCGCAAAGTTCCGTCCGCCCGAAATAATGGCTCGGTCGCTCATTTCGGCCACCGGCCGTGAATCGCGCCATGTGGAGGGCACGTCCCAGAGGCGCAGGTAGCCGATGACATCCTGCACCTGCTCCGGCGCGATCTGGCCGATGCCGTCCTGCCCGTGAATCATGGATCGCATGGGGGTTCCCGTGCGGCCCAGTACGATGGTGGCCGCGAGGAAACCGTCCGATACGCTTGCAAGGAAGGTCGGATTGTTGAGCTGTGGCCCCGAGGCCCCTTCGCCGTTGACGCCGTGGCACCCCGCGCAACTTCCCCGGAAAACCCCTCCGCCCACCTTCGGGTCGCCCACGCCGCTTCGCAGGATCGGATGCTCGTCCCGTGATCCCAGGTAGCGGAGATAGGCTATCACGTCGGCGATCTGCCCCGGTTTCAGGCGGGTGGGGCCTTGTTCGCGGTTCAGAAAACCTTTCATCGCCGTGCCCGAGCGGCCGTGGGCAATCCATCGATAGAGCGTGTCATCGGAAACGGCGCTCAGGAAAGCGGGATTGGCCAACTGCGGCCCCACGCCGCCCCGGCCTTCTTCCCCGTGGCAGCCCACGCAGGAAACCTTGTAGTGGACCTCGCCCAGCGCGTAGTCGCCCGTACCCGGGAAAGCCGCGAAGGCCGCCGTGCCGAGGGTCTGCCAGCTTCGCAGGTAACGGATGATTGACGCAATCTGTTGCGCCGAAAACTGTTTCCATGCGGGCATCGCCGTTGTTGGCCGTCCTTCCGTGATGGACCGGAAAAGAAACTCGTCATCCACCACCGAGAGCAGATCGGGGCTTCGGAGGCTGAGGCCAATGCCGCCTTCGCCATTCCTTCCATGACAGCTGGCGCAGTTGCCCTGGTAAAGCACGCGGCCCACCCGTGCCTGTTCACGATAGGGAAGCGACCATGCGGCCTGGCGAACCTGCTCATAGGTGGGCGCCGTCTTCTGCCAACTGCGTATGTGGGCCAGGATGTCGCTCACCGCCTGCGCTGGCAGGTGTTTCCAGGAGGCCATGGCGGTGCCGGGGCGGCCCTGGATGATGGTCCGGGCCAGGAATTCGTCGGAGGCGATGGCAAGGAAGGTGGGGGAGTTCAGGGTGTTGCCGATACCGCCTTCACCCTTCGTACCATGGCAGTTCGCGCAAAGTCCCCGGTAGTAAGCCTTGCCCACGACCGCGTTGCCGGCACGGGCGCCGACCCGGGCGGGATTGGCGCCCTTCTTTTCCCACCCGCGAATGTATTCGACGATCCTGTCGATCTCCCCATTGCCGAGGTTCCCCGCCTCCGGTCCCCAACCCGGCATGTTCGTGCCCTTCCGTCCGCTGCGGATTATCGACCGGTAGTAATCGTCACTGGCCACTGCCAGCGAATCCCGGTTATTAAGCGCGGGCGTGCGGATACCGGGGACTTCACTCGCTTCCCCGTTGGCGCCGTGACAGGAGGAACAGAGCATACCGTAAAGCGCTTCCCCCGACGGGGGGGCGGGAGGGGCGCGGTTGGGATCGACGGGGGGGCGGTAGGCGGCCGGCACCGCGCTGCGGCGCAGCGACAGCACGTAGGCGGTGAGGGCGTCGGCCTGTGATTCATCCAGCCCCATGTCCGGCATGACCGTGGTGGGACTGATTTCCCTGGGCGACAGGAAATGCTTGCGAAGCCAATAGGTTACTTCCCGGGGTTCGTCTTTTCCAAAATGGGTGAAATCGAAACCGTGCTTGGTCTTGTCGCCCACATAGGTGATGTCGGGGCCGAGCAAACCGCCCCGTCCGTTCAGCTTGTGACAGCCCAGGCAGCCTTTTTCCTCAACCAGTTGCTTGCCCTGAATCAGGAGCAACGCGCCTTTGCCGGGTGTTTCCCCGCCGGACCTGGCAAGCAGGGCCTCCGCTCCGTAAAGCGACTCATCATCATGGCAACGGCCACAGGCCGCGAAAAGATACTCCCGGCCCAGCATGGGGTAGGGCCAGTGCTCCACATGCCCGTGGGCCTCTTCCTTATCCGTGGCGCGGCCTTGGCCCTGGTGGCACACGGTGCAGCCGAAACGCTCGGGCGGATGGTCGTTGAGCAGGTTTCCCGGATGGGTTCGGAAGGGAATCTCCTGGTCCGTCATACGCGGGTCGTCCAGCCCCACGTGACACGTAATACACCGGTCCACCGTGTTCAGCTCAGGCACCACGTTGTGGTCGATACCCACCTCGAACTGGGCGGCCACGGTCCGACCGAAATCATCGGTGGCCTTGGCCTCAAGAATCTTGGCGTATTGCAATCGCAGGGAACGCCACTCCACGAAGACATTTTCCTTGAGCGCCGAGGCGATTAGAAGCACCAAGGTCGCCAGGCTGACGATCAGCAGGGCCCACTTAATGCGTTTGTCCAAGCGCTCTATTTTATTCTCAGGCATGCTCCGCACTCCGTATCAGTGGACGGGCCAGTCCGCTTTACTCCAGAAGAAAGCCCAGTTCGGACCCCGCAGATAAGTGCCCACGTAAGTGAGAATCACGAAGCCCACGAGAAAGCAGGTGAAAAGGGCAATGGCACCCAGGCGTGTCGACCGCGTCTTTTGGATGATGAAGACCGACCACAGCGCGTAGGCGGCGGTAAGTAGACTGCCCGGGTTAAAAACGATGATGATGAGCTGCGAAATGTCGGGAAACCAGTTTCGCAACCAGCCGAATTTCACCGGAACCGCCACCGAAGTGACCGCCGCGATGGTGGCGAATATCACCGACGACGTAAGCACGCGGCGTCCCCGCCGGCCGCTGAACCACACGCCCGCGGGCTCCTTCTCCCGGTCCAGGTACGGGATAAGCCCCAAACCAATGACGACGATGGATGGCACGATAATCCCGCCGACCAGGGCCGAGTAGGCCACCATCTCCTGGAGCCCGAGGAAGTACCAGGGCGCCTTGGCCGGGTTCTCCGGCACGGCGGGGTTGGCCAACTCCGCCAGGGGCGCGTCCACCAGCAGTCCCAGGGCCACGCACAGGAGCATGGTGGCCATGAAGACCAGCAACTCCGCGCGCAGGAGATAGGGCCAGGAGGGCACGGTCTCGTCGATATCCTTTCCCGTGTGGGCGCTTTTTCCCTGCACCACCGCCATGAGGCCGTAGGTCTTGGCGCCGGCCTCCTCCGGCGCGATGGCCCTGGCCTCCATCGTACCCACGCCCTTGCCGGCCGGGGTGGGGTTGCCCTCGGGCCGGGCCATGCCGCCATCCTTGCGAATGCGCCACATGTGAACACCGAGGATGGGAAGAAAAACGGCCGGCAACAGCATCACGTGGAACAGGTAGAAGCGAACCAGCGCCTCCTGCCCCACGGTCGATGCGCCCAGAAGCAGTTCCTTCTGGATATTGCCGATGTACAGGGATTGGGGAAGCCCCAGCGCATGGGCCAGTTCATTGGGTGAGGCGGCGATGTTCGCGCCGATGGTGATGGCCCAGAAAGCCAACTGGTCCCAGGGCAGCAGGTACCCGGTGAAGGAGAACATGAGGGTAAGCACGAAGAGAACCATGCCCGCGACCCAGTTGAACGCACGGGGCCCCTTGTAGGCCGCCGTGTAGAAGACCCGCGCCATGTGCAGGATGATGAAGGCCACCATCAGGTGGGCCGCCCATCGGTGGATGTTGCGGATGAAGCGGCCCGTGGGCACGATGTACTGAATATCCTTGATCGAATCGTAGGCGAGATCAACCGATGGCTTGTAATACACCATGAGGAGGATGCCGGTGACCACCAGGATGATAAATTGCGAGATAAGCGAAACGCCCAGGCCCCACGTGGTCGTGAGGCGCAGCGAATGGGGATGGGTTCGCGTCGCGTGGATGTGCAGGAAGAAATTACCGAACACCGCCTGCGACCGCGTTCGGTCCGACGTGGGCGCCCCGTGCCGGATGAGTGATCCGCGAAAGTTCCTGGGCAGTTCCTTCAGGTTCTGAAAGAACATGCCGAGTCCACTGGATGCCATGGGATGTACTCCTTTTAAGCGACGAAAAACTCGCCCTGTGGGACTTCCTTGCCTTTATCCACCACCAGGCTTCCGTCCGCGGCCTGCGACAGGGCCAGCCAGGGCAGCGAACGCGGCGCCGGCCCCCCGATGACGTTGCCGTCCTGGTCAAAACGCGATCCATGGCAGGGACACAGGAATCCCTCGCTCGATTCGCCCACGATGCAGCCCAGGTGCGTGCAGACCAGCGACATGGCGGCAATTCCATCTTCCGTGGCCACCAAACGCACATTGTGTTCATGATCTGTCTTCACCACGCCCGGCGTGAACTCATCCAGCTTACCCGCCCGAAAACGGGCGGAGGCTTCGGGCAGTACGCGCGGTTTGGGCAACCGCGCCATGCCCAGCACCGATCCGATGATGGCCACGCCCGCGGCCCACCAACCCGCCAAGCCCAGAAAATCACGGCGTGGGAGGGGGTCCGGTTCTAATCTGCCTGGCATATCAGTTTCTCCTCGAAATGGAATTCTTCCATGGTGATGGCCCCCGTGGGGCACCGGTCGGCGCACAAGGCGCAACGTATGCACTTGGTCTCATCCTTGATAATGGCCGAGGCCCCCTCTTCCGGCGGAGAGTCCAACGGCTCATCCAGCACGGTTCGTAAGTCCGGGGCGCTCTCAATCGACTCCAACGGCACGATCTTGAGGCACAATTCAGGGCACACATCGACGCAGCCGCCGCACAAAACACAGCGCAAGCCGTCGAAGATGGTGTTCACGCCGCAATTCAGGCAACGTGACGCCTCGCGCCGCGCCTCCTCGCAGGTGAAGCCCCGCTCCACCACGCAGCCCGCGGCCCGCAGCCGCTCTTCCACGCTGACGGTCGCCGGGTGGGCCCGTTCTATCTTTTCATACCCCGCTTCGCGGTCGTACCGGGCCACGGGAAAATGCAGTTCCACGTCCTGCGGGGCGATGTGACGCCCGGTGAAGTGCGCGTATATTGCACGCGCCACGGCCTTCCCCGAAGCCACGCCATGAATCAGCAGTTTCGGACCATAGGCCAAATCCCCCGCAACGAATACATCCGGCGCGCTCGTAACCCCTGTTTCCGGATCGCACTTCACCGCGCCATTGGGAAGCATCTCCAGACCGTCCTTCTCGGGCTCCAGGAAAGAAAGGTCGAAACTCTGCCCTATGGATATCAACACGTTGTCGCAGGGAATGGTCGTCAAATCGTTTTCATCGAATAACGGACTGAACCGGTGGTTCTCGTCAAAGACGCGCAGGCAGCGCTGGAAGACCGCCCCCCGAACCGCGCCCCGGTCATCAACGAGAATCTCCTTGGGACCCAGACTGTTCCGGCGAATCACCCCTTCCTCGTCGCCTTCCATGATCTCCACGTCATCGGCGGGCATTTCCTCCAGGGATTCAAGCGAACACAGGTTCACTTCCTTCACCCCTGGCTCGCGCATGGCCGTGCGCGCCGCGTCAAGGGTGATCTGGCGCATCACCGTCCGGCCCACGTCGTAGGCCACGTTTCCGCCGCCGATGACCACCACCCGGCTGCCCAGGGAAGGGGGATTGCCCAGGGAAACATCGCGCAGGAACTCCACGCCCCCCAGCACGCCCTCCGCATCCGCCCCCGGAATGGGAATGCTCCGGGAACGCTTCGCGCCCACGGCGATGATCACGGCGTCATGCTTGCGGCGAAGTTCCGAAAAACTGATATCCTTGCCAATACAACAGTTGGTGCGGGCCTCGACACCAAGAGAGGTGATCACCTCAACCTCCGCCTGGATGAGGTCGCGGGGGAGGCGATAGTCGGGAACACCCACGGCCAGCATGCCCGCGAGGACCGGCTCCATCTCGTAAATGGTGACCGCCACGCCGAGCAGCGCCAGGTCATGGGCCGCCGCGAGTCCCGCGGGACCGCTGCCGATGATGCCGACGCTCCTGGACGCCACCTTGGGAATGGCGTTGCTCATGAGCGACTGCAGCAACGAAAGTAATTCGTTTTTCCCGCTGCACTGGCGCGGGGCATGGCGCCGGGCCGCCTCCTTCAGAAAATCAACCAGCGTTTTGCCGCCGTCGGCCCGGGCCTCCGGTCCAAACTGCTCACACACATACCGCTTCAACGCTCGAATGGAGACGGCCTTGTCATAGTCCGCGCGACGGCAATCCGTCTCGCAGGGGGCGCCACAGACCCGCCCGCAGATGGAGGCCAGGGGGTTGGGACCCCGCGCAATCAGGTAGGCCAGCTCGTCATCGCCCTCGGCGATGGCGCGAATATAGCCCCGTGAATCGGTGTTCACCGGACAAGCGGCCTGGCACTTGATCTGTGCCTTCCAATAATCACGGTCCGCCAGTTTTATGTTAAAGCTGTCCATTGCCCTTGCCTGCTTGCGTCTTTTTCCGCCGTCCCTGCAGTTGCTGTCTTTCCGTTGCCAGCAACTGCCCCAACGTAGTGGCCTCCAGTTGCCCCACGAGCCTGGTCTTGGTTTTCGACCATTCCCCATGGAGCGGACAAGGGCAATCGCCACCGCACTCGGGCAACCCCATAATGCAATGGTTGTAACTGTCCTCGCCATCGATGGCCTTCACCAGGGTCAATAGCGAAAGGCTGTACGGATCGTGGGCGAAACGATAACCGCCGCCCGGTCCGGAAACCGCCTTTAATATCCCCTGCTGCGCCAAGGTCTGAAAAACCTTTCGCGTGAAAGCCTCGGGTACATCAGCCTTTTCACAGACATCCCTGGCCTGAAAAAGCTCATTCACCGCGCCGTTCGCCATGTGCATCAGCGCACGAAGCGCATATTCGCACCCTTTCGAATACAACTTGAACACGAACGTTCTCTCCCACGCGCGGTTATTATGGAATTGTGGATATTATTCTCCATAATAGGACACCCCTTGTCAAGAACTTTTTTTGTGTTGACCGTGGAAGGTCAAAGCGGCTGGAAGCCCCTTCTACGTTACCGTCCTCCCCGCGAAGGCGAGGCTCCAAAATTAATGTATCCGCAGATTGCGCAGATGAACGCAGATTCTCCCGTTCCAACGCAGGGCGTGAAAAAGGGCGAAGCTCCGTGCGGCCCGCTTCGGGCAGGGGACAAGCGGGGTATAGTTCTCTTTGGCACCGGACGATTTTGTCTATTCCAGCGAGAGGGCGCAGGCCCCCGCGGTGGCGTGGTTCTCCACCATGGCAGCGTGGGCCTTGTCGTGGGGCAGGGCCGTTCCGGCCCGTCGGGCATAGTCGGGCGATGCCAGCCAATCCCGCATGCCTTCCGCCACCCGCCCGGCATCTTGGGTCCGGCACAGGGCGATCACGCATCCGGCCAGTCCCGCGCCGGTGAGCGATGCCCCCAGCGCACCGGCGGCCAGGGCGGCGTCCACCAGTCCATCCAGAACGGGCGTGCTGGCGCCGTAGTCCCCCGGGCAGAGGGCGACCGGGATTGCCTGTTCCGCCAGGGCGCGCAGCGTGTCCCCGGTGATCGTCCTGTCGAAGGCCGCGCCGCTGCCGTCCATCACGCGGTCGCCATCGTGACCGATGGTCATAAGCTGTCCCGCCAGCCCGGGGTCTCCCTGCTGAATGGCCAGGGGCCAGAGTCTCGCCCGTTCGGATTCGGCCAGGCCATAGAGCAACGGTCCGCGCAATGCGATGCCGGTCTCCGACGCCTCGGGCGGCGTGTCGCCAAAGTATTGGCGAAGGGCGGCGTCCAGCGCGGGCAGGGTGTAGCGGCCTCGCATTTCCGACAGGGAAAGCGCTTTGGGCACGCGGGACACAACGTGGTAGAGCCGGGCGTCACCGCCAAAGAATTCGGGGGTCATGCAGGACAAGTGGTTGGCCTGCTTCACCATGTGCGCGGGCAAACCGAGGGAAGCCGTTTCTTGGCGCAGGATGTCGAGGGCCATGGAGTAGGCGAAACGATTGCGCGTATATGCCAGCTTGGCTTTGCCGCTGAGACGCCGGGTGGTTTGGCTGTCGGCCACCAGCACCGTGATGCCGTCGGGCAGGGAAGCGTATTTTGCCTCCCTCGTGGAGAACCCGGGCCCATGGAGCGCCACGTGGACATACCGGCCCCTTCGTCCCAATATGATGGCGGCCTGATCGCTGACACCACAGCGGGAGCCGGTGAACCATTCGGCGTCGCGCGCGGCGAGCATGAGGTCGTCCGCGGGCAGGAAGGTTCCGTGAGAACCCAAAGCGGCCAGTATCGTGGCCACGCACAAGGCTGCGGAGGAACTCAAGGCGGCCCCGGCGGGCAGGTCGCTGCCCACGGCAGCGTTTAACCCCTTTCCGGCGAGGGCAGGTACGGTGAGGGCGGCCCGAAGCAGCGCGCCTTCGATATAGACGCCCCATCCTCCCGCCCACGCGCTCCGGCGCTGTTCAGACGCCGGGCTGGTAATCAGGGTCTCCCAGTCCTGCACGAAGGCCGGATGCTCCCGCCACGGTAAGAGGTTCAGGGTGATATCGCGGTGTTCGGGCGCGATGTTCACGAAACGGGATTGCCCGTTCCCGGACGTGGAGGCCACTACCACCACTTCGCGGTGGTGGGTCATGAGGTTAAGGTAGCCGCCATGGGTATCGACATGCATGCCGCGCAGGTTGATGCGGCCGGGTGCACGGAACACACGCACTTCCCGCTCCCCGAATGCCTCGCCAAACCGTTCGAGTGTGCGGCGCAGCAGGCGTGCCCGGGATGCCCACTGGTCCCGGTTCCCCCCATAAATCTCCGGGAAAGGGCAGGCATCCTCTTCCCGGATTCGTGACAGCCAGTGCGACACGCTTGCCGGCGGGGTGGCGCGGGGCCGTTGGAACACCTCCATGCCCGCTATTCCGTGTAGGTGGTGCGGATGTTGTACTTCCGCGACAGTGCCTGCAACTCTTTCAGCAGGGCCGGTGTCTCGCCCAGCCGGGATATCTCGCCGATAAGGTAATAGGACTTCTGAAAGGCCCAGCTTCGCGCGATGTTGATGTCGCCCGTCTTCGCGTCTTTCAGGCTCTCACGAAAGACCAGTTCCTTTTTTTCATGGCCCGCACGGCCGGTGATTCGCACGAAGAAGTCCTTGGCTTGCGCCGGGTCGAAGCGTCCGTAAAGCGTGACCGGCCGATCCTTGTAGAAATCCGGGATCTCGCGGGGAAAAAGCTGGCTTTCGTCCACCCGGCCAAAGTCGGCGGAGAGATCGACCAAGAGCGGGTTTTTCAACTTGGCGAAGAAGGTGGGCAGCCGATTGTCGATATCATCAATACTGCTGACGATGCCCGTCTCGCCCTTGTTTCGATAGGCGAGGAGATCGAGCAGGTAACGGTTGACCGTCCGTCCGCCGCCAAAGGCGAAAATGCTGTTGCGCAGGTTGTTGTCCACCGTAAGGCCGTTGATGATCATCCGTCCGTCCCGCAGGCCCGTGGTGGGGCGACCGTCGGACACCACCAGTATGACGCCCGGAACGCCCTCGCGGGGCGCCGTTTGCACTACGGGAAGAATGGCCTTGTAAACATCGGTTTCGCCCTCCGACCGAAGCCCCGAAAGGTAACGTTTGCCCGCCTCGCGGTTCTCCGGTGTGGCGGGCAGCGGGTTGGGCGCGAACATGGTGGGCGTATCGCGGAAAACGACCACGTTAAAACGGTCCTCGGGCCGAAGCATGTCAATTGCCCCGCGAATGCCTTTCACGGTGGTGTTGAGTTTGTGCTGCGTGATGCTGCGTGATGCGTCGATGATGAAGGTTACATCCTTGGGAAGCACCTCGAGATCCTGCGCGTCCTTGGGAAGGATGCGAAGCCGAAAGTAACCGAGCTGTTCGCCGGGGGGCACGTAGGCATCCAGGCGCATCTCGACCAGGTCATCCATGAAGTCGAAGGTGCTTTCCGCCTTGGCCTTTTCCACGGCGCGCAACACGGGGGCGCGATCAACCACGTTTTCCACGGGCAACGGCGGTAATTCGGCTTCCGCTTCGGCCGGGTGAAGCACGTTTTCCTCGAAAGGCGGTTTTTCCGCCTCGGCCTCCGCTTTGTCCCCCTTGTTATTCCCGCTTTCGCCGCTTTGTTCCGCCGTGGCGGAGGGTGGAAAAACGCCGGGGGAAGGCTCATAGCGCAACGGAACGCTTTCCGGCGCCGGTAACGCGCCGCGCAACACGGGCATGGCCCCCTCGGGAACAATGCGGTCGCTGCTGGGGCGCACCAACCGGCGCGTCACGTCGATGTCCCGCCGGGCGTCTTTCTCCGCAATCTCAAGAATACGCGCATCCACACGCGCCAGCACCGCCTCGCTTGGCGCCAGATCATAGCGCCGCTCCGGTGAATCCAGCGCGAGCCGATCCGCCAGATCCCTAGGTGACAGCATTTCCCGGGACGCCGGATCATCCAGGGCGATGGATTCCTCTTCGCGATGCAGGAGATCGCGGACGGAACCCGGCCGGGTGGCCAAAGCGTTGGGCCCCTTGTCCTCCCGGATGACGGCTCTTGTCTCCGCTTCACGAAGGTCGACCTTGAAGTAGCGCAGCACGCGGTCGGAGGGCGAGACGGAGCGGAGCAGGACAATCCTGGGCGCGGCGTAAAACAGGGCGGCGTAGACCAGCGCGGAGATGATCACGCAGTAGAACAGTATTGCCTGGCGGCTTCCCATGGTCTATTCCTGCTTTATCTTTTCAAGCGCGGCCCGGGCCTTCTCGGCTTGGGGCGAGCCGGGGAAATCCGTCACGACCTCCTGGTAGGCCTTTTCGGCCCGATCAAGTTTATCCAGCTTCCGGTAGCACTCGCCGGCCCGCCAGAGGGATTCGGGCGACAGTTCCTCGTGGAGAAAGAGTATGGCCACGCGCATGAAGCTTCGCGCCGCTTTCTCATAGTCCTCGCGCGCCTCCTGGAGCTCGCCAATTCGGAAACGCGCCCGGGCCGCCACGTCACCGTTGTTGGCGACGGACGCCGCCTCGTAAAGGGCCAACGCGGCGTCGGTGTCGCCCTTGGCCTCATGGAGCCGGGCCATGCGGTACTTCGCCTCCACGGCCTTTCCACTCGCCGGCGCGGCCTCCACCACGGCCTGGTACCGGGCAATGGCCTCATCGGGGCGGTTGGCCTTCTCGCTGCACTCGGCCATCATGAACCGCACCCGTTCGGGACTGGGATAGGCGGGAAAGGCCTTCAATAACGCCGCGAAAGCCCCGGAAGCCTCGCTCCACTTTTCATGGTCGAAGAAGTATTGTCCCACCCAAGTGTACGTGTCTTCGTTGAGCGTCACCTTGGGGAACTAATTCATGAGCCGGAGAAACAACACCGCCGCCTCGTCGTAATCCTTGTTCTCGTAACGCGCCAGTGCCAGCCCGCGCAGGGACCGTCCCGCGAAAGGTCCCTCGGGGTCTGCGTCCAGGGCCGTCTGGAAAGCATCAAGCGCCCTGATGGCATCGCCTTTTTCCCGCAACAGGTGATCGGCGATGCGGAAGCGTGCTTCCGCGATGTGCTTCGATTTGGGGAAACGCTCGGCGAGGCGCGCGAAGATGTCCACGCTCGCGGCGTAATCCTTCATGTTGTGATAGGTGATGGCCAGCCGGTAGAGGGTGCGCTCTTCGACGGATGCGTCGCCGGGAGCCTCAAGTATCTTCTTGTAATTCTCCACGGCGCGGTCGAAGTTGCCTGCGTCAATCTCCGCGTCCCCCGCGCGCAGCAGGGCCTGCTCGGTGAGCGGATGGTCCGGATAGCGGGCAATGAAATCGGCGAAGGTTTGGGCTGCCTTGCCGGTAAGGCCGAGCTGTCCCAGGCACTCGGCGGATTTGTAGAGCGCTTCCACGCCGAAATCGCTCTTGGGATAGTTCTCCGCCACCAGGCGGAACTCCTGGTAAGCGTCTTCGTAGTTGCTTTCCTCCGCCAGGATACTGCCCAGGAGAAAACCCGCGTCCCCCGCCAGGGGGGTATTCCGATGTTCCTGCAACAGGCGGGTTACTTCCGCTTTCGCCGCTTCTTTATCTCCCGACAGATACTCGACCCAGGCCGTTTTGTATTGGGCGCGCGCGGCGAACTCCGAATCAGGGTGTTCCTTTCGCAGCGTGGCGTAGATGGCGAGCGCCGCCGGGTAGTCCTTTTGTTGTTGCAGGCAATTCGCACGCAGGTAGTCCAGCCCCGCGAGATAGGGTGAGTTGGGGTTGGCCTCCCGAAAAGCGGTCGCCGCTTTCACCGCCTCGGCGTAGCGTCCCGCGTGATACAGGGCCCAAGCGTAACCATAATCCGCGCGCCGGGCGTAGGGCGAATCCGGAAAGTCCCGGCGCAGTTTCTCATAGGCACCCACGGCCGCGCTGAACCAGCCCATCTTGTCGTAGATCTCGGCCGCCCGGTACCGGCTTTCCATGCGCAGTTCCGCGTCCCCCTCACCATTGGCCACGGCGGAAAATTCGACCGCCGCGTCCTCAAGATCGCCTCGTTCCAGGTAGACAAAGGCCAACTGGTAGCGCCCGTAGCGCGCCAACGGTGAATGGGGCAGCGCGCCGGCAAGTCTTTCGAAACTCACCAGCGCTGCGTCCGGGTGTCCTCCACCCAGTTGCGCCTTACCCAGGTAATAGAGCGCCCGGGCACGCACCGTATCCGGTTGTCCTTCCGCGGTCAGAGGCTGGAGGGCTTCAACGGCCTCCTCGTAACGCTCCAGGTGATACAGCACCTCACCGCGACTCAAACGGGCATCCCGCAATCCGTCGTTATCGCTCCCCGCCGCCAACAGGGCGTCAAAGGCCGCCAGGGCCTTGTCGTATTCGCCGGCTGAATAAGCCGCTTCCCCCAGCCGTTGCCGGGCGATGGTTTCATGGGGACCGCCGGGGAAGGCCGTCAGGTACTGCTGATACTCCTCCGCGGCTTCGGCGAAGAAGCCCCGCTGGAAGAGACCGTTCGCCATGTCGATTTGGGCCTGTCCCGCATCGGACGCTTGCGCGTGAAGCACCCCGCAGAGTAACACCAGCAGGATCGCTATGGCCGGGGCGCGCATCTCAGGAGCCCCCCTCCGCCGCCTCGGACGCTTGCTCGGGCGTAAGCGCGGCGATGCTGATGTTCTGAATGTCGGCCTTGCGGCAACGGTCCAGCACTTCGACGGCTTTGCCCAGGGCGACGCCCTTGTCGCCACGGAGAATAACCGTTCCGCCGGGGAAATGCTCGGCCACGCGGTAGAGCACCTCCTGGAGGGTTTCCATATCCATCACGCGGCCATTGACCACGATGGTGCCGTCGCGCTGGAGATTGATGAAGATCTCGCCCTGGGAACGTTCCGTTTGCACGGCGGAATCGGCCGTGGGCAGACTGATGTCCACCTCGCTTTCCAGGGTGGCGTAAACCGACGTGACCATGAAGAAGACGAGGGTGAGAAAGATGATGTCGATGAGAGGCGCCATTTGGATGGCAGTGTCCTCTTCCTGAAACGATCGTCCCATCCTCATGATTCGCTGTTCCGCATGATGAGTTCAACGAACTCACTGGCCTGTGCTTCGATTTCCGCCACGATCTTGATTACCCGGCCCCGCAGGTAGAAATAAAGGGCCAGGGCGGGGATGGCCAGCAGCAGGCCGGCGGCCGTGGTGATCATGGCCGTGCCCACGCTGTAGGCCATGGTCATTCCCTTCACCTGCGAGGTGTCCATGGCAATGGATCCCATGGCCTGCATCATGCCCCACACTGTCCCCAGGAGACCCAAGAGCGGGGCGATTTGGGCCACGTTGTTGAGATAGGAAATGCGCTGCCGCAGCACCGTGGCGCCCCGTTCTCCCTCGCTTTCCATGGCCTCCTGCACCACGTAGCGGTCGTGACCCGCCACCTTCAGACCCGCCGCCAGCACATGCGCCATCAGTTCACCCCGGTCCATGCACATCTGGTAGGCCCCGCGCAGGTCGCCATCGCTGACCTGGCTGTAAGCACGTTTTACCAGGGTCGGCGGGATTTCGCGGCGCGCCGTAAGGGTGATCAGCAGGTAGAGCGCCATCACCAACGTGATGAACCCCAACCCCAGGATGACCCACAGGATGATCCCCCCCTGTTCGACCATCATCATCAGCGTAAACTGGGTAGGGATGGGCGTGGGCGCCACGTCCGTCCCGGCGGCCACGCTGGGCGCCGATTCCTGGGCGGCGGCCGACAACGGCAACAAGAGCAGTGCCGCCATGAATAGGCACCGCGCAAATTCGGACCTACGCATAATGTGAAAGCTCCTTCCTGGGATACTCCTCGAGGGATGGGCGTGAGGCGGCGCACGGCACGCCTGCGGTCAACAGGGTACTTTTCTCTTTTTCTATTATGCCCACGACGCCATAAAGGTTGCAATGCAACCTTGGTCCCAAGGGGGGAAGGGAATTGAGAAGGAGGGAGGAAGAAGAGGGAAAGAAGACAGGTATAGGGTCGCGGAGGATGCGTTGTGGTTTTTCCCTCCCTTGTCATTTCGAACGTAGGCGGGCCGTATTCCCGTACTCGGCTGGCCGATGACAGGGCCACAAGCACGAACGCGGGCGGTGTCCGTGAGAAATCTCCCTGGCCAAATGCTTCACCGAACACTTGCATCCCGTCCCCTCAAACCCATAGCGTATGTTCAGCCTGAATACCACCGTGAGGAAACGTATGTCCTTCAAAACCCCGATTTATGTTGCCCTTATTATCCTCGTCCTGCTGGGCGCGGGGGCGTTCCGCTTTGCCCGGCTGGACCTTCGGCCCATGCACGGCGACGAGGCGAACCAGGCGGTGAAGGCGGGGCGTTTGCTCGACCAGGGCGAGTACGCCTACGATCCCGTGGAACACCACGGTCCAACGCTTTACTACGCGGCCTTGCCTGTATTCCGTTTTTTCGGCGCGAAACGTTTTGTGGATACCACGGAGGTGATGTACCGGGTGGTGCCGGCCTGCTTCGGGATGGGGCTGATCCTGCTGCTGCTTTTACTGCGCGGCGGGCTTGGGCCGTGGACCGTGTTCTGGGCCATGACCATCACGGCGCTCTCGAACCCCATGGTCTATTACAGCCGTTACTTCATCCAGGAAACGCTCCTTGTTTTCTTTGCTTTGGGTATTATCGTCTTCGGCTGGTGGTACGGACGCACGCGGCGCTTCTCCTTCGCACTGCTTACCGGCATTTGCCTGGGGTTGACGCAGGCCACGAAGGAGACGTGTATTGTCATCTTCGCGGCCATGGCGGGGAGCCTGATACTGACGTCACGCTGGGGCAAGTGGCGGGATGGCACGAAAGAAAACGCGGAAACACCCTGGAACAAGGGCTACCTGGTTGCGGGGATCGCGGCGGCCCTTGCCGTGTCGGTGGTGCTGTACTCGTCCTTATTCACGCATTGGCGCGGGGTTGTGGACTCCCTCTCGGCCTACACCGCCTATTTCGGCCGCGCCCAGGGCGCCGGCGGCGCGGCCATCCACGATAAGCCCTGGTATTACTACCTCGCCCTGCTGGCCTACAGCCACCGGGAGGCGGGACCGCGCTGGACCGAGGCCGTGCCCATGCTGTTGGGGATCGCGGGGATGACCGCCGCCCTGCGCCGCCGAAAAGATGACGGCGGCCGGGAGGGCCACGCGGGCCTGCTGCGGTTCCTGACCTTTTACACGGTTCTGACCACGGTTTTCTACGCGCTCATTCCCTACAAGACCCCCTGGAACCTCCTGGTCTTCTGGCAACCGTGGCTCATCATGAGCGGCGTCGGCGTGATGGCGGTGATACGGCGGATGCGATGGATGCCGGCAAAGACCTGGTTTGTCTGCTTCCTGGTGTTCTTCCTCTGGCAACTTTCCGACCAGACCTGGCGAAGCAACTTCCGCTATCCCGCCGACGTGCGCAACCCCTACGTTTACGCCCACACCACCACCGCCATCCGTCGCCTTACCGGCCGCCTCGAAGACCTGGCGGCGGTCAGTCCCAAGGGCAAGGCCCTGCGCGTCAACATCATCAGCCCCACCGCCGACTACTGGCCCCTGCCCTGGTATCTGCGAAGTTTCACTGCCGTGGGCTACTACAACCAGGTTCCGGAGTCCCCGGATGCCGACGTGATTATCGCGTCCCCCGCACTGAAAGACGCCCTCCCTAAAGCCCTGAAAGACGATTATTTCCGCGAATTCCACGCGCTCCGCCCCAACGCGCTGCTTCATGTCTATATCCGGCGCGAATTGTGGGACGCCTTCATCGATACGCGGCGATGAATCGGGCGGGCGTTCCGTGAAAAAAAACGCACGGAAGGACACGGACCCGCGGGGACAAACGACGCGCGATGCGGGCCGCGCCCTGGTCCGCGGGCCGACCCGGCATTGACATGCCGGGCGATGCGTGGTTTACCCTGCCATTCTGGGAGCGAGAATAGGAGTCCTCTATCCACCCGGTTTCGGCAAAGGAGAAAAACCATGGGTGTCAAATGGCGTTGGCTCTACCGGTACAAATGGGTCATACAGAAAATGCTCATGTCCCGCGGCTATGTCATCGAGAAAGTGAAGCACACGGCGGTGGCCCCACTGGATGTGTTCGACCTGGTCGTTCGCGACCATATGGCCCGGACGGAGGACTTTTTCTTCGTCCAGGTTGGGGCCAACGATGGTGTACGCTTTGATCCCATCCATTCCTATGTCAAGGCGTTTCAATGGCGGGGAGTTCTCGTCGAACCGGTGCCCTACTTGTTCGAGGAGCTTAAAGCCAACTATCGTGACGCGCCGCAACTCCACTTCGAGCGGGCCGCATTGGCGCGGAAGAATGGCACGGCTTTCTTCTATACCATTCGCAATGAGCCGGGTCTTCCCGATGCGGTTCGCGGGCTGGGCAGCCTGGAGCGGGAGGTCATCCTGGCGCACAAGGTGCTTGTTCCGGGTCTCGAATCACTCATCGAGGAGATTACCGTGCCTGCCATGACCCTCATGCGTTTAATCGAAAAGCATGGTGCCAAGAAACTTGATCTGCTCCAGATCGACACCGAAGGCTATGACTTCGAGGTGCTCAAGATGTTGGATTTCTCGGCGATAAAGCCGGCCATAATACACTTCGAGCACATTCATCTCTCCAGCACGGATTGGCGGGAAGCATGCCATCTTCTCGCTTCCAACGGCTACCGACTGGCCCACATGGGTTCCGACACCGTGGCCTACCTGCAGCCCGGCAGGGCGGATGCCAGGGCATAAAGCCGCGTCATCCCCTTGCGGTATGGCAGGTGTCTTCCGGCGAGCCACGCCGCCCTCGGACCCCTTCGGTGTAAAGAGAGGCGCTTCGGCGGCCATGGAAACCCGGTGGTACTAGGCGGAAGCGGATTTGGAACCGGTGCCCCGTGTCTTCTTCTTGGGCTTCTCGGTCTCGTGTTCATAGACGAGGAGGGGTTCTTCGGCGTTCCGCACCACGCCCGGGGTGATGATGCATTCCCGCACGTCCTTCCGCGAAGGAATATCGAACATGACGTTGAGCATGGATTCTTCAAGAATGCTGCGAAGTCCGCGCGCGCCCGTCTCCAGATCCAGGGCACGTTCGGCGATGGCCTCGATGGTCTCATCGGAGAAATGGAGTTTCACTTTCTCAAGCTCGAAGAGCTTCTCGTATTGGCGCACCAAGGCGTTCTTGGGTTCGAGAAGCACCCGCATGAGATCCTTGGTGGACAGTTCCCGCAGGGAGGCGAGTACGGGTAAACGCCCCGAAAACTCGGGAATCATGCCGTACTTGATGAGGTCTTCGGGCCGGACTTCCGCGAGGATGTCCCCCTCGCGCATCTCGCGCCTGCCCTTGATGTCGGCGGTAAAACCAATGACCTTTTTGTCCACACGCCGCTGGATGATCTGCTCCAGCCCGTTGAAAGCACCGCCGCAAATAAAGAGGATATTGGTCGTATCCACCAGGATGCACTCCTGCTGCGGGTGCTTGCGGCCCCCCTGGGGGGGAACATTGGCCACGGTGCCTTCCAGCAGTTTCAGCAGGGCCTGCTGTACCCCTTCCCCCGACACGTCGCGGGTAATGGACGGACTGTCGCTCTTGCGGGCTATCTTGTCGATCTCGTCCACGTACACAATACCCAATTCGGCACGGTTGGGATCAAAATCGGCATTTTGCAGCAGTTTCAGGATAACGTTTTCCACGTCATCCCCCACATAGCCGGCCTCGGTGAGGGTGGTGGCGTCGACCACCGCGAAAGGCACGTCCAACAGTCGCGCCAAAGTCTCCGCAAGCAGGGTCTTGCCGCAGCCCGAAGGACCGATGAGAAGCACGTTTGATTTCTGAATCTCCACGCCGTCAATCTCGCCGCCGGCCGAAATGCGTTTGTAATGGTTGTGGACCGCGACGGAAAGGACACGCTTGGCCCGTTCCTGGCCGATGACGTACTGGTCGAGGAATTCCTTGATGGCCTTCGGGGTGGGCACCGTCATCGCCCGGTCGGGTGTTTTCCGGGCACGCTCCTCCGCCACGATCTCACTGCAAAGGTTGACACATTCGTCGCAGATGTTGACGTCGGGTCCCGCGATGAGTTTGCTGACTTCGTCGTGACGTTTGCCACAGAATGAGCAGGTGGGCACATCATTTCGCGTTCGCTGGGGAGCCATGCGTATCTCCGGTGCGCTAGTACTATGACCAAAAGCAACGTCTCAACGAGACGGCAAAACATCCTGGTGCTCGGGCGTTTTCGCCACGGCCGCCAGGATGACTCAGCAACAAAAACGTGTTCCAGCAAAAGAATGTTCGTGAAATTTCCGTTGCCAAATATAGCAGTATACGGGCAATTCTGTCAACAATAATCTTTGCCGGCCACCCTGTGTCTTTTCCTATTTTGCCAGCCAAAACGAATATCGTCAAGGAAGCGCCACGGGGTGTCACAGGCGAAAAGGCGTTTTTCAGCACAACCGCCACAGGAAGGCATGAAAAACACCCTTATGTCACCGATGCCCAAGGGGCGCGGGGACTACTTACGCACCAGCACTTCGTCGATGATGCCATAATCTTTCGCTTCGGCGGCGCTCATGAAGAAATCACGGTCGCTGTCGGCGGCGATCCGGGCTTGATCCTGGCCGGTGTGCTTGACCAGGATCTCATCGATCATCTCGCCAATACGCACGATTTCCTGGGCCTGGATGTCGATGTCCGTCGCCTGACCTTGAACCCCTCCCATGATCTGGTGGAGGAGAAAGCGGCTGTAGGGCAGGGCCAGCCGTTTTCCCGGGGTGCCCGCGGCCATGAGAACCGCGGCCATGCTGGCGGCCTGGCCAAGGCAGATGGTGGTTATTTCGGGCTTGATGAACTGCATGGTGTCATAGATGGCGAGGCCGGCCGTGACACTGCCGCCCGGACTGTTGATATAGAGATTGATATCCTTGTCGGGGTCGTCCGCCTCGAGGAAAAGCAACTGGGCTATCACGTAGTTCGAAACGTAATCGTCGATGGGCATGCCCAGGAAAATGATTCGGTCGGCAAGCAGCTTGGAATAGATGTCGTAGGGGCGCTCCCCCCGGCTCGTCTGCTCGTAGATGGTGATCATCCGGGGGTCCATCGCGGAATTACGCGGCTGGTCCCCGGGGCCCCGTCCCGGCATATCGCCAATACCCATACTATTCATCGTCTTCCTTATCATCGTCTTCCTTATACAGCTCATCCCGGCTGACTTCTTTATCGGTCACCTTTGCGTTATCCATGATGGCGGCAAGGGCTTTCCGGCGGTAGATGCGGCTTTCGTAACGGTCGCGCTGCTCGGCCTGGGCCAGGTATTGCTGGACCACCTCCATGCCCATCCCGGTACGTTGCAGGATATTACTGGCTTCCTGCTCGAAGTCTTCTTCCGTGATCTCGATGTTTTCCGCCGCGGCGACTTCGTTCACCACGACATAACTCTTGATTTCCCGGATGGCGTTTTCGCGGGCATCCTTACGTATATCCTCTTCGCGTTCCTTGAGTTCCGAGGGGGACACATTCAACAGCGTGGAGAGGCGGCGCACTTCCTGCTGGTAATACTCCTCGGCAGAGGAGTCCACGAGCGACTTGGGCAGTTCGAAGGTGCTGGTCTCGACGATTTTGGCGATGGCGTTGTTTTCGGCAATGGCGTTGCTCTGGGCCAGGGAACCCTCGCGCAACTCCGTTTCAATACGTTCGCGAAAGTCTTCGGCACAGTCGAAGCCGGCCTGCTTGGCGAAGTCGTCGTCGAAAGCGGGCAGCACTTTACGTTTTATTTCATGCACCGTAATGGCAAAATCGGCGGTTTTCCCGGCGAGTTCCGCATTGCTGTAATCTTCCGGGAAAGGGACCTGGCAGGTGAGTTCGTCACCGGCTTTCGTACCCTTCAAAGCCTCCTCGAATTCCTCGAAAAAACGCCCGGAACCCAGGACATAGGGGTAATTCTCGGCTGAACCACCGGCGAAAACTTCGCCGTTGATGCTACCTTTGAAGTCGATAACGACTTGGTCGCCCTCGGCGGCTTCCGCGTTTTCGACGGTTTCAAAGGTGGCGTAACGCTCGCGAACTCCGTCGATGGTACGCTGAACATCCGCCTCTTCAACCTTCACCACGGGGCGTTCAACCGCTATTCCCTTGTATTCCCCCAGAGTACAGCGGGGAGTAACCTCGAACTTCAGCGTGAACTCAAGGGGCTGGTCTTCGGGTTGGTCCAGGGCATCTTCCAGACCGTCAATATCGGGGAAGGCAAGCGGCTTGAGCTCTTCGCTTTCGAAGAGTTTTCGGACCGTGGCGCCCACCACTTTTTCGGTCGCATCGCCACGGGCGGCCTTGCCAAACTTGTTTTCCACGAGCTTGCGGGGAGCGCGACCTTTGCTAAATCCGGGGAGTTCGGCCTGTTCCTGCAACTCGTCCAGCAACTTGGTCATCTGCGTGGCCGTGTTGGCGGCAGGCACGCTTACCTTGACTTCATAGGCGCAGTCACCTTTGTAGTCGATGTCAAAAGCCGGATCTTCGACGAACTCAAATTCGTTCTCGGCCCCTTCCAACGCCTCGACTTCGGCCGCATCTTCCTCGACGGTCTCCGTCGTTTCGTCCACGACGGCCTCGGCCGTCTCTTCGGTGGTCCCGGTGACTTCGTTGTTCTCGCTCATCGTGCTCTTTACTCTACGGTTTGGTGGGCGAGGCGGGACTTGAACCCGCACACCGGTCAGGTACTAGAACCTAAATCTAGCGCGTCTGCCAATTCCGCCACTCGCCCGGCGTTACTCAAAGGGAATCGGCCACCTCAAGGCGGCCCACGGGAAAAACGGATCCGAACCGCCAAAGCGGCCCGGCCCCGCAATCCAAGACAGGGAACATTGGGTTGCCGCAAGGTGCTTACCGACACCACTCACGCACACCACCAAGCTCCCCACGGCGAAGAAGGATCTTAACATAGGGCGGCAAAGTGCTGCAAACCGAATTGTCGCCCGCCGTCGCCCGGCAGGCTACATTGCCTTCAAAGGTTCGATTCGGTCCTTCGAGCATGATGATGGCGTGATGGTTGGTTATCGCGCCCGCTGCACCGCTGCTTTTTCCGCCCTGTCGACCGTCAGCGTTCCCAAGGTCACCCGCCGGTCACCGGAGGCGTCCGTGGGACGCAGGCGCTCCAGGGGGAGACTTTTGTCGCCGGGCACCCACAGGCCGGCGGCCAGCGTGGCCGTGGCGCCGCGAAGGTCTCCCGGGATGGGGAAAAGCATTTGCGATGAGACCGTACCCGGCGTGCGCCATGCTTCTTCCGTTGCTCCCTCGACGCGCCCGAAACCCACCAGCTTGCCGTCCACCTCGACGTGGCCGAAGGGTTCGGTGTTTTCGGGTAACGGCTCGTGAATGGTCCAAACCAGGTGCGCCACCACCGTCTTGTCCCGCACGGCCAGGGATGCCACGGCGACCTCGAATTGTCCGGGCCTGCCGGTGATCTCCATCTCGCCCAGGCGATAGCGCCGATGCCCGTCTTCCCCCGCCAGCGGCAGGGCGATGACCGGTGTGCCATCCCGCCGGCCCACGGATACATAGACGTTATACCGTCCCGGTCGGGTGTTGGGCGCAAAGCGCACCGTTTGAATCGCGCCGCCCACTTCGCGCCCGATGGTGAAGGTGCTTGGGAAGGGGAGGGCCGGGGCCCCGTCCGGCGGCCCGTTTTCCAGGACACGCACATCGTGCGACTCGTCCACCAGCACGGCGACGATACCGCCGTCCCCGTCCTTCAAGGTGTAGGCCACGAAGCCGCCGGGATAACAGGGCGCCACCCCCGCGTTGGTCCATTCGCTGGTGATCTCAAAAGATTCGCCCAGGGCGACGCGTTTCGGCCACGTGGCTTTGCGCAGTTGCAGGCGATAGCCCATGCGCCGGTTGATCCGGTCGATGATGTCGCGGTTTTCCTCCAGTTCAATGCGGGGCCACCAGTGGATGGACAGGTAGCTCGCGCGGTAATCCTCCACCGCTTTCAGGAGCAATGAACCGTCTCCCCACGTCCCCTTGCTCTTCGAGGAACCGTAATGCTCGTGTTCGAGGATAACCGGAAAGTGCGGCGCGAAGAGCCGCGCCATGGCGTCGTGGTACCACGAGTTGGGCGGCGGCTGAACACAGATGCTGTCGTCGCGCAGGGTGACCCCCCTGGACAGGGCGTAGTCGGTTATCGCGTGGTGCGCGCCCGGTGCCTGCGGCCCGGCGGCGTCGTCACTCAGCGCGAGCTGGGTGTGCTTGAAATGCTTCACATGCAGATCAATGTGGGCTTTCTTCACCTCCAGGGGATAATCGACGCGCGTGCTCGACCAGGTATGGGCCTCGCCCCACACCCCGTAGGTGCCGATATCCACGAAGGCCACGTTGGGGTTGCCGTCGTAGCGCCGGGCCATGGCCTCCAGAAAATGATCGAGTTTTTCCAGGAAGACCGGGTCGCCATAATCCGGCTCCCAGAACGGCCCGTCTTTCCGCACACCGGGACCGGGCTTGAAGCGCAGCCCTTTCGCCCCCGCGTCATGCACCCATTTCGGCGTGGCCCATTCCATCCACGACTCGGAACAGGTGATACGAAAGGCGACCTGCTTCCCCTTCTCAATCCACCGCTGCGCCGGGGTGTCGAGAACGTTCCACGTAAACACGCCCTCCTCCTGCTCGATATAGCTCCACGGGATGCGGAGGTAGACCACCGAGAGTCCGGGAAAATCGTCCACCGTGTCGGAGGGTGCCAGTTTCCACCCGTAATTCCGGGGGATGTTCGAGTAATAGTGGAGGGTCCATCCCATGCCCGGGTTGACCAGTGCCACCCCCGTGTCCCGTGGCGTCACGGTCACGGTGTTTGATTCCCGGGCGGCTGCCGTGGTGGCGGCGCCCAGCAATACCATTCCCAGCATGGTCATACGTGGCATGTCATCGTCTCCCGGCGGAACGTTCCCATGGCATACGGCGTTGTCAGCCTACCAATGCCATTTGCCAAAAGACAATGCTGTAATCGCTCACGGCGCCTTCGGTGCTGAAGACAGCCCCATGCGCGATGAGGGACTTCCGGACATACCCTAATCCGGATGAGCTGCCTCTTGGGCCTCGGCCTGGGGTTTCCGGCGGTCGTAGTCACGGTACCTGGGGGGCAGGTCTTCGTAGATGTCGGAGGAGAGCCACTGGTATTTCCCTCCCATGAGGGCCCGGGACATCTTGCCCATCAGGTGATTGTGATTGTGCTTCACTGCCGCGAAATTGTGGGCGATGCGGCGACGTGCTTCCCTGCAGAAGAGGTCCGCCAGATCCTGGGGGGTGCGGTCGTTGGGCTTCTCCGAAGCGCGTTGTTCAGCCTGGGCCAGCACCGCGCCCATGACGAAGAGGTCCACGCCGATCTCGACGTAGTTTCCGAGGATGAGCTGTTCGTATTCAAGCTTGGCGCCATACCGGGCCATGGTGTGGAAGAGCGACCGGGCCAAACGCCGGGCGGTCTTCGCGGCGAAAGCCAGGTGACGCCGGTTGTTCGTTTCAAGATGGGACACGTTGAAGTCGATGAAAAGAGGCATCCAGGTCTTGGGATACCACAGGGCGTAAAACTTGAGGGCTTTCCAAAGATGGTGAAACAAGCCGCCGGACTGCCCCGGCTTGGGCTGAATGATGGGCATGAGCAGCTTGAAGTGCGTGTCCATGGCCTCCCGGGCCATGATGAGGTGCATCACTTCGCTCGACCCCTCGAAGATGCGGCCGATCCGGCTGTCCCGCAGGAAACGCTCGGCGGGCACGGGACGGCTGCCCCGCCGGTACAGGGAGGTCTCCGTCTCGTAGCCCCGCCCCCCGCGCACCTGCATGAAGTCGTCCATGATACGCCAGGCCGTCTCGGTGCAGAAATACTTCGCCGCGGCCGCTTCGAGGCGGATGTCGGCGTTTTCATGGTCGGCGAGGGAGCAGCACATGCGCACCAGGCTCTCCATGGCAAAGGTGTTGGCGGCCATGGTGGCCGTCTTCTTCGCCACGGCCTGGTGTTTGCCGATGGGCGCGCCCCACTGGACCCGGTAGTTGGTCCACCGCTCGCATTCGAGCAGGAGCTTCTTGCAGGCGCCGGCGGACGCGGCGGGTATGCCGAGGCGGCCCGTGTTGAGCGTGGTGAGGGCGATCTTGAGGCCCTGCCCGGTTTTGCCGATGATGTTTTCGGCGGGCACTTTCACGTTTTCAAAACACAGCTCACCGTTGGAGAGGCCGCGCAGCCCCATGAAATCACAACGGTGGCGGGTGCTGACGCCCGGGCTGTCCATCTCCACGATGAAGGCCGTGATTTGGGGGATCTCCTTGCCGCGCTTGATGATCGGTGGCGTACAGGCCATGACCACGATGAGTTCCGCGTCGGGACCGTTCGTGGTCCACAGCTTCCGCCCATTGAGAATATAGTGGCTTCCATCCTCGGAAGGCGTGGCCGTGGTGGCCATCTTCCCCGGGTCCGATCCCACGTCCGGCTCGGTGAGGGCGAAGGCGGAAATGGCGCCCCGGGCCAGGCGGGGCAGAAACGTTTTCTTCTGCTCCTCCGTGCCGAAGAGCTTGAGGGGCTGGGGCGCGCCGATGCTCTGGTGAGCCGAGATCCAGGTCACGGTACTCTGGCAGTAGCTCCCCATGAAAGAGAGGGCGCGGGCATAGTTGGTCTGGGAGAGGCCCAGCCCCCCGTATTCCTTGGGGATTTTCATGCCGAAGACCCCGATCTCAATGAGCTTGTCCAGCACCTCCTTCGGGTACTCCCGGGACTCGTCCACCGCGATGGGATCAAGGTGCTCGTCGAAAACCCGACGAATCCGCGCGATCAACTCGTCACCCACGCGCCTGTCTTCTTCGTCCTGCACGGGGAAAGGATGCAGCAAATCCCAGCGAAAATCACCCCGGAACAGTTCCGCCGTGAAACTGGGGGCTTCCCAGGTTTGCTGACGCGCCGCCTCGGCCAGGTCCATGGCCTGCTCTTTCGCCTTGTTCTCCGCACTCATGGTAATCGCCTCATTGTTTATGGCGTCTTCCCCGTGGGGCGTCCGCCGGCCTCGGAATCGTACAGCACTATTAACGACCGGTAAGTATAGACTATTCCAGGGACGATTTCGCCTTTTTTCAGCACGCCTGATACGACCCCGTCCGCCACGGGGACCACGCTGGTGACTATACCATCTTCGGAAGTATCTACGGAATGGGGGATCTCTTCGAGGCATTTGCGAAATCGGGAATACAACTTATGTGCCACCCGTGGCACGCGCACGGTTCCGCTGTCATGTATGTTCCGGCTGACCCGGACATTTCGCCCGCTTCGGTCAACGGACAAGCAGGAGCCTGTCCCTACCATGCGCCGCATGACGGCCGACAAGGATTATTTGTTCCCTACGGTGGGCCTTGGCCCACCATGGCCCCTTCCAGGGGAGGCTGTTTCGTTGTCAAGGTTTCCGTCTTTTCTTATGTGCCACATTCCCCCCCCGGCGTAGCCGGAACCAAGAATTGTTACAGCCGTCCATGCCACGACCAACCGTCATCCCCGCGAAATCGGGGCTCCATGATAGGGGCAGCACCTTGACCTTTTCGTTGGAACCACGGTTCGTCATGGAGATGAAAACCGGGTTCCGGCCAGTCCGGGCCAGGGGGAAAGGCCCCGACCTTTCCCATGTTTCGGAGCATAGCTTTCGTGGGAATCGGCGCCAACCTTGGAAAGGTTCGGGATGATAGGTTAGGGCGGCGCCGATAGCGTCGCGTTGGCCAAGAGCCCGGCCCCGATACTTCACCCGTTTCCTGTTGCGCACGCCTATCCCGGACGGCTCAGCGGACACGCTCCGCCGCCTGCCTGGGTTGAAAGGCGGGTTTGTGAAACTCATCCCGGAGAACCAGCGGGACAGGCAAAACATACGTGGTTTGATCCGGTACGTTGCCATGGGCGTGTTGCAGCGCCAACTGCACGGCCTTTTCCCCCGCCAGTTCAAAATCGGCCCGGGTCGTCGGGAAGGGCGGGGTTATAAACGTGCCGATGGCCAGGTTGTCGAAACCGGTGATGATCAACTCATCCGGTACGTCGATGCCCAGTTCGCGCGCCGCCTTGATGGCGGGCACGGTGAAATCGTCGGAATGCCCCATGACCGCGGTCGGCCGTTCCGGCTGCTCACGCCACCACCTCAGCTTCTCGTGGATATCGGCGCACGGCGTGCCTTCCGCGTCGGCCCACGTCGAGTTCAGTTCCAGCAGCCAACTGTCTTGCGGCCGGGGCACGATGCCATGCTCGCGCAGGGCCAGCAGGTACCCCAACTGGCGGTCTTCCACCGAGCGCCACAGGTAGCGTTTTCCGCCGTGATGGGCACGAACAAAGGCGATGTGCCGGTGCCCCTGCCGGATCAGGTAGCAGGCCATCTCGTAGCCCGCGGCAAAGTTGTCGAAAAGCACCTGGATCCGTCCCTGCTCCGGCAGACCCATGTCCACGATGATGATGCAGGCCTCGGGAAAGTCATGGATAAGATAGTCGTGTTCCACGTCCTCGGGTGTTCTCTGGCAGGGACTCAATATGATGGCTTCGCATCCCCCGGCCAGCATTTGCGCGATGTGATCACGTTCCCGCTTGTATCCCGAGCTGTGGGAGGCCACCAGCAGTTGGCAACCGTGGCGGTGCGCCGCGCGCTGCACCCCCGCCAGAAGCCGCGTGCTTACTTCCGATTGTTCGAAGGGCGGGCCTACCAGCCCCAGCAAACGCGGCAGTTTGGGCTGCGCGCCATCACGCCCGCCGGGCCCCACGTAACAACCGCTGCCCGCGCGTTTCGTAACGATGCCCCGCTCTTCGAGCAAACCGAGGGCCTGGGCCACCGTGGCCAGCGACGCGCCGTACTCTTCCACCAGCCGACGAATGCTCGGTAGGCGCTCACCCTCCGATAACTGACCGGAGAGGATATAGTCACGTGCCACGCGGTCCGCGACACGCCCCGCAAGTGTTGGGTGCATGCTGTCCTCCCACGTCGGAGTATACATAACGTGAATCGTGTGTACAATGGACTCTTTCCCCTGGGGTTCCCTGGGCACTACTGACATGAAGATACCCCCTAGTGAAATATAAAGGATGTGGTGTTGACATTTGACCGGGAGTGGATCATAATAAAACTGCGATTGTTTGGTTTGTTCATACGAAACAGTATTGTTGAACAAATCGGTTCGTTTTCGTTTTTGGACCATTCATTCGGAAAGGAGGTGCAGGGCAAGATAAACCATGGCAATGTGGTCCATGTACGGGCCTGAATCCCACAGGTGTGTGTTCATCCATTCAAACTACTTCAAAAAGGAGTGATAATCATGAGACGAAAAGGCTTTACGCTTATCGAACTGCTGGTGGTCATCGCTATTATCGGTATTCTGGCGGCGATTCTGCTGCCTGCTTTGGCACGGGCCCGCGAGGCCGCCCGCCGCGCTTCCTGTGCCAACAACCTGAAGCAATGGGCGCTCATTTTCAAGATGTACAGCAGTGAGAACAGGGGGAAATTCCCGCGTCAGTCATCCACCACCTGGTGGCTCTTTGTGGAATCCCGCGATATTTATCCGGACTACTGGACCGACTATGCCATCGCCATATGCCCCTCCGATTCGGGTGCCATCAAAGGTCTTGCCGCGGCCCGCATGCCGACCGGCGATGCCTTGGATGTATGGGATGAGGCGACACGCAAGGCGAGTTCGGGTAACCTGGAAGATCAGTACTGCCTGCACTACCTCGCGTCGATCCCACGCTCCTACGTATACCCCGGCTATGTTACCTCCGATTGGTGGGCCATGCAGGGAATCGAATTTGGTATCACCAGCTACTTCTTCAAGCAGCCCGCCGGGCAGCAGTGGTTCAGTGTGTCCGATCAAACGGCCTGTGGCGCGCGCGGCATACAGATGCTGTATCCGCCGACCGACGCCGATTTCAGCGCGGTGAGCAACTGGAGCGCCAGCACCGGCACGCCCGGCTACCCCAGCGGTGCCGCAAGTGGCAGTGACGGCGAATTGAACGGCACGATTACGCGCATCAAGGAAGGGGTCGAGCGCTTCTTCATCACCGACATCAATAATCCCGCGGCCGGTGCCCAGTCCCAAAGCACCATCCCGGTCATGTGGGACGTGGTCTCCGGCGAAGGTGCCAATTTCGACGGTGGCGCGGTGCAACGCGTGAAGAGTTCGCTGAACTTCAACCATGTACCCGGCGGCGGTAACGTCATGTACATGGACGGACACGCGGAATTCCTGAAATACCCCACCAAGTTCCCCTACGACGCGGCCAGCGACGACAATCGTGGTCTCGGTGTGGGTGAATCCTGGCAGGCTACCTCCCACGGCGATGGTTGAGGCCGGGACGGATACGGGGTTTCATCGTTAAGGCTTGAGGCAGATGAAGGGGCTTGGCCGGTTTGGTTTACCGACCAGGCCCCTCTTCCTTTTTGCCCACGGGGTGCATAAAGCCCGTGTCGTGGCCGAGACCCGTTTGTCGAATCGGTCCACCGCGTTGGACCGGCGGGGGGCGTCAGGGCAGCGAAAAGGCAGGGCGGGCTACGGCGTCTCGCTGATGAACTGCCGAATGTCTTTTGCTTTCCCGGTTCGGTTGAACATTCGGGACAACGCGGTTTTTTTCCCTCATCATGCAACCGGGAAGCCACGGGGCCTCAAAAAATTGTATAAACAATGAGCTGAAAGTATTCATGTTTTCTCCCTCTCTTTCTTCTTCCCCGCTCTTCGGCTGATCATGAAAGGTTTTTTATTGAAAATATCGGTATTAATTCTCTTTGGCCTGCGGGATTTCCGGAACTTGAATAATTTGACATTGGATGCAGGCATCCCGCAGAATCCATCTTTGTTTTTGTGTAGGTGGAATCGCGAACAGTCCGTTGAGTCCCCGGGGATTGGCCGGGGCGGAAAGGAGAGCATGACAGCGAACCGTTTGGGCGTTCCACCACCCTCGAATCTTGTGTCGTGAGAATGTAGTTGTATGGCTTAAATCTAACGAGAGGAATTACCCGATGAAATCCAGATCCCGTGGTTTTACCCTTATCGAGCTGTTGGTGGTCATTGCCATCATCGGCATTCTGGCGGCGATCCTGCTGCCTGCGCTGGCCCGCGCGCGTGAAGCCGCCCGCCGTGCCAGTTGCGCCAATAATCTGAAGCAATGGGGCCTCATCTTCAAGATGTACAGCAATGAGAACCGGGGCGCGTTCCCGCGGAATTCCAAGGCCACTTGGGCGCTCTGGGTTAATTCCGCAGATGTCTATCCCGACTACTGGACGGACTATGCCATCGCGCTTTGCCCGTCCGACTCGGGTGCGATTGACTCGTTGGCGGCCACGCGCATGCCGTCGGGTGATCCCATGGACATTTGGGAGAAGGCCACCGCACGTGCCTCCAACCCGGGCACGCGCGAAGACAAGGAGTGCCTGCACTATCTCGCCGCCCTTCCCCGTTCCTATGTATATCCCGCTTATGTGGCCCAGGCCTGGCTTACTTTGCAGGGCGTTGAATTCGGGATGATCTCCCACTACTTCAAACAGAACCCGGCCACCCGCGACCTGGCGCTCCCCGCCGATTCCGCGTGTGGCGCACGCACCATCCAAGTGCATGAGCCCCCAAGCGGCGATCTAATCCAGACCAACGACTGGGCTGCTTCGAGCGGTCCGATTGGCTATCCCGCCGGCGCGGCCTTCGGCAGTGACGGGGTCATGAACACGACCATCATCCGCGTGAAGGAAGGCGTCGAGCGTTTCTTCATCACCGACATCAACAACCCGGCCGCCGGCAACATGGCACAGAGCAACATTGCCGTCATGTGGGATTCCATCTCCGGCCAGCCCCCCGCGCCGGGTTATGCCGGCGGGCATCCCGCCCTCAAGGCCTCGGCCATGAACTTCAACCATGTGCCCGGTGGCGGCAACGTGCTCTTCATGGACGGTCATGTTGAATTCCTGAAGTACCCCGGCGTCGAGACCCCGCCCACGGACCTCTCGGCCCAAGTCGGCACGTTCCCCTACAGCAGCGACGTGTTCGGCGTCTGGCAGGCTAATTCCCAGGGCTCCGGCTGATCCTTCGGCCCTTCGTTAGCCACTGAGATCCATGACCGCCGTCCCGCAAGTGCGCGGGACGGCGGTTTTTTTCGGACCATCCTGAGAAAACGCATGTTGTCCGGCCTGTTTCCTTCCTCTTTCACGACTGCCCGTTCACGAGGTACCCATGTCGCTTGCCCTGGGCGGCCGGGGGCCGGGACAAGGCTCCCGCCTGCCTGTCGAGCGGGCGTGTTTTCCCCCCGGGGGGAGGCGGGCGTGGGGGGGGGGGCGCGAATGTCCCGTGCAGGGCCATCGTAAACACAGTTTCCGTGTACGCTCAGCCTTAATAAGCTGTTTTATTTTGGAGCGCCCCGGAATCATAATGCAACACCCCACGTGGGGATTCTTTCGTAAGTCTTTACATATCAACACCTGAACAAATGGCATGGTATTGGCTCTTCTTTCCTTATGAATGGAAAGGAGTATCTGCCATGCGATTTGATAAACTTACGATCAAAACCCGGGAAGCCCTGTCGGAGGCGGTTGAACAAGCGACCCAGGCCGGGCACCCGGAAGTGACACCGCTCCACCTCCTGGCCGCGTTGGTTGAACAGGACCAGGGGGTTGTCGCCACGATTCTCAAACGTTTGGGTGTGTCCGCGGATCAGGTTCAAGGGCCGTTGTTGGAAGCGCTTGACCGGGCGCCGCGTATTTCAGGGGGCACGCAGGAGCCCGGCCTTGGCCCGGAGGCCCAGCGGGTTCTCAATGCCGCCTGGAAAGCGGCCCACCGTTTGCAGGACGAGTACCTGAGCACGGAGCATATCCTGCTGGGCATCCTCGAAGAGGGCCGGGGCGAAGCCGCGCGCTTGTTGAAGGACCTGGGCGTAACCAGGGACGACGTGCTCACCGCGTTGCGCGAAGTGCGGGGCTCCCAGCGGGTCACCGATCCCAACGCGGAGACCACCTACGACGCGCTGAACAAGTACAGCCGCGACCTGACCCAACTCGCGCGGGCGGGCAAACTGGATCCCGTCATCGGCCGCGACGAAGAGGTGCGGCGGGTGATCCAGGTGCTTTCGCGGCGCACGAAAAACAACCCCGTGCTCATCGGTGAACCGGGCGTGGGCAAGACCGCCATCGTGGAGGGCCTGGCCCAGCGGATCGTCGCGGGCGACGTGCCGGAAGGTTTGAAGGACAAGCGTGTCGCCACCCTGGACCTGGCCGCGCTGGTGGCCGGGGCGAAGTTTCGCGGTGAGTTCGAGGAGCGCCTGAAAGCCGTGTTGGCGGCGGTGGAGGAATCGGACGGGGAGGTGCTGCTCTTCATCGACGAGATGCACACCATCGTGGGCGCGGGCGCGGCCGAGGGGTCCATGGACGCCTCGAACATGTTGAAGCCGGCCCTGGCGCGGGGTGAGTTGCATTGCATCGGCGCCACCACCCTGAACGAGTACCGCAAGTACATCGAGAAAGATGCGGCCCTGGAGCGGCGCTTCCAGCCCGTTTACGTGGGCGAGCCCGATTTGGAGAGCACCATTGCCATCCTCCGGGGACTCAAGGAACGTTACGAGGTACACCACGGGGTCCGGATTCAGGATGAAGCGTTGGTGGCCGCGGCGGCCCTGAGCCATCGCTATATCGCCGACCGCTTTCTCCCGGACAAGGCCATCGACCTGGTGGACGAGGCGGCCTCGCGACTGCGCATCGAGATCGACAGCATGCCCTACGAAATCGACGTGATGGATCGCCACATTCGTCAACTTGAGGTGGAGCACCTTGCGTTGAAGAAAGAGAAGACCGCCCTGGGCAAGGAACGGCGCAGGGCCATCGAAGAGGAGATGGCGAACCTTCGGGAAGCACTGGCCGCCAAGAAGGCCCAGTGGCAGGCGGAGAAAGAGGTGATAGACGCCCTTCGCGCCACGAACGAGGCCATTGAAGAGGCCCGGCGCGAGGCGGAAATCGCCGAACGCGCGGGCGATCTGGCCAAGGTGGCCGAGATCCGCTATGGAACCCTGCACGAGTTGAATACACAATTGGAGCAACAGAATAAACAGCTCGCCGAAGTCCAGCGCGAAGGCGCTTTCCTCAGTGAGGACGTGACCGAACAGCATGTGTCCGCCATCATTTCGAGTTGGACGGGCATCCCCATGGAAAAACTGCTCGAAGGCGAAACGGAACGGTTGACCAGGATGGAAGAACGTCTCGGAAAACGGGTGATCGGCCAGGCGGAAGGCATTCGCGCCGTCTCGGACGCCGTGCGCCGCGCACGGGCGGGTCTCAAGGAGCCCAATCGCCCCATCGGGTCCTTTATCTTCATGGGGCCCACGGGCGTGGGCAAGACCGAGCTGGCACGGGCCCTGGCCGAATTCCTTTTCGACGACGAGCAGGCCATGGTGCGCATCGACATGTCGGAGTACATGGAGAAGCACGCGGTCTCGCGGCTTATCGGCGCGCCCCCGGGCTACGTGGGCCACGAAGAAGGCGGTCAGCTCACCGAGGCGGTTCGCCGGCGGCCTTACAGCGTGATTCTTTTCGACGAGATCGAGAAAGCCCACCCCGAGGTGTTCAACGTCCTTTTGCAGTTGCTGGACGACGGACGCCTCACGGACAGCCAGGGACGGACGGTGGACTTCCGGAACACGGTGGTCATCATGACCTCCAACATCGGCAGCGAGGTCTTCGGACACGAAGGTTCCAGCAGCGAGGAAAAGGAAAGCGCCCTCATGGCGGCCCTCAACGCCCACTTCCGGCCCGAGTTCCTGAACCGTATCGACGACGTGGTCATGTTCCACCCGTTGACGCGGGAGGACATTCGCCGCATCGTGGACGTTCAGATCGGCATGCTCTCGAAGCGGCTGAAGGACAAGCGGCTGCGGCTGGAGCTGACCGATGCCGCGAAAGACCTGCTGGCTGAACACGGCTTCGACCCGGTCTACGGTGCGCGGCCCCTCAAGCGGGCCATCCAGCGCATGGTGCTGGACCCGTTGGCCATGGAGATCATCTCCGGCCGTGTCGCCGAGGATGCTCATGTAAAGATAGATAAGAAAGATGACGGGCTTTCATTCCAACCTGTCATGTCCCAAGCGGCCTAATGTGGCGCTGAGCCACCGGCCGGGTGCAACGCCCGGCCTATCCCCTCCAGAGGCCGGGCGTCTCCCCAGCGCCCGGCCTCGTCCTTTTAATTCCGGAATTCGCCTTGCATCTTCCTCAGATGCCCGTCACAATGGCCTCTGTTTGATCCTTGTTGTTTCAGAACCTATCCCATGCGCCCAATAGTACCGCATGAAAGGAGAACGCCATGCCGGGAACGATTCTCTTTGGCATTGATGTCGAGTCACCCGATGAAAACGCGGCGGGGTTCATCCGTCATGGCGTTCCCCTGTTCGAAGACCTGGGCGTTCCGGTTACGTGGTACGTCACCGGCGCCACCCTGGCGGCGCACCCCGACGCCTTCCGCGAAGTCGAGGCGCACCCCCTCATCGACCTCCAGGCCCACACCTATGACCACGTCATCATGAAAGCCATCTGGATGAAGATCCCCGAGGGCAAGACCATCCACGGGGCCACGGACTACTTCTTCCAGGATTGCGTCACCCCCGCCGAGTTGGATGCCGACCTGGAACGCTGTCAGCGGACCTTTCAGGATATCCTCGGCCGCCCGGCCCGGGGTCTCACCGGCCCTTGGGGCTACTACCGGGGCCTGGGCGACCGGCCCGATCTTCTCGACCTGGTGTACCGCCATGGCTTCCGTTTTCTGCGAACCTTCGCGCGCAATGAAACCGACGGCCAGCCGGTTCCCCTCGAATGGCAACCCTTCACCTACGCCGCGCAGGGCAAGCCCGACGTGACCGAACTCATGGTCCATGACTACCAGGATGATTTCTACTGGGAAGCCTTCAATGACCCTGTTCCGGGCGTTACCTATGCCGATCACATGATGCGCATGGTTGACCGCGTGGCCGCCGAAGATTTGGTCTGGAGCACCTGCTCTCACGATCATGGCGCGGCCACGAAAGAGGGCTTCGACCGCAAGGGCACGTGGTACCGTGCCTTCATTGAGTACGCCCGTGAACAGGGGGTGCGCTTCCTGACAGGAAGCGCCTTCCACCGGGGATAGCCGCTTACGCCAACGGTGGTCGGCTATGTTCTTTCCTCAAGTCGTGCGTTGTACATGTCGACCATGTCGCCTACGACACGCACCCGCTCGATGTCGCCCGTGGACGACAACTCATCGGAAATGCCCAGCACCAGCTTCGGCGCGAAGAGCGCCAGCAGCCGCTCCACGCATGCCTCCAGTACGGACACCGGGTAGGTCGCGTCGAAATAAACCGCGGGCAGGCCGTCGATCAGGAACATATCATCGCCCAGCCCTTCTTTCACCTGTTCCAGGGTGACATCGCCCTGCGGCCGCGGCGTGATCGCTTCAATGCCGTCGAGTCCGGTTTCCCTGGCATAAGGCAGCAGCGGCCCGCAATCGCCATCCCAGTGAGCGTATACGAACTTGCCCGCCTGGTGTAGTTTTTCGCAGCGCCGCTGACAGGCGGGCAGATGGTAGCGCAGGAAAAGGTCGGGCGGAAGGGTGCCCGAATGAACGTTTTCGCCGAAATTGATGATGCGGATGGGGCTGGTGTTAATGACCTCCACCAGGCGGTCGTGACATGCCTCGACGGCCCGGAAGTAGGCTTCCACGGCATCGAGCCATTCGTAAATGGCGTAGATGCCCGCCTCGGTGCCCATTTTTTCCAGGTAGAGGCTTTGGACGTTCATGCGCGGCATGAACATGGTGGGCGCGCCCAGGTCGCCCGTGTCGGCCTGCAGTTGGTCGAAGGCGCCTTGGTCCCAGGCCCAATCCGTGTGTTCCTCCCGCCAGGTGGCCACGCGCAGTTCTTCTTCGCTGGCGACCTCCCACTTGATACGCCGGGGAAAAGGGCTGCTTTCGGTGGCCTGCGTGCGGGCGGTCTGGCGTCCCACAGGGGTTTCGATAAGCTGCTCGACCAGCCCGTCCCCCAGGTCACGCTCTGTCCAGGTGACGCGGGGGTCCTCGATGCGGCGGTAACAGGCGTTGTACTCGTAGAGCCGAGCCGAGCAGTTGAGGGCGCGGTAGATGTCGAAAAGGGCCATGCCTTCGTAGGGCGCCGGCAGTGCCTCGCCCGCGAAACGCTTGTCCGTGTACCAGCAGCCGATACGCGGTTGCCAGATCACCTTTCCGCCAGCCTTCCCGAAGATCACCGCTTCGTGCAGCTTTGCCCAACCCATTATCGCCGTGCCTCCAGAATGCTCCGGGTTTGTTTCGGACGGTCACGCAAACGGATCCGCCAAAGCAGTTCTTCCGGTGTCACGACACGAATGGCGGGCTTCAGGCGATCCACGCACCAGCGCGTGGGGGTGACGGCGGCCGGGTCCTGGCCGAAGCGGCCGTTTTCCGCCTCTTCGTCGTCATTGTCGGTTTTCTTGAAGCCCGACCAGGTATGCACGGTGGTCCACGCCAGGAGCGTTTCCTCGCGGGCGGCATCCTCGTTGATGAGGCGGGCGATCTTCGCGGGCGTGCCCGCCCGTTCATGTTTCAGGTTCGCCCAGATGGCATACTTGGCCGTCACCACGGGGATATCCGTTCCCGCCGCATTTTTCACCCAGTAAACCTTCCCGTTCCCGCCCTCGTAGGGGTAGTACTGGATGGCGAAAATGCCGGTGAGGTGGTCGATCTCCCGGGCGAAGATGGCGTAGGCGGTCCGCGCCCACTTGCTGTCCAGGTCCATGCAGAGGAACATGAGGGTCGTGCCGCCGGCGCGTTTCATAAAGTAGTTCAACCGTTTTGCGTGGGTGGTCAAGACCTTGCGCCGCACCTCGGGGTCCAGCCGTTTCCCCAGGAGGTCCGGGTAGTAATACCCGCCCGCGTGGAGGTTGAGGGTCGTGGTCTCGGGCTGGGTTTCCACCAGGTAGGCGTTAGCATCGGGACAGGCCTGGTCAAGGTCCGCGTAAGGGGCGCCCCACCCGACAGGGAAGGCCCCGTGGTCCGGGCTGGCCCAGTAGTTCTTGTCCATGCAGAAACTCCCCATGAACCACTGCACGTTGTCGCCGTCGGTCATGATAAAGGAGACGGCATCGCCCTTGTCGTCCAGGTCTATTTGCCGGGTGTCGAAGGTCCTGATGGGCCTGGCCCAATCCATTTCGTCCGCGCCCGCCGAGGTGACCGTCACATTGAGGGACCAGTTGCTGGGCAGGAGAATATGACCGTATTCGGAGAGTTGCGCCACAAAGCCGCCCTCGTCGGACCCGTTCCAGCCGAGAATCGAGCCCGGCTTGTCCAGCCGGGCGTAGGCCTTCGGCACGGGACTGTCCAGCCCGTGGGCCGTGAATATGCGGTGGGCGATGGCGAGGGCGCGAAGGTTGGGCATCTTCGCCGGCTGGGTAAGCATGAAGCGCCGGCTGAAGCGATCCCGGAAGGTTTCAAAACACCAGGTCTCGCTCTTCCCGCGCACATCGGCCAGGCATTGCAGACCGAGTGCCTTGGCCCGCTCCTCCTGTTCTTCAGAGATGAGCAGCCCCTTGAGGAGGCCCGCCATGGAGGTGGCCACGTTCACCGACTCGTCGGCGTCCTTGCCCGGCGCGGTGGGGTTGTCGCCCGGGGAGGTGTCGTAGGCGTAGAGGATGTAGCCCCTGAAAATGCCCTTGCTGCGATAACGCTCCACCAGTTCCCAGGGCGTGAAACGCCCGCGATCCTCGAAACCCGTGCGGCGCCGGGTGTCGGCGTACCACCGCTCGTAGCTGCTGCTGTTGATGCCGATCCAGACCAGTTCGTCGAACCGCTCCTCATTGACCGCCAGGGCCGCCAGCCCCGCCAGGGACTGGGCCAGCATGTGGTCGGGCCCCAGGGTACCCGGAATGGTCTTGCCCTCCGCCGTGACCGTGTTTTCGAAAAGGTCGAAGTGGGTTCGTGCGACACCGGCCGGGATTTTCTGCACGGGCCACCAGCGATAGTCCGGCGTTTCCTCCCCGAAAGCGGGCAGCGAGATGGCCAGGCAGCCCAGGCATAGGGTTGAGAATAGGATGTACATGATTTCCTTCTCCCATGCCGCGTTTTCACCCGGCATTTGTCTTGGCGTGTGTGGGGGCGCCGCTTTCATTACCGGCGGCTTGTTGCCTTATCTCAAGGAGTTTGCAATGAACGTTGTCAACGTGCCCGGCGGTACCGCCACGTATTCCTCGCCAAGCTGTTCCGTCACCGCCACCAGGTCCGAGGGATAATAAGACCAGCTCAGCGGATGGATGAACATGAAGGCGGGCCGGGTCTTGGGCGTTTGGGTCCGGATTTCTTTCGCCAGCCAGGCGTTGTTCTCCGCGTTTCGCCCGATGTTCTTGGTATCCCAGCGCGTGAAGACGTGGGAGACCACCGTGTCGCCCAGGCGGTAATGGGGTGATACCGTGGTGATCTCCTGGTCGCGGCCCATGCCGAGGATGAGCGACCGAAGCCCGGGGACGGCCTCGACGAATCGCCGGGAGGTCGCGTCCTGCGCGTTCCGCCGGAAGGGACGCCAGGCATCGGTATACAGCGCGAGATCGACCATGTCCATGAATTGCATCCAGGCGCTGGTGGAGGCCAGGTAGGCCTTCCACCCGGCCTCGGGCTCGGGCGTTTTCCCCATGAAATCGCGGTAGGGATGGCAATAGCCCCAGCCCGACAGGGCCATGACGAAATGGTCATCCGCCGTGGCGTGGTCCAGGAACCATTCCCCTACCGTCGGCGTCAATTCAAAGAGGGTGGGCGTGATGGTCCAGCCGATGGGCAGGGTTCCCCGCCCGGCATCGTCCCACACCCGCTTTTGAACATGCTGCCAGTAGGCCGGGGAATCGCCCGACTCCATGAAGACATAGCTGATGTAGACCTTTTCCGGTTCCGCCGTGGCCGGGCCGGTGTTTTCCTTTCGCGCGCGAAAGCGCGTCATCAGGCGGTCCACGTCAACGGGCACCCCCGCGTAAAGGGAAAGATTGCTCTGCCAATTGTTCCCCACCGTGATTTTGCCGTATTCACCGGCCAGCCCCACCCCGCCGTACTCGGTCATGCCTGTGTCCAGGGAACCGCCGTCCCACCAGCCGATGATGGGGATGTTGGGCGGCGTGGCCGCCAGAACCCGCTCCGCGAATTGTCTTTCGGCCCCATGGTCGGCGCGGGCCTCCCGGTCATGGCCCTTGCCGGTCACCCAGAGGGTGAAGATACGGTTGCGCACCAGGTAATCCCGCAGGTGGTGCCTGGCATGGGTCGGGTGGTAGACGGCGAGGATGTCGTGCCGGAGTTTCGGCCAGAGCGTGTTGAAGGCCCATTCGTAGGCCTCCAGGTTCGTATCCCACCGGCCCCGCAGATCCTTTACGTCGGGCAGGCGCTTTCCGAAGCGCTCCACTTCCCCCGGCCCCACCACCATGCGCGATTCCACGGCGGCGATCATGGTGGCGATGTTCAGGGTTACGGGAAGGTCCGGGTCGTACACCACCAACCCCTTTGCCTGACCGAGATACTTGTCGAAGTATTCCGCCAGGGAGAGCCGCCGCGTGTCCCGGGTATATCCCCGCCGCCGCAGGAGGTCGAGCCAGAAAGGGGACGTGGAACCCTGGGGATCGAAGAGAAACAGGAAGACCGTGGTCTCGTCACCCCGGTTCACCAGGCCCTGAAGGGTGGTGGCGGCAAGCTTGAGGTCATCCTTTTCCCCGTGTACATCCACCACGTCCAGGACGGCCGCGGGCGGGGAAGCCGGCGGGAAGAGGCGGGGCATGGGGGCTGCCGGGACGCCGGCCGGCATGGTGGACAAGAGGAACACCAGGCAAGCGGGAACAACCGCGGGGCACGCCCCAGGCCGTTTTCGTCGTGGTTCAGGGTGTTGGTGCATGATGGATTATCCCTTATCCCTTGATGGCGCCGCTGGTCATGCCCTTGATGAACGTTTTCATGGCAAAGAGAAAGAACAGCACCATGGGAATGGAGGCCATGGTGTAGGCGGCCATGCTCATGCCGGGCCGAAGGCGCAGGTAAAACTCCGTATCGAGAAAGGCGAGGCCCAGCGGAATGGTGCGCAACGCTTCATCCCGAACAACCAGCAGGGGCCAGACATAATTGTTCCACGAACCCAGCACATTGATGATGGCCACCGTGCTCACGATGGGCATGGAAAGGGGAAGAACCACATGCCTCAGAATCTGCCACTCTCTCGCGCCGTCAATCCGGGCGGTGTCGAAGAGGTCCCTCGGTATTTCGTCAAAGAAATGTTTCATGAGAAAAATGGCGATGGGTAGCGACGCGGCCACCTGGGGCCACACGAGCCCCGCGTAGCTGTTGAGTAGGCCCAGTTGCCGCACGGTGAGAAAGAGGGGCACCAGCGTCAAAATGCCGGGCACCATCATGAGCGCGATGATGGCGGCGAAAAAAGAACGTTGCCCGCGAAAACGGAGCACGCTGAAGGCATAGGCGGCGAAAAGCGCGACGACAAGCGTAAGGACGCAGGTGGCGCCGCTCACGGCCAGGCTGTTGAACAGGTATTTCACCGTGACCCGGAGGCCGAAGGCGAAGTTCTCCCACCGGATGGGCGCGGGCCAATTCCAGAAACGCGCGTAAATCTGCGCGGGATCCTTGGCGGCCATGCCAACCATGACCAGCAGGGGAAAGAGGGTCAGTCCCGTCCCCGCCAGGAGGGCCGTGTGGAGGGCCGTTTGGCCCAGGCGGACGTGCCGCCCAATGAAGGTGCGCCGTTTCATGGTTGCCGCCGCCGCAGGAAGGTCATGTTGAGAAAGGTGAGGACCAGGCAAAGGGCGAAGAGCACCAGCCCGATGGTGGAGGCATAGCCCAGGCGCCCGAACTCGAAACAGTTCTTGAAGAGATAGAGTCCCGGCACCAGTGTGGCGTTGGCCGGTCCGCCCGCCGTCAGCACCAGTATGCCCTCGTAGGACTGAATGAGCCCGAGGCAACATAGGATGGATACGATGCGGAATTGGGGGAGGAGGAGGGGCATTTCAACCTGGCGCACAATGGCCCAGGACGACGCGCCATCCAGCCGGGCGGCTTCGTAGAGGCTCTTGGGGATGTTGATGAATCCCGCGAGAAAGAGAAGCATGTTTATGCCTCCCAGCCAGGGCACCCCCATGAAAATGATGGCGGGGATCACCGTGGACGTGCTTCCGAGCCAGGTGGTCTTCAGCATCTCCAGGCCGGCCGCCTCAAGCAGCCGGTTCACCGCACCCTCCGGGCCGTAGAAGTCCCGCCAGATGAGAATACCCGTCATCATGGGGATCACCACGGGGATGACCAGCACCGCCCGGTAGAAAAAAGCCGCCCGTTGCGACCGGACGCCGTGGATGAGTTTCGCGCCGATGAAGGGGCCTAAGATTTGCAGGGGCAGGCCGATGGCGAAAAGCCCCAGGACCTTGAAGCCGTGCCAGAACAAGGGGTCCCGGTACAGGTCGATGAAGTTTTGGAAGCCCACGAAACGGTTGAGTCCCAGGCCGTCGCTGCGGTACAGGGCCAGCTTGAAGGCGTGCAGGAAAGGCCAATAGGCAAAGATTCCCAACAGCGCGAAGGCGGGCAGCAGGTAGATCCAGGCAATCCGTGTTCTCATGGCGCGGCCCACGGCGTGTCCTCCCCCAGGTGGGTCCGCAGGAAATCCCGGTCCAATTCATCACGGTAGATTTCCGCCTGCCGTGCCAGCGAGTTCCGGTGACTCCGGCTCAATCGGCTCAGGAAGTCCTCCAGGGAAAGGGTTTCTCCCAGGTAGCCCTGCCAGAGCGGCCAGAATTCGCTCAGGCTCTGCGCGTCATACCCCGCCACGTTGACGAGGGGCAGAAAGGCGAATTCCTCCCTGGGCAGAAGCGCACGGGCTTCGGGTTTCGGAGCCACCGCCGCGACCGCAGGGATGTCATACACCTGGGCGTTGGCGAACACCTTGTTGGCCACGCGCGGCAGGGTAAGGTATTGGCACAGGGCGACGCCGGCCTATTCGCGCCATGGCTCGGTCTTCTGCGTGGCCACCATCATGCAGGCCCGCATGCCGGCGTTCTGGTTTACGCCGCCGGCCCGCGCCAGCAGGGTGGTTTCCTTCGTCAGCCGGGG